>NZ_JSWJ01000022.1:0-93353 GCF_000826845.1 Phaeobacter sp. S60
CCCCGCCGGTACACCCGCCGCGCGGGGCAATCCCTGCGACCAATTGTGCGGCGCTTTTGATACGCTTTTATCCCGTAGGTTGAGCTTCGCCCCAAGCCATGAAATCATTCCCAAAACAGAACGGGACCATGGATTTGCCAAATCAGATTACTAGGCGTGTTGTTGAAAAATACCTGAACCTCCAGTCGCCTAGATATGCGCTGCTGATTGATGCGCCATGGGGATGCGGAAAAACCCACTTTATCAAAGCAGCAACCGAATGCGAAACAGATCCCACACGTCTTTATGTGTCACTTTACAATGTCCACAGCTCTGATGAATTTGACTGGGCCTTGGTTCGTGCGCTTAATCCTTGGGTCAACGGTAAACTGGCGAACTGGGTTCGTGCAGGTAAGGGCCTTTTGTCGTTTCGAGCGTATGGCTTCGCTGCGGACCCTTCGAAGGTAAACCTCACAGAAATAGCTCTTCAGAAATTGCCGCAAACAATCATTTTCGATGATGTTGAGCGATGCGGCCTGCCCGTGAAACAGCTTTGGGGGCTGATCAACCGCTTTGTCGAGCACGAGAGTAAGCGCGTCATCCTGATTGCGAATTCGGACAAACATACCGAACGTCCCGATTTTTTGCTCAGCCGCGAAAAACTGGTTGGTCAGATTGTGACAATCCAACCAAATGTTGATGCAGCTATCGCAGCGATCTGGGGTGATATCCCTGATGGTCAGGGGCGTAGGTTCTTGCAAGCACATCAGGCGATAATGAAAACGACTTTTGAAGAGGCAAAGCATCAGAACCTCCGTCTTTTGCTGCGTGCTATACGGGATGCTGCCGACCTCATTGATCAGATCGAACCTGAAATGGTTGCTCATACCACCTCCGTGCAGCGCCTCACACAAACCTTCCTGGCACTTCATATGGCCTATCATGGAGGGGTAATTGACAAAGATGGTCTGAGACAACGAGGGGAAACAGGTCGATATTTGAACTCTGGCAAGGACGAAGATGGGTCACTATTGGACAAGCTGAAGCAGGATCATCCGAACGCTGATATCCTGAACTATAGGGGAGGGGCACTTCCTACGGAACTCGGCGTCAACCTTCTTGTCGATGGCTACGCATCTGCCGCACAAATCAATATTGCACTCAAAACGACAGGTCATTTCACTGCCCCAAAAGAAACACCTGACTGGATCCGCCTGTGGAACTGGGAAGAACAAGACACCGCTGAGCTTGAGGGCATCATTGCCCGAATAGAGGCGAGCCTGACGAATTTTGAGGTGACTAATCCCGGTGAAATTCTTCAGATCTACGGCGCTCTAAATTTCATGGGCAAGTATCGCGACGATTTTTGCCCACGGAAAACGGCTCGCAAGTTCTATTGCTACGTGAGGGCACTGTCAAAACGGGGCATACTACCTGCTCGGGTTGCAAGCTTTGCGGCTGTTCATGAACAGTATGGATTTGATTGGACCAGTGGAACCATTTCATACGAGGGGTATGGTTTCGAGCCTGCTCCTAAAGGAAAAGG
The DNA here is from genome assembly GCF_000826845.1 of Phaeobacter sp. S60. Lineage (NCBI taxonomy): Bacteria > Pseudomonadati > Pseudomonadota > Alphaproteobacteria > Rhodobacterales > Roseobacteraceae > Phaeobacter > Phaeobacter sp. S60. The sequence continues at coordinate 1,526 of NZ_JSWJ01000022.1, forward strand.
CCTATGCCTTCTCATACGTAAACTCATGGATCAAGCCTTCGCAGGGAAACTGCCAGAGAGGGCATCTGAATTACTGGGTTATCTTCAGGACCAGCCAGAAACATTTCTTGATTTGCTGGAAAAGAATACAGGTGAAGGGGTAAGCTACTGGGAGACACCCATCCTTCATTATATGGACTGCTTGGCTGCCGCTGAAGCCATTTTCAAACTCTCACAGAGGGACCGTGCCACCGCCCTTCGGGTTCTGGATGCTATTTTTTATAGAAAGCTTAAGAACAGTAAGGCCCTGAGCGCAGAGCACGAGTGGATTGAACACTTGAAGGTAAATCTGGTTGCCGAGGCTAATGCCGTCTCGACCATATCTGCTGCGCAGATGCGTCGGCTCATCCAGCGTGCCGAGACTAAGGCGGGCTGATCCGCTCTGGACGCTGGCAGAGCACAGCCCTATAAGGCCTCCATGTCCCATGTTGCGGCCATCATTATTCGAATTATATCCCCGGCGCTCTGACCACGTGAGCCGCCGGGCAAAGGTGCTTGAGCCATCGCACCGAACCGAATATCCCAAAACACGACCAGATCATCCAAAGGACGCTGCACATGTGTGCCGACACGCCTCAGACGCCTGAGTACAAAGACACCCTCAATCTGCCCAAAACCGATTTCCCGATGCGCGCGGGCCTGCCCAAGCGGGAGCCGGGCTGGCTGGAGCGTTGGGCCCAGATTGGCGTCTATGACAAACTCCGCGAAAAGGCCGCCGCCGCCAAGGGCACGGACGCGGAACGCAAGCCCTTCACCCTGCACGATGGCCCACCTTACGCCAACGGTCACCTGCACATCGGCCACGCGCTGAACAAGACGATCAAGGACATGATCGTGCGTTCGCACCAGATGATGGGCTTTGATGCGCGCTACGTGCCGGGTTGGGACTGCCACGGCCTGCCGATCGAATGGAAGATCGAAGAGCAGTACCGCAAGAAGGGTAAGAACAAGGACGAAGTGCCGGTTGTCGACTTCCGTCAGGAATGCCGCGCCTTTGCCGATGAGTGGGTCGGCATCCAGCGCGAGGAGTTCAAGCGTCTCGGCATCACCGGCAATTGGGATGATCCGTACCTCACCATGAACTACCACGCCGAAGCGGTGATCGCGGGGGAATTCCAGAAATTCCTGATGAACGGCACGCTCTATCAGGGCTCCAAACCCGTGATGTGGTCCCCGGTCGAGAAAACCGCCCTGGCCGAGGCGGAGATCGAATATCACGACCACAAGTCGCACACGATCTGGGTACCGTTTAGTGTTCGGATTGTGCCCGGCGAAGGTGCTGAACTCACCAATAGAGATTTGCTTGATGCCCGCGTGGTCATCTGGACCACCACCCCCTGGACCATCCCCTCGAACAAGGCCGTCGCCTATAACCCGAAGGTCGCCTATGGCCTCTACCGCGTCGACGCCACGCAGGAAGAGAGCTGGACCAAACCGGGTGAGCTGTATCTCTTTGCTGATGCGCTGGCCGCAGACGCGTTGGAGAAGTCCCGCGTCACCGAATTCACCAAGGTCCGCGATGTCGAGGCCTCCGAACTTGATGGCCTGACCCTGAACCATCCGTTCAAGGGCATCGAGGGCGCGAACGGCTTCTGGGATTATGACGTGCCGATGATCGATGGCGATCATGTCACCGATGATGCGGGCACCGGTTTTGTGCACACCGCGCCCAGCCATGGTGCCGATGACTACGAGTGTTTCGTGGCGCGCAACTGGATTGACCGCATGACCCACAATGTGGGCGAAGAATCCGAGTTTCTGCCGCATGTGCCGTTCTTTGCCGGGCTTCAGGTCTTTGACAAGAAGGGCAAGGAAGGCAAAGCCAACACCGCCGTGATTGCCAAGCTGGTTGAGGCCGGTGGCATCATCGCCCGGGGCCGCGTTACTCATAGCTACCCGCATTCCTGGCGCTCCAAGGCGCCAATCGTATTCCGCAACACGCCGCAGTGGTTTGCCTCCGTCGACCGCGAGCTGGACGACGGCATGGGCGAGATGGGCGACACCATCCGCACCCGCGCGCTCAATTCCATCGATCAGCTGGTGCAGTGGACTCCGCAGACCGGTCGCAACCGTCTCTATTCCATGATCGAAAGCCGCCCGGACTGGGTGCTGTCGCGCCAGCGCGCCTGGGGCGTGCCGCTCACCTGCTTCACCAAGAAGGGTGTGCTGCCGACTGATCCCGATTTCCTCCTGCGCAACGAGGAGTTGAACGCCCGCATCGTGGCTGAGTTCGAGGAGCACGGCGCCGATGTCTGGTACACCGATGGCTTCAAGGACAAGATGCTGGACGGCATCGTGAACCCTGAGGAGTACGATCAGGTGTTCGACGTGCTCGACGTGTGGTTCGATAGTGGCTCCACCCACGCCTTTGTGCTGCGCGACCGTGAAGACGGGACCGAGGACGGCATCGCCGACGTCTATATGGAAGGCACCGACCAGCACCGCGGCTGGTTCCACTCCTCGCTGTTGCAGGCCTGTGGCACCAAGGGGCGCGCGCCCTATCGCAATGTGGTCACCCATGGCTTCACGCTGGACGAGAAGGGCAACAAGATGTCCAAATCGCTCGGCAATACCATCGTGCCCGAGAAAATCGTCCAGCAGTATGGCGCTGATATCCTGCGTCTCTGGGTGGCGCAGACCGATTACACCGCCGACCAGCGCATCGGGCCGGAGATCCTGAAAGGCGTGGCCGATGGCTACCGCCGCCTGCGCAATACCATGCGCTATATGCTCGGCAGCCTGGCGGATTTCTCCGAAGATCAGCGGGTCGAGCCTGCGGATATGCCGGAGCTGGAACAATGGGTCCTGCACCGTCTGGCGGAGCTGGATCACAAGGTCCGCACCGGCTATCAGGCCTTTGATTTCCAGGGCGTCTTCTCGGCGGTGTTCAACTTTGCCACCGTGGATCTGTCGGCCTTCTATTTCGATGTCCGCAAGGATGCGCTCTACTGCGATGGCGATACGCTGAACGCGCGTGCGGCCCGCACCGTGCTGGACATTCTGTTCCACCGCCTGACAACCTGGCTGGCGCCGATCCTGGTCTTCACCATGGAAGAGGTCTGGCTGGAACGCTTCCCCGGTGAGGATAGCTCGCTGCATTTGCAGGACATTCCCGAGACCCCGGCGGATTGGCTGAATGAGCCGCTGGCCGCGAAATGGGCCAAGGTCCGTCAGGCCCGCCGTGTGGTCACCGCCGCCCTTGAGGTGCAGCGCGTGGACAAGGTGATCGGTGCCTCGCTGGAGGCCGCGCCGGTGGTGCATGTGCGCGATCCGGAGGTGCTGGAGGCGCTGAAATCGGTGAATTTTGCCGATGTCTGCATCACCTCCGATATCGCCCTCAGCGGCGATCCGGCCCCGGCAGAAGCCTTCCGCATGCCCGAGGTCGATGGCGTGTCGGTGGTGTTTGAGAAGGCCGATGGCGACAAATGTCAGCGCTGCTGGAAGATCCTGCCCGATGTTGGCAACCACAGCCACGCGGGCGTCTGCGGGCGCTGCGATGCGGCGCTGAGCTAAGAGAGCGATCCGTCCAGGTGGGTAGCCGGTGCTGCCCCGGACAGCGGTGATCTCAGATCCCCAACGGGATCTGCGCGCCGCCCACCCCTCGATGGGGCGGGCGGCGCGCTTCTTTTGACGTCTTTGACGGGGGTATGGTGCCAAAGAACGCCGGGGGTTTTCTCGTCAGCGCAAGGCAGGCAATCCGGGCCGGATCAGCCCATCGCCCGCAGCGCCGCGCGATATTTGTTCTGGGCGATCACTTCGCTGGTCGGAAGTGGCCCGGCGTGGCAACCCGATTGTAGATCCTGCAGAGTCTGTTGCACCACAGTGCGCAGATGCTGGGTGCCGACGGCCATCAGGCTTCCGCCTTCGCTGGGTCCGGTCAGGGCTGCCTGCTGGGACACGGCATTGGCCGTCTTCGCCAGGGAGGCGGCAGTTTCCAGCCCGCCCGGCAGTTGTCCGGTCTGCTGGGCCTGCGCCTGTTTCGTCGCCGCCTGCCCACTCATGTGACCATTCAGCATGCGGTAAACGCTGATATTTCCTTGGGTGGTGATATGCATGGTGACTGACCTTCTTCATAACTTGAGACCCAGTTTTACTAAAATTGAGTGCAATTGCATGGGCACCTGAGGTTAGCCGACCCTGCCGAAGGCATAGCCTCCTATCCCAAAGGGTAGGTCCAGCGGCGGGATCGAGGTTCCGCCTTGACGCTGAGCAGGATCCCGCAGACGTTGCCAAAGGTGTGCAAGCATCAAGCGTAAGGACCACCGGACCCGTGCAGCCCCCTGAAACCGCGACCCAGCAGATGGCAGAGGCCAGCCTTGAAACACCTGTCGGCACGCTGTGCGTGGGGGAGCAGGATGGCGCGATCGTTCGCCTGACGTGGCAGGCCGCGCCCGCGGGTGTCGCAGGCTCGGCCCTGACGGCTGAGGCTCTGGCCCAGCTGCGCGCCTATTTCGCCCATGAGCTGACCGCATTCGACCTGCCGCTGGCGGTGGCAGGCAGCGATTTTCAGCGTGCGGTCTGCGCCGCCATGTCGGCGATCCCGCTGGGCGAAACCCGCACCTATGGCGAGATCGCAAAGGATCTGGGCGCGGCAGCCCAGCCCGTTGGCAATGCCTGCGGCGCTAATCCGATCCCGGTGATCATCCCCTGCCACCGGGTGCTTGGCGCCTCAGGTCTTGGGGGATTTTCCGGCGCGGGCGGGGTTGAGACCAAGGTCGCTCTTTTGCGTCACGAAGGGGCAGCGGGACTGTTGATCTGATCGGCGTCTTGCGAAGGGGGTATCTTGCCGGGGGAAGGTGGACCACGGGGTCCGTCGCGCGAGATCTGTCTGATCCGACCGTGCGGGTGGCTGTCCTCACCCGGTGAAGCCGCTGATCCGTCGCAGGCTGCCACAGCGCGGTCTCAACCGGCCCGCCTGAGCAAGTCCGCCATTGGAAACGGTCACTTTAGGTGGCGGCAAATCGCGCCATCACGCGACAGGCCCGCAGCCCGGTTTCGGGTCTCACAGAGAGACCCGCAGTCTGGCGATATCGGCCTGAGACGGCCCGCTCAGCCCTTGCTCTCGGGGATGATCTGCTGCGCGATGCCGACAAAAATCAGATAGACCGAGGTCAGCACCAGCCCCCAATGCGCCCAGCTTGCCGGGTGGAAATCGACCCAGGCTGCCCAGCCGGCAAAAAATGTCCAGGCCAGCGCCATTGGCAGCGACACCTTGCGCCAGCGTTCGGTACGCACCGGGTGAATGAACTTCAGCGGCAGGAACATCGCAATCGCCAGCAGGGTGACCAGCGTCAGACTGGTCCAATGGCTCGGCTCCAGCGCAAAGATCACCAGAACCAGCATATTCCAGCATCCGGGAAACCCGGAGAAGGAATTATCCTTCGTCTTCATCCGCGTGTCGGCAAAATACAAGGCACTGGCAAAGGTGATCACAATCAGCGCCACCCAACCGGTCCACCCCGCCATCAACCCGGATTTGAACAGCGCAAAGGCCGGGATGAACACATAGGTGAGGTAATCAATGATCAGATCCAGCAGCACACCGTCAAATTCTGGCGCGTAGCGCTTCACCTCATAATGCCGCGCCAGCGGCCCATCCACCCCATCCACGGCAAAGGCCACGACAAGCCAGACAAACATCAGGCTCCACTTGGCATCAGCCGCAGCCAACATGGCAAGGATTGCAAAAACCGCGCCGGTGGCGGTCAGCAGATGAACGGAGAGGGCACGATACTGAGGTGTCATACGCCCCTGATGGCGAATTTCCCGCACCCTCGCAAGTGGTCAATGGAAAAACGTCTCGCCTATGCGCGGAAATTCGGGTCTTGGGCGGTGGTCATGTCACCGGCGTGAAAGCAAACGCTCAGCCGTGGATCACCTGCCGCAGCGACATTGGGTCACCATTCTACGGGTCGGCAGGATCTTCCATCAGCGCCTTGCGAAACAGCGTCTCGGTCAGGCTGCGGCTGTCCACGATCTGCGGCGCCTCACCGGTATCAGATGGCCCTTGTGCGGCGACAAATTCACCGCGTGCGGCCTTGCCCGCGCGATAGGCCGCCCATTCCTGATCAGAAATCTCACGGTCGCCATCGCTGTCCAGATCCGCCAGAAGCTGCTCATAAAACTGGCTGAAATCCACATCGCCGATATCGGATGTGCTGGCATTGGCAGCACTGCGATTGGCGGGATTATACGGCGCGCCAAGCGGCGCGGTGTCGGTGGTCTGACTTTGGGCAACGATACTCATTACGGGGGCTCCTTCTGGATTTGACGCCAGCAATCTGGCGCAGGCCCCTTACTACCGGGTTAAATCCAGCCCTTTGATGGCATGTTTTGCGCAGGCCTTACGCTTTTGGATGGGCGCGGTTGTAGACATCCATCAGATGCGCCGTATCGACCGCGGTATAGGCCTGCGTTGTCGACAGCGAGGCATGACCCAACAGCTCCTGAATGGCGCGCAGGTCGCCGCCGGCTTCCAACAGGTGGGTGGCAAAGCTGTGCCGCAGCGCATGTGGCGTGGCGCTGGCAGGCAGGCCCAGCTGCGCGCGCGCCTGCGCCATGGCGCTGCGAATAAGCCGCGCATTCAGCGCCCCGCCACGAACACCGCGAAACAACGGTGCGCCCCGCTCCTGCGGATGCGGGCAGAGCCGCAGATACCGGTCCACCGCCTGACGCGCGGCAGGCAGCACCGGCACGATCCGTTCTTTGCCGCCCTTACCGGTGATCCGCAGAACCGCGGGCAGCGGCGCGTCTGCGCCGGTCAGCCCCAGGGCCTCGGATATCCGCAGCCCACAGCCATAAAGCAGCGTCACCACCGCCACATCACGCGCTGCCACCCAATCGGTGGTGGACTGAAACTCCACCGTTTCGATCACCGCCCGCGCGGCGTCCTCGGCCAGCGGGCGGGGGAGTTTTTTCTGGAACTTGGGACTGCGCGCCGACAAGACGGCGGTGGGCTCAAACCCTTGCCGCTCGGCCAGCCAGGTGTAGAAACTTTTGACCGCCGACAGCTTGCGCGCCAATGAGCGCGCCCCGGTGCCTGTGGCGCGGGTGGCTGCCATCCAGGCGCGCATATCACCGGTGGAAATCTCCGCCAGCGCCCCCAGCCCCTGCGGGCCGCCAAAATGTTGGGTCATAAATGCGAGAAACTCCACCACATCGCCGCGATAGGCGGTGACGGTGTTCTCAGCCGCCCCCTGAAGCGCGGCCAGCCCGGCCAGCCACTGCTCCAGCGCGTCCCGGCAGGCCGGGGAGATCAACAGAGGTGACGGCGGCGTCACGACAGCCAGTGGCGCATCGACCGTTCAAAAACGCCTGCAAAAAACGCCAGCAGATCGGTGCCATGCTGTGGGGTGAACTGATGCGGATCCTCGGACCCCAGAACCAACAGACCGGGCAGGCGGCCTTCGCCCAATTCCAGTTTCAGACAGGCCTCGGAGCGGATGAAATCCGCCTTGGCGCCATGTGTGCGGGCGTGGCCGGACTGCATCTGGCGCAGGGTGACCTGACGGTCGGGGCCATTGCGCTGGGGATTGATGTATTGCTCCACGAATCCCGGCTCGACCACCTTCAGCACCTGATCCATGCGCTGCACCGCGGCGTCCTGTTCGGGATGGGCGGTTTCCAGCACCAGCGTCACCGCATCCACCCGCAGGATTTCCGCCAGCTCACCGCCGAGATTGCCGAGATAGCTCTCAAAATCCATCGGATCCAGCAGCCGCAGCACCGCCCGGTGGATCTGGTTGGTCCCGGCAAGGTTCTCATAAGCCGCCGCAATCACGGACCGATGGGTGTCCTCCAGCCGGTCCAGCCGGGCCTCCATCCGCTCCATTGCGATGCCGCGCAGGTCCACAATATTGGACCCCATTGCGCGCTCATTGGCGCTGACCAGCGCATTCATCACGCTTTGATCTTCCAACAGGGCGTCGGGTTTGGCCAGGATCGCCTGGCGCAGAGTGTCTTCCAGTTCTGCCGTCGTGCTCATGTTCTGCTCTTTGTGACCTCTGATGGGTTTTGCCGGAGTTATAACACGGGTTTCGCGCAAGCGTGGTAAAAAATTCCCTGCCACCGGCGCACCGCCGCCGGCACCGGGGGAGGGGCATCCGCCAATGAAAAAGGGGCCGCCCACCGGGCCGCCCCTCCTGAAACCTGTCCGGTGCCCTGCGGCTTACAGGATCTTGATGTTCGCCGCTTTGATGTCGGCGAGGAAGGCATCCAGACCCTTGTCGGTCAGCGGGTGGTTGATCATGCCCTTGATCACGGCGGGCGGCGCGGTGATCACGTCGGCACCGATGCGCGCGCTTTCCAGCACGTGGTTGGCGCTGCGGATGGAGGCGGCAAGGATCTCGGTGCCGAACCCGTAGTTGTCATAGACAGTGCGGATGTCTTCGATCAGGTCCATACCATCGAGGTTGATATCGTCCAGACGACCGATGAAGGGCGAGATGAAGGTCGCGCCGGCCTTGGCCGCCAGCAGCGCCTGATTGGCAGAGAAGCACAGCGTCACATTCACCATATGACCATCGTCGGTCAGGGTCTTGCAGGCCTTCAGACCGTCCCAGGTCAGCGGCACTTTGACGGCGATGTTTTCGGCGATCTCGACCAGCTTGCGGCCTTCGGCAATCATCGTGTCAGCATCGGTTGCGGTCACTTCGGCAGACACCGGACCATCCACCAGATCACAGATCTCCTTGGTGACTTCGATGATGTCGCGGCCGGACTTCTTGATCAGCGACGGGTTGGTGGTCACGCCGTCCACCATGCCCAATGCGTTCAGCTCGGCAATGGCGTCGATTTCAGCGGTGTCTACGAAGAATTTCATCGGCTAGGGTCCTCTGGATGGGTTGGCCTTGATTGCGCTAGCCTTTACCTGATGGCGGAGGCTTTAAAAACCCCCCGTGCGCCCGGCGTCGATTGCCGGGCATCGCTTTGGGGTCATCATCCCCACCGGGCAAAAGAGGCAAGCAGCGTGCAGGAGCAGGCATTTTTCAACGAGGGCGAGCGGGTTGGCGTGCTGACAACACAGCCGTTGGACCGCGTTCTTGACTACCGCGCCCCCGAAGGTGGCTGCCATCTGGGCGCCTATGTCGAGGTGCCGCTGGGCCCGCGCCGCGTTCTTGGGGTGATCTGGGGGCCGGGGGCCGGGGATTTCGATTCGGCCAAGCTGCGCCCGGTGAACCGGGTGCTGGACGTGGCCCCGATGCGCGACGAGATGCGCCAGTTCCTGAGCAAATCCGCCGATTACACACTGACCCCTTTGCCGGCGATGCTGCGGCTGGCCACCCGTGCGCCCGGCCTTTCTGACCCTGTGTCCATGCGCAAGGTACTGCGTCCGACAGGCCAGATGCCCGACCGCATGACAGACCCCCGCGAACGGGTGCTTGCGGCGGCGGATGAATATCGCGGACTGGCGTTCACGGCGAAGGAACTCGCGGATCTGGCCGGGGTCACAACCTCGGTGATCAAAGGGCTGGTGAAACAGGGCGCCCTGCGCGAGGAGGACGCGCCCCGCGATCTGCCCTATCCTCGTCTGGATCCGGATCTGCCCGGCAAGACCCTGACCGAAGATCAGGCTGCCGCCGCCACCACCCTGGGCGAGGGCGTTGCCAGTGGCCGCTACGGCACCACCCTCCTGAAGGGCGTCACGGGTTCGGGCAAGACCGAGGTTTATCTGGAGGCGGTCGCCGCCACCCTGCGTGCAGGCCGTCAGGCGCTGGTGCTGTTGCCGGAAATCGCGCTGACGGCAGAATTTCTCAAACGGGTCGAGCAGCGCTTTGGCGCGACGCCCGCGGAATGGCACTCCGGCGCGACGATGACCGAACGCCGCCGGGTCTGGCGCATGGTGGGGCAGGGCAAGGCGCAGCTGGTAATCGGCGCACGCTCGGCCCTGTTTTTGCCCTATCAGAATCTCGGCCTCATCATCGTGGATGAGGAACATGACACCTCCTACAAACAGGACGAAGGCGTCTGTTATAATGCCCGCGACATGGCGGTGCTGCGCGCGGCCATGTGTTCGGCGCAGGTGGTGCTGGCTTCGGCAACGCCCAGCTTGGAAACCTGGGCCAATGCTGAGGCGGGCAAATACAAAAGGCTCGATCTCGCGGCGCGCTTTGGCTCAGCCGTCCTGCCGGAGATGCGCGCGATTGATATGCGGGCGGAAAAACTTCCCGCCTCGACCTGGATCTCACCGACGCTGAAGCAGGCGATGACTGCGCGGATCGAACGGGGTGAGCAATCGCTGCTGTTTCTCAATCGCCGGGGCTTTGCGCCCGTCACCATCTGCCGCGCCTGCGGCGGCCATGTGACCTGCGACCACTGTGATTCCCGCATGGTCGAACACCGCTTCATGAAGCGCCTGATGTGCCACCAATGCGGTGAGACCAAACCGGTACCGGACGCCTGCCCGACCTGTCAGGTCGAGGGCAAGATGGCCCCTGTCGGCCCCGGCATCGAACGGTTGGGTGAGGAAACCGCCGCGCTGTTCCCGGAGGCGCGAATTGCGGTGCTGTCGTCTGACCTCTTTGGGTCTGCCCGCGCCCTGAAACAACGGATCGAGGAGATCGCCGCAGGCGAGGCTGACATCATCCTCGGCACCCAGCTGGTGGCCAAGGGGCATAACTTCCCGCTGCTCACATTGGTTGGCGTGATTGATGCCGATCTGGGCCTGCAAGGCTCTGACCTGCGCGCGGCGGAGCGCACTTTCCAGTTGATGCGGCAGGTTGCAGGCCGGGCCGGGCGCGCCGACAAACCGGGCGAAGCCCTGATGCAGACCTTCCAACCCGAACACCCGGTGATCCGGGCGATCCTCTCCGGTGATGAAGAAGCCTTCTGGAAAGCCGAAGCCGCCGAACGCGAGGCCGCAGGCGTGCCCCCCTATGGGCGGATGGCCGGCATTGTCCTTTCCGGGCCGGAGCTGCCTGCCGTTATGGATCTGGGGATGGCACTGGCCCGCAATGACATGCCGCTGCGCCAGATCGGCGCGCAGGTCTTTGGCCCGGCCCCGGCGCCAATTGCCCGCATTCGCGGTCGCCACCGAGTGCGCCTGCTGATCAAGGCCAGCAAGGGCACCCCCCTGCAGGACGCCATCGCCCGCTGGATCAAACCGGCGCGCCTCAAGGGGGATCTGCGTCTGTCGGTCGATATTGATCCGCAGAATTTCTTCTGAAGTCCGGTCGAAAAACAGGGCAGATGAATCAGGGCCGCGCCTCGTACCCTGTCTAGGCGGAGGCCGCCACGCCGCGCTGATCCACCAGCAGATCCGTCAGCACGGCCCCGACCCACATCGAAAACAGCGCCAGCCAGGCGGTGCCCGCAAAGATCGACCCACCGGTGACACCGGCGCCGATTGCGCAGCCCCCGGCCAGCATGCCGCCAAACCCCATCAGCGCCGCGCCAATCATGGCCTTGCGCATGGTGACCGCCCCATCAAAGGCCTGAATCCGCATCTCGCCCGCCAATGCGGCTGCGAGCATCGCGCCACCAAACACCCCGGCGACCAGCCCGATATCAAATTCCAGCACCGAGGCGCGATCCAGAAAGAACATCAGCATCCGTGCCGATGGGCCAGTAAAGGTCACGCTTTCGATCTGCACCGGATCAAACGCCACCTGCGCCAACCCCGATGTCAGCCCCCAGCCAAGCGCCACCGCAAAGCCGACACCAGAGGCAAAGATCAGCCGCGCCGCGCCGATACGGTTTTGCAACGCGACCCCAAGGGCGAGAGCCGCCATGCCCAGCCCCAACGCCAACCCGGACCAATCCGGCAGGCCAAAGGCCGCCAGCAGATCCAGATTGCGCCCGCCCGAGGTGATCCAGAGACCGGCCAGATAGTCCCGCAGCGGTGCCAGATACCCGGCGAGGCTCATCTGTGCGACCACCGCAAAAATCAGCCCGGAGACCACACTGCGCAGATTGCCGGTCGCCGCCAGCACCAACAGCCGCCCGGAACAGCCCCGCGCCAGCACCATGCCAATGCCAAAGATCACCCCGCCAAGGATGGCCCCGGACCAGCTGCCGGGCACCGCCATCATCCGTGCCTCATCGGTATCGATCCAGCCCACCAAGTGCCCAGCCTGGACCCAGACCAGCGCGGTGGAAAAGGTCAGGAGCCAGACCGCCACCCGGTCCCCCAGACGGCCACGGGCAAATTCCACGGTGGCCGCGCGCAGACAAAACCGCGACCGCTGCGCCGCGACACCAAAAATTCCCCCGGTCAGCAGGCCTAGCAGCGCCGCTGTCAATGGCTCGCCTGCCCAGTCCATGATCTCAACCAGTTCTGGCATCGCATCAGCCTCTCATTGCCATTCGAAAATCTGAATATGAGGCCGAGCTGCTCCGTGCATTGATGCAGATCAGATGTGCGCGGCGCTTTTTCCCTCGCCTGATGGGGCGGATAGGCGTATCTGCTGAAGCATGTTCAAGCCTGTCCCCACCGAAGCTGCCGCTTCCATGCCGCTCTGGCGCCGCCCGACAACTCTGTTGTTTGTGATGGCGCTGACCATGCCGATCGCCTTCAACACCTGGAGCGCGCTGCTCAACAACTTCGTCATTGAGGCTGCGAATTTCGACGGGGCAGACATTGGCCTGCTGCACACGGTGCGGGAAATTCCGGGTTTTCTGGCCATTGGCGTCATCGCAGTGATCCTGTTTGTGCGCGAACAGGTGCTGGGGCTGGTTTCCTTGATGATGCTGGGCGTGGCGACGGCAGTCACCGCCTGGTTTCCCAGCCTTGGCGGGCTGCTCACGATCACGCTGCTCAGCTCCATCGGGTTTCATTACTATGAGACAGTGAACCAGTCGCTGCAGCTGCAATGGCTGCCAAAGACCCGCGCGCCGCAGATCCTGGGCTGGCTGGTGGCGGCGGGATCGGCGGCGACGCTGGTGGTCTACAGCCTGATCGCGCTGCTGTGGGAGCCGCTGGGCCTCACCTATAATATCGTCTTTCTGCTGGCCGGAGGCACCACCACGGTTCTGGCGATCTTCTGCCTGCTGGCCTATCCGCAATTCGACGCCCCGCATCCGCAGACCAAACGCCTGATCCTGCGGCGCCGCTACTGGCTCTATTATGCGCTGCAGTTCATGGCCGGCGCGCGGCGGCAGATCTTTGTTGTTTTTGCCGGCTTTATGATGGTGGAGAAATTCGGCTTTGCGGTGCATGAGCTGACCAGCCTTTATCTGATCAACCTGATGATCAATATGATCGCGGCACCACTGTTGGGCCGTGCCGTCGCCCGCTTTGGTGAACGCCGGACGCTGATTTTTGAATACACCGGGCTGGCGCTGGTCTTTGCCGCTTATGGCGGGCTTTACTGGTTCAGCTGGGGCGTGGTGCTGGCCGGGGTGCTTTATGTGGTGGACCATATCCTGTTTGGGCTGGCGCTGGCGCTGAAGACCTATTTCCAGAAAATCGCCGACCCGTCTGATATTGCGCCGACAGCTGCCGTGGCCTTTACCATCAACCATATCGCTGCGGTGGTTTTGCCTGTCACGCTGGGTCTGCTGTGGGTGGTTTCCCCGGCTGCGGTCTTTGCGCTGGCGGCCTGTATGGCGCTGATCTCGCTCACCCTGTCGCTGTTGATCCCGCGCCATCCGGAGCCGGGCAATGAGACGATCTTTGTGAAATGGCGCAGCGCCGCCCCGGCAGAGTAAGCCGACGCGCGCCAGATCTGACCCTGCATCAACGCGGGCGCTGCCCCCGGTTGGCCCCGGCAGACCTGCGCCGCCAGCTCTTGACCTGCGCCGCCGACGGGCCTAGGCGCTGTGCAACCATTGCCCGGAGACCGCCATGCCCACCTTCACCGCCCTCACCACCCTGACCGGAAAAGCCCCCGCTGAAGCGCTCGGCGAAGCAATGGAGCGTCTGACGCCGGAGCCCACCGGCCTTGGCGTGTTTGAGGTTGAGGATGGCTCCGGCCTTTGGGAGGTTGGCGGCTATTTCACCGAGACCCCGGATGAGGCCGGTCTGGCGCTGCTGGCGACCATGTTCGACGCCCAGCCTTTTGTGATCTCCGAACTGCCGGAAACCGACTGGGTGGCCCATGTGCGCCGCGAACTGGCCCCGGTTGAGGCGGGCCGGTTCTTTGTCTACGGCAGCCACGATGCCGATAAGGTGCCGACTGATCGCATCCCGCTGCTGATTGAGGCGGCGATGGCCTTCGGCACCGGCCACCACGGCACCACATTGGGCTGTCTGAAGGCGCTGGACACGCTGATCGAGGATGGCTTCGTCGGTGACAAAGTGGCTGATATCGGCTGTGGCACAGCTGTGCTGGCGATGGCGGCCGCGCGTGTCTGGGACGGGCAGATTCTGGCCAGCGATATTGATCAGGTCGCTGTGGATGTGGCTGAGGCCAATCTGAAGGCCAACGACATGGAAGGCCGTGTTCACTGTCTTGAGGCCGCGGGCTTTGACGCTCCGGCCCTGGCTGAGGCCGCGCCCTTCGATCTGATCTTCGCCAACATCCTGAAGGGCCCTCTGGTTGCATTGGCACCGGATGTGGCGGCGCATCTGCGCAGCGATGGCTATGCGATTCTCTCCGGTCTGCTCAATGAACAGGCGGATGAGGTGCAGGGCGTTTATGCACAAAATGGCATCAATCTGGTCCAGCGCAGTGAGATTGGTGACTGGACGACGCTGCTTTTGCAGAAAACAGGCTGAATCATTCAAGTTTGTTGAGCATTTTAACGACCCGCCCCAAAATGGTCTCATTACCTACCTAAGCATTAAGATGTGGATGGTGGGAGCCATTGCAGGGTTTTGGTTATGGGTGAACAGAGTAACAATTTCTACGCTCGGCTTGACCGACTGGAGCGCAAACACGGGGCCATGGCGCGCGGCTACACCGCTAAGGTGCGCGCGGATGGGTTGATCGTGGTGGCGCCGCGACGGGTACAGTCGCGGATTTCCGGCCGGTCGGTGATCTTGTTTGTCGCGGCGTTTCTGCTGTTCAAGGGGTTCTTGATGGCAGCGCTGGGATTTGGCAGCTACGACCACCGTGTCGATCAGCTGCGGGCAGGAACCGGGCTGGAGAAAGCCGGTGCATTTGTTATGCAGCGGGATCCCGTGTCGCAGTTCCTGGCCGAGAAGATCGGGCCTGTGCTGCGGTAGAGGGGCAGGCTGGCGGGCCAGGTGTCGGGCGCTGGGGGGCATCCGACATAAAACGGTCGCGCAGTCATGTCCGACGCAGCAGGGTGTCGCCGAGGCGCAGATCTGCAAACCAGACCTATAGAAAACGCCGCGCTCCGTCAGGAGGCGGCGTTTTTCATATTCCGAATGATCGACCGCCCGGCAGCACCGGAGCGGGATCAGACCTCAGAAGACCGGCTTGCCCTCGGCAATGCGGTCGATGTCCGCGCGGCACAGACCAATATCGGCCAGTTCGCGGTCGTTCAGCTGACCCAGAGTCTGGCGGGTGGTGCGGGCGTCGTTCCAGTCGACAAACGCTGCCAGCAGGCTGGCGGTCTTGGCGCTCAAGCGGCCAAACAGGCTGCTGGTGCCATAGGTGGTGCGGGTGGTGTCAAATGCAGCCATGTCCTCGTCCTTTCGGAGGTTGAATGAATCTCTTCGCCATGGGGCGATGGACGGCACTTAGTGAGGAGAAAAGCCGCTGACAATCGCCGAAATTGCATGTGTCCCATGCGCAAAACGCATGGCTTATTACCCATAAAAACAAGGGAATTCTGCGGATTTTTCATGCGCAACGCGGGAATGTCGGTTTCAATAATATGGGTGGTCGTTTTCAGAACAGGATTGGGGCATTCCGCCGAAAACCGGCAATCCGCACGCGGTCTCAGGCCGGATATTTGGTGCCCGATCCAGGGGGAAAGCGGTTGGATATGTTCGCGTTTTGTGCTAATCCTGCGACAATAATGACCACTCGGCCATCTGCCGGGGCAGGCAGGGATAGGGCAGACATGCGGATACTGGGCATCGACCCGGGGTTGCGGAACCTCGGTTGGGGCGTGATCGAATCACAGGGCACCCGTCTGAGCCATGTCGCAAACGGCGTCTGCACCTCCGATGGTGATGATCTGGGGGAGCGGCTGCTGTCCCTCCACAATCAGGTGATCGAGGTGATCGCGGCCTACCGTCCCGATCAGGCGGCCATTGAACAGACCTTCGTGAACAAAGACGGCGCCGGCACGCTGAAACTGGGGCAGGCCCGCGGTGTCGCGCTGATGACGCTGGCACAGGCCGGTCTGCCAGTGGGCGAATACGCCCCGAACCGGGTCAAGAAAACCGTCGTCGGCGTCGGCCACGCGGCCAAGGAACAGATCCTGCACATGGTGAAACTGCAGCTGCCCGGATGTCTGCCCAAAAACGCCGATGCGGCAGATGCTCTGGCCATTGCCATCTGTCATGCGTTTTATGGGGGTACGCAGGCCCGCCAGCTGAAGGAGAAGCGCGCGTGATCGGAAAACTGACCGGACGACTGGAATACCGCAGCACTGACCATGTGCTGATCGACGTGCGCGGTGTCGGCTACATCGTCTTTTGCTCTGACCGCACTCTCGCCACGCTTCCCGGCGCGGGAGAGGCGGTGGCGCTTTATACCGATATGGTGGTGCGCGAGGATCTGATGCAGCTCTACGGCTTCCCCTCGCTGGCTGAAAAAGAATGGCACCGCCTGCTGACCTCGGTGCAGGGGGTGGGGGCCAAGGTCTCGCTGGCGATCTTGGGCGCGCTTGGCCCCGATGGCGTCAGCCGCGCCATTGCTCTGGGCGACTGGGCAGCGGTGAAGGCGGCCAAGGGCGTTGGTCCAAAAACGGCGCAGCGCATCGTGTTGGATCTGAAGGACAAGGCACCGGGCGTGATGGCCATGGGCGGCACCATCGCCGATGCCATGGACGGTCCCGGTCTGGATGTCGTTGAATCCGTCGCGCCGGTGGAGACCGGCAAGACGCCCCGCAAGGCACCGCCAAAGGCCCCCTCCGGTGCCGCTGCCGCCTCTGCGGGGGCGCTCTCCGCGCTTGGCAATCTGGGCTATGGCCCATCGGATGCCGCCGCCGCCGTGGCCGAAGCTGCCGCCACCTACCCGGACGCCAATGAGGCTGAGCTGATCCGCGCCGCCTTGCGTCTTCTGGCGCCGAAAGGGTGATGATGACACGGAAAGAGCAGCGCCTGAGCTTGGGTGGGTGCGAAGCGCCCTCCCGTGGGGAGGGTCGGGCGCTGCCCGGCCTTCGGCCGGACAAAACATATGCCAGAAAGCGGGACCATGATTGACGCCGACCCCACCCTGCGCCCCACACCGCTGCCGGAAGACAGCGCAGGCGACACCGACCGCGCTTTGCGTCCGCAGGGGCTGGGCGAATTCATTGGTCAGGCCGAGGCCCGTGCCAATCTGCGCGTCTTCATCGAATCCGCCCGCCGCCGGGGCGAGGCGATGGACCACACGCTGTTTCATGGCCCCCCCGGTTTGGGCAAAACCACGCTGGCGCAGATTGTCGCCCGTGAACTCGGCGTGAACTTCCGCATGACCTCCGGCCCGGTGCTGGCCAAGGCCGGCGATCTGGCGGCGATCCTCACCAATCTTGAGGCGCGTGATGTGTTGTTCATCGACGAAATCCACCGGCTGAACCCGGCGGTGGAGGAGGTGCTCTATCCGGCGATGGAGGATTTTGAGCTGGATCTGGTGATCGGCGAGGGGCCGGCCGCGCGCACTGTGCGGATCGAGTTGCAGCCCTTCACTCTTGTTGGCGCCACCACCCGCATGGGTCTTTTGACAACACCGCTGCGCGACCGTTTCGGCATCCCGACCCGCCTGCAGTTCTACACCATTGATGAGCTGTTTGAGATTGTCAGCCGCAATGCCCGTAAGCTGGGGGCCCCCGCCGATGATGACGGCGCCCGCGAGATCGCGCGGCGCGCCCGCGGCACACCCAGGATCGCCGGACGGCTCCTGCGCCGCGTCGTGGACTTCGCGGTTGTCGAGGGCGATGGCACCATCACCCGGGAGCTGGCCGATGGCGCTCTGACGCGGCTCGGGGTGGATCAGCTGGGTCTGGACGGCGCCGACCGGCGCTATCTGCGGATGGTGGCAGAGAACTATGGCGGTGGACCCGTCGGGATCGAAACCATGTCCGCTGCGCTGAGCGAAAGCCGCGACGCGCTGGAGGAGGTGATCGAACCTTACCTGCTGCAACAGGGGCTGATTCAGCGCACGCCGCGCGGCCGAATGCTGGCGCATAAGGCCTGGACCCACCTTGGATTGACGCCGCCGCGGGGGCAGGGCGACCTGTTGCTATAGGGCGCCACCTGATGTGGCCCAGCGTTAGCATGCGCGCGGGTTGGCGTCAAATCCGCCGCAAAGGGTTAAGGTGGCTTTGAAGAATTGGATTCAATTTTAGCGTATGTTTCGCACGCGAAACATTTGGTCATAGCTGCTGACCTACGTGGCAAACCCTGATGGACGCGCCGCGCCCCGCGCGTCACGGCCTCCGGCGGGGATATTTCAGGCCAGCAGATGCAGGGTGGCAGCCGGTCGCAACCCTTGTCGTTGATCCCGCAAGCGGGCATTAAGCGCCCATAAGACCGCAGTCCGAGTGGAGAGCCGTATAATGACCCCAGCCGAGATCGAAGCCCTGTTTACCCGCACCGATGGCACTTATGCCTTTGCCCGCTGGGGGCGACCGATTGCGCCGATTGTCTTTGGGGTGGAGGACAGCACCCTGGCCACCGTCAAGGGCGCGATCGAGGCGGTGGTGACCCTTGCAGGCCATCAGATGGCGGAGACCGATCCCGAACTGGGATCGAACCTGATGGTGTTTTTCTTCCGCGACTGGGACGAGTTGACGGGCGTGCCGGATCTGGACCGGCTGATCCCGGATCTGGACCCGCTGGTGGCGCGTCTGAAACAGGCGGACGCCAGCCAGTACCGCGCGTTTCGGTTTGACGATCAGGGCGGCATTCAGGCCTGTTTCGTGTTCCTGCGCATGGCCGGTGCTATGGCAAAACTGCCGGCCGAAACCCTGGCGCTGACGCAGGCGGTGCAGATGATGCTGACCTGGGGCGACAGCGCCTTTGCCGAGACCTCGCCGCTGGCGGTGCTGCCGGACACCGGCGCCACCATTCTGCGGCCCGAGATTGCCGGGGTGATTGCGGCCGCTTATGATCGGATGATGCCGGTTGCTGCCGCCGACAGCTCCCATGCGCTCCGCCTGTTTGCGCGACTGCAAGCGCCGGTAGCGCCGCCCGCAGATGACGCCAACCCGACCCGGCACTGAGCCGTCGCCAGAGAGGCCCAGACAGATGATTCACCGCTTCCCGGTTCGGGTATATTACGAAGACACCGACATGGGCGGGATCGTCTATCACGCCAATTATCTGCGGTTTATCGAACGAGCGCGCAGCGACTGGGTGCGCAACCTTGGCAATGATCAGAACGCCATGCGCGACGCCGGGCTGATCTGGGTGGTGCGCCGGATTGAGGCGGATTACCTCGCCCCTGCCAAATTCGATGAGGAACTGCGGATCGAGACCGAAGTGCAGAAGGTGACACCAGCGCGGCTCACCATGTCGCAGCAGGTGTTCCGTGGTGAGACCGAGCTGTTTCGCGCGATTGTCACCGTGGTTTGCGTCAATGCCGAGAGCGGTGCGCCGATCCGCCTTCCGGCAGAGATTCGCGCATTGCTGTAACAATTGCTGCTCTCACAGCTGTTTCATTGGCTTTTGGCCTTGAACTGCGATAGCCTTTTGCCAAATGAAAGCCGGAAAACGGCTGAAAGACGGCCAAAAACATAGAGCAGGTCCATGGAAGCAGAAACTCTGGCGTTGGCGCAGGAGATTGATTTCTCCATGTGGGGGCTATTTGAACGGGCGACCCTGACGGTCAAACTGGTGATGCTGATGCTGGTTGGCTCGTCGATCTGGTCCTGGGCCATTATCCTGCAGAAACTGATCAATTATCGCCTTGCCCGGCGCGAGGCGGCGGAGTTTGATCGCGCCTTCTGGTCGGGAGAGCCGCTGGATGGTCTGTTCGATCAGATCGGTCCGCAGCCCAAGGGGCAGTCGCAACGGATCTTTGCCGCTGGCATGACCGAATGGCGGCGCAGTCACCGCACCGACGGGGCGTTGATTGCCGGCGCGCAGGCGCGGATCGAACGGTCGATGGATGTCGCCATCGCCAAGGAAAGCGAACATGTCCAAAGTGGTCTGTCGATCCTGGCCACTGTTGGCTCCACCGCGCCTTTTGTTGGGCTATTCGGCACCGTCTGGGGCATCATGACCGCCTTTATCGAGATTGCGGAGCAGCAGAACACCAACCTCGCCGTTGTGGCGCCGGGCATTGCCGAGGCGTTGATGGCGACCGGTCTGGGGCTGCTGGCGGCGATTCCGGCGGTGATTTTCTACAACAAGCTGAGCGCGGACAGCGACCGGATCATCGGCAGCTATGAGGCCTTTGCTGATGAGTTTGCCACCATCCTCAGCCGTCAGCTGGATTCCTGATCCATGGGGGCCTCGGTTCAACCTTCCGCCGCCAACGGGCGACGCCGGGGACGGCGGCGCAGCCGTGCGCGGCCGATGGCGGAAATCAACGTCACGCCCTTTGTTGATGTGATGCTGGTTTTGCTGATCATTTTCATGGTGGCCGCCCCTTTGATGACCGTGGGTGTGCCGGTGGAGCTGCCGAAGACCGCCGCCGGGGCCTTGCCCGGGGATGAGGAAGAGCCGCTGACCGTGACCATGACCGCCAGTGGTGAAATCCAGATCCAGACCACGCCTGTGGCCCCGGATGAGCTGATCGCCAAACTGCGCGCCATCGCGGCGGAGCGGTCCTCCGATCAGGTGTTCCTGCGTGCCGACGGGGCAATCCCCTATGAGGCGGTGATGCAGGTGATGGGCGCGCTGAACGCCGGTGGGTTCTCCAGCGTTGGGCTGGTGACCGATGTGGGTGGTCCGAGCCTTGACGGGCGGGCCGTCGACGATACCGGGCAATAGGCGGGGCACGGGTGTGCAGACCGGAACCAAGATCTCTCTTGCAGGCCACGGATTGCTGGCGGGCTGGGTTGTGTTCGGCGCCTGGTTTCCGTCTGAACCCCTGCCATTGGCGGTGCAGGATGTCGCGATCATCTCGACCGAGGAGTTCGCGCGTCTGAGCCAGCAGCGCGCGGCACCGGTGGTTGCGGATACCGCAGGGGATCTGAGCCAGCCAGACCCGGATCCCGCGCCGGAGGTGACCCCGCCAACCCCGCCCGCGCCAGAGCCGCAGATCACCCAGCCCGAACCGGTGACTGTGCCTGATCCAGATCCTGAACTGACGGAGCGACCCGAACCGCAGCCGGTCGAGCCGACGCCGCCGGTGGCCGCGCCATCGCCACCGGATGTGCCGGATAGTACCAGCGTGACGCCCCAGCTGACCGAACGCCCGCAGCTGCGCCCGGTTGACCGGGTTGCGCCAACACCTGTCGCACCACCGGAACCGGACACCCAAATTGCTGATGTGGCACAACCCGAAGTGTCCGATGAGGTCGGGACCGAGCCGGCACAGGAGGCCCAGCAGGCCACCGCCGAGGCGGCGGCCAACGACCGGATCGTGACCGAGGAAGTCGAGGCCGAGACCGAGCAGGTGGCCAGCGCCGCCCCCGCGCAGTCCCTGCGCCCGCGGCGGCGCCCGGATCGGCCCACGCCAGCGGCCCAGCCCGAACCTGAACCCGCATCTGAGCCTGAAACTGGGCCAGAGCCGGAACCTGCTGACCCCGCAACAGATCCAACCCCGGACCGCGCGGATGCGGTGGAGGATGCTCTGGCAGCCGCCCTCGCCGGTGGCGGCGAGGTGGAAGCGCCGGAACCCTCTGGCCCGCCGTTGACCAGTGGCGAGAAGGACGCGCTGCGGGTTGCGGTGCAGCAATGCTGGAACGTTGGCTCGCTCTCGTCGGAGGCGCTGCGCACCACCGTTGTGGTCTCCGTCGCACTGACACAGGATGGCCGACCTGAGGAGGGCAGCATCCGGATGTTGTCCAGTACCGGCGGGTCAGGATCGGCGGCCAATCAGGCCTTTGGCGCGGCGCGACGGGCGATTTTGCGCTGTGGTGCGCGCGGCTTCCAACTTCCGTCTGACAAATATGCCCAATGGCGTAATATCGAAATGACCTTCAATCCCGAAAGGATGCGGATCAAATGAGGACATATCTGGCAACGCTCGTGATGGGCGCGACCCTGCTGGGAGCGGCGGTGATGACGTCTGCTCTGCCTGCGCAGGCACAGGATGGCCCCTTGCGGATCGAAATCACCGACGGGGTGATCGAACCCTTGCCCTATGCGGTGCCCGGCTTTGTGCCCGAAACCCCTGCTGCGGCTGAACTGGCGCGCGATATCTCGCGGGTGATTGCAGCGGATCTGAGCGGCACCGGCCTGTTTCGCGAGGTGCCGGCCTCGGCCCATATCTCCAAAGTCACCGATTTTGACGCCGCCGTGTCCTATGCCGACTGGAAGGCGGTGAATGCGCAGGCGCTGATCACCGGCGCGCTCAGCGTCAATGGCAACCGTCTGACAGTGCGGTTCCGGGGCTATGATGTCTTTGCGGAGAAGGAACTGGGCACCGGGCTGCAATTCTCCGGCACCACCGATGGCTGGCGGCGCATGGCGCATAAGGTGGCGGATGTGATCTACAGCCGCATCACCGGCGAGAGCGGCTATTTCGACAGCCGTGTGGTGTTTGTCTCCGAAAGCGGTCCGAAGAATGACCGGCGCAAGCGGCTGGCGATCATGGATTACGATGGCGCCAATGTGCAGTATCTGACCAACAGCGCCTCCATCGTGCTGGCGCCGCGGTTCTCCCCAACCGGTGACCGGGTGCTTTATACCAGCTATGAGAGCGGCTTCCCCCAGATCCATGTGCTGGATGTGGGCAGCGTTCAACGCCGGGTTCTGTCGGCGGACAATGGCATCATGAGTTTTGCGCCGCGCTTTGCCCCGGATGGGCGCACGGTGGTCTATTCGCAGTCACAGGGCGGCAATACCGATATCTTCACCATGAATATCGACACCGGCGCCCGCACCCGCCTGACCAGCGCGCCGTCGATTGAAACGGCCCCGTCGTTTTCGCCGGATGGCAGTCAGATTGTTTTTGAAAGCGACCGCTCCGGCGCGCCGCAGCTTTATGTGATGGCGGCCACCGGCGGTGAGGCGCGGCGGATCAGCTTTGGCGCGGGGCGCTATGGAACGCCGGTGTGGTCGCCGCGCGGCGACATGATTGCCTTTACCAAACAGAACAAGGGGCGGTTCCACATTGGTGTCATGCGCACGGATGGCAGCGAGGAACGTCTGTTGACGGCGTCCTTCCTGGATGAGGGGCCAACCTGGTCGCCCAACGGTCGGGTGATCATGTTCACCCGCGAGACCCAGGGCGCCAGCGGTCGGGCGCTGCTTTACTCGGTGGATGTGTCAGGGCGCAATCTGAAACCTGTGCGCACGCCGGATGGCGCGTCGGACCCGGCGTGGTCACCGCTACAGAACTGAGGTGTCGCGCGCCTGCCATGCTGGCCAGGCGCGCGCGCCAGAACCAAAGACCAAAGTGGCAGCGGCATCAGCGCTGTGATAAATCTGGTGCAAGATATGGAAACGGGACGAGGCGGACATCATGAGTGGTTTGACAAAAGCAATGCTGGTGGCAGCGGCATTGGGACTGAGTGCCTGTGCAGGCAATCCCTGGGACGACACGGCTGGGGGCAATGGCTCCGGTGCGGGAGCGGGGGCAGGCGCCGCGGGACAGCTTGACCCCAGCAGCCCGGCCTATTTCCAGCAAACCGTTGGCGACCGGGTGTTGTTTGCCGTGGACCAATCGACGCTGTCGCCCGCCGCACAAAGCGTCCTGCAGGGGCAGGCGCGCTGGCTCACTGCGAACCCGGATTATGTGGTCACCATCGAAGGCCACGCGGATGAGCAGGGCACGCGGGAATATAACCTCGCCCTCGGCGCGCGCCGCGCCAATGCCGCGCGGGAATATCTGCTGTCGCAGGGGGTGGCGGGCAACCGTCTGCAGGTCGTCAGCTTTGGCAAGGAACGCCCGCTGGAGATCTGCTCGAACGAGGCCTGCTACACCAAGAACCGTCGCGCGGTCACCGTGCTGGCGGGTGGTCTGACGGGGTAAACGATCATGCAACTGCGTCCTTTTGCGATTGCCGCCCTTGCGCTGGTGCTGGCCATGCCGCCGTTGATGGCACGGGCACAGGATGACCAAACGCTTGCTGATATCCGTCAGGAGCTGACGGTTTTGCACGTTGAAATTCAGCGGCTGAAGCGGGAAATGTCGACCACCGGCAGCCCGCAGACCAATGTCGCAGGGGACAGCGTTCTGGACCGTGTCAGCGCCATTGAGGCGGAGCTGCAGCGGCTGACCGCGCAGACCGAACAACTGTCGTACCGGGTGGACCGGGTGGTGCAGGATGGCACCAACCGGATTGGTGATCTTGAGTTCCGGTTGGTGGAGTTGGAAGGCGGCGATATCTCGCAGCTGGGGGAGACCACCACGCTTGGCGGTGGGGACTTGCCCGAAGGTGGCGCACCGGCCCTGCCCGCGACGCCGGGCACCGCAGTTGATACCACCTCTGAGCTGGCGGTTGGCGAACAGGCGGATTTTGATGCCGCCAAGGCCGCGCTGGACAGCGGTGCCTATCAGGAGGCGGCAGAGAAATTTGCAGCCTTCACACAGGCTTATCCCGGCAGCCCTCTGGCGGCCGCGGTGGAATATAACCGTGGCAAGGCGCTGGACGGCCTGGGCGATACCCGCGAGGCGGCACGGGCCTATCTGGCGTCCTTCTCTGGCAATGCGACGGGCGAGACCGCGCCAAAAGCGCTGTTTGAACTGGGGGCGGCGCTGGGGCGACTGGGGCAGACCAGCCAGGCTTGCGTGACCCTCGCTGAGGTTGGCAGCCGGTTCCCCGGCGCCGCTGAGACCGCGGCAGCGGAGGCCGAGCGCGCCAAACTGGCCTGCAATTGACCCGCCCCGACCGGGATATCCTGGCCATCGTGCAGGAGCAGTTCCGATCTGCCCTGCCCGCAAGGTTGGGGGTCGCGGTTTCGGGAGGGGGTGATTCGATGGCGCTCATGCATTTGCTGCATGAGTGTTTTGCCGATGTTGGTGTTGAGATTTGTGTCGCGACCGTGGACCACGGGTTGCGCCCGACCTCCGGCGCGGAGGCGCAGATGGTAGCGGGCGCCGCTGCCAAACTGGGCATGGCTCATGACATCCTGCAATGGTGTGACCGCCCGACGGCAGGGCAGGCGGGCAATCTGCAGGAACAGGCCCGCACTGCGCGCTATGCGCTGCTGACCTCCTGGGCGCAGTTGAATGACATCTCCACTGTTGCGCTGGGGCATACGGCGGATGATCAGGCCGAAACGCTGCTGATGCGGCTGGGCCGGTCGTCGGGCGTCTCTGGCCTGTCGGCGATGTCGCGCAGCCGGGCCATGGAGGGGGTGACGCTGCTGCGCCCGCTGCTGGAGGTCACACGCGAAGAGCTGCGCGAATATCTGCGCGCCCGTGATTGCCACTGGGTCGAGGATCCGAGCAATGAAGATGCCCGGTTCGAACGGGTCAGGGTGCGTCAGGCAATGGACGCGCTGGCACCGCTGGGGTTGACGGTGGAGCGGCTTGCCGCCGTGGCGCGCAATATGGGCACCGCCCGTGAAGCGCTGGATTGGTATACGTTTTTGGCTGCCCGGGACATGGCGGAGGTGCGCGATGGCGCGATTGTGATCGATCAGCGCCAGTTTCGCACCCTGCCGGATGAAATCGCCCATCGGCTGTTGGTGCGGTCGGTGCAATGGGTCAGCGGGGCGGTGCATCCGCCACGCCGGGAACCGATGGTCAAGGCGCGCGACGCGGTGCGCCACGGGGGGTCCTTCACCCTTGGGGGGTGCCGGATGATCACCCGCAGGCAGCGCACCTGGATTTGCCGCGAATATAAACCGGTCGCCGAAGAGGTGGCACTGCCGGGCAAAATCTGGGACCAGCGCTGGCGGGTTTTTGGCGGAGAGGTGACGGATCACGAGGTGCGTGCGCTGGGACCGGAGGGGTTGCTGCATTGCCCTGACTGGCGCCGTGCCGAGGTGCCGGGCGCGGTTTTGCAGGCGACGCCGGCGGTGTGGAAACAGGATCAGTTGATTGCCGCCCCATTGGCGGGAAATGGCAACGGATGGTCCGCAGAACTGGTCCAGAACAGCGAAGAGTTCTTCACAGCTCTTTTATCGCATTGAACCTCAGTGAAGTATCCCTATTTTAGAGGCAACGAAGGCGGCCTGCCAGGTGCGCCTCGCATATTGGGAGACTTTCCTTGGGCAACGTACGCAATATCGCCTTTTGGGTTGTTCTGTTTGTGCTCGTCTTGGCGCTGTTCAACTTGTTCAGTGGTTCCGGCAGCACCATGCAGAGCCGAGAGAAGACTTTTTCTGACTTTGTCAGCGCGGTTGAAAACGGCAATGTCAGCACTGTGACGCTGGATGGCGAACAGGTTCGCTACACCACGTCGGACGGCCAGAACTTCATGACCATCAAACCCGGCGATGCCGAGGTGACCTCGCTGTTGATCGACAACAACATCCCGGTGCGCGCTGAAAAGCAGCAGCAGTCCGGGTTCCAGTCGTTCCTTCTGACGCTGTTGCCCTTCCTGCTGCTGATTGGTGTCTGGATCTATTTCATGAACCGGATGCAGGGCGGCGGCAAAGGGGGCGCCATGGGCTTTGGCAAATCCAAGGCCAAGATGCTGACCGAGAAACATGGCCGCGTGACCTTTGACGATGTCGCTGGCATTGATGAGGCCAAGGAAGAGCTGGAAGAGATCGTTGAATTCCTGCGCAACCCGCAGAAATTCTCCCGTCTGGGCGGCAAAATCCCCAAAGGCGCGCTGCTGGTGGGTCCTCCGGGGACTGGTAAGACGCTGCTGGCGCGGGCCATTGCCGGTGAGGCCGGTGTGCCGTTCTTTACGATCTCCGGTTCGGATTTCGTCGAGATGTTTGTCGGCGTCGGTGCCTCCCGTGTGCGCGACATGTTCGAGCAGGCGAAGAAGAACGCGCCCTGTATTGTTTTCATCGATGAAATCGACGCTGTGGGTCGCCATCGTGGTGCCGGCTACGGCGGTGGCAATGATGAGCGCGAGCAGACGCTGAACCAGCTGCTGGTTGAGATGGATGGCTTTGAAGCCAACGAAGGCGTGATCATTCTGGCCGCGACCAACCGTAAGGACGTGCTGGACCCTGCGCTGCTGCGTCCGGGCCGCTTTGACCGCAACGTCACCGTCGGCAACCCCGACATCAAGGGCCGTGAGAAAATCCTTGGCGTGCATGCGCGCAAGACGCCTCTGGGCCCGGATGTGGATCTGCGCATCATCGCGCGCGGCACCCCCGGTTTCTCCGGTGCGGATCTGGCCAACCTGGTGAATGAGGCCGCGCTGATGGCCGCCCGCGTCGGTCGTCGTTTTGTCACCATGGAAGATTTCGAATCGGCCAAGGACAAGGTGATGATGGGGGCGGAGCGCCGGTCCATGGTGCTGACGCAGGATCAGAAGGAAAAAACCGCCTACCACGAAGCGGGCCACGCGGTTGTCGGTTTGGAATTGCCGCTGTGTGATCCGGTCTATAAGGCAACGATCATTCCGCGCGGTGGTGCGCTGGGGATGGTGGTGTCGCTGCCTGAAATGGATCGGTTGAATTATCACCGGGATGAATGTCAGCAGAAACTGGCAATGACCATGGCCGGCAAGGCGGCTGAGGTGATCAAATACGGCGAGGATCATGTCTCTAACGGTCCGGCGGGCGACATCCAGCAGGCCAGCCAGCTGGCGCGGGCCATGGTGCTGCGCTGGGGTATGTCGGACAAGGTCGGCAATATCGACTACGCCGAAGCGCATGAGGGTTATTCCGGCAACACCGCTGGCTTCTCGGTCTCTGCCAACACCAAGGAACTGATCGAGGATGAGGTGAAACGCTTTATCCAGCAGGGTTATGATCAGGCGTTGCAGATCCTCAAAGACAAGAATGAGGAATGGGAACGGCTGGCGCAGGGGCTCTTGGAATATGAGACCCTCACCGGTGACGAGATCAAACGCGTGATGAAGGGCGACCCGCCGCAGGCGGGCGAGGATGAGGGCGACGATGCCGACACCGGCGGCGCCTCAGTCACCGCGATCCCGAAGGCCAAGCCGAAGAAATCTGCATCGGATGATGGCCTGGCGCCGGAGCCGTCTTCCTGACGGTAACGCGTTCAGAATACTGCAAAACCAAACCCGGTCCCCAACAGGTGGCCGGGTTTTTTGATGCGCTGGGTGTGATGCACCGACGGCGAGCCATAGGGGCTGTTGCAGGGCTGGTCAGACACCGGGCGCGTGCCTATGGTGACGCTGATTTGTCAGGTTATTTTGCAGTGGAGATGCCCCATGCCAGTGATGCGCGAAACCGAGTTTCAGGTAGAGGTGACCTGGATCGGCTATGTTCCGGCGGCCACCGGGGGGCTGCGATCAGAGCAGCAGGATCAGTTGACGCTGAGCTTTGACGGGATCGCGGGGGAGCGCCACGAGGGCGCCTTGCGGGCGTCCTGTGTGCGGGTGCGCAACCTCCATCCCGAGGGCACGGAAATCCGCAATCTGCGCCAGATCAGCATTCTGTCGGAGGAAGAACTGGCGTTGATCGCTGCGGATATGGGGATGGAGCGGATCGACCCGGTTCACCTTGGGGCGACACTGGTGCTGCGCGGTATTCCCGACCTCAGCCATCTGCCGCCCTCCAGCCGCTTGCAAGGGCCAGACGGGGTGACGCTGACGGTGGATATCGAAAACCGGCCCTGCATTTTCCCGGCCAAGGAGATCGAGAAGGATCACGCAGGCTTTGGTCCGAAGTTCAAACCGGCGGCCACCGGGCGGCGTGGGGTGATGGCCTGGGTGGAGCGGCCCGGCGTGCTGAAAGCGGGCGAACCCCTGCGCCTGTTTGTGCCGGATCAACCAGCCTGGGCGCCCTGAAACTTGACTGAGACTCGCTTGAAGTCCGGCTGAGGCACACCTGAGGCCCGGCTTTGAGTCGGGCCAATCTCCCCCTCGCGGTTGCGTATAGGCGTCGGCCTGACACAATTGGCAATCTTTGGCTGCCCTAGGGTGAGTGAACGCCGTTTCAATGCCTGATCATGTCGGAAATCACGCGCATCGAATGTCGCAGAAGGGCTAAGTCTTGCGGGAAACCGGCACGGCTGTGCCTGTACATTCGCGACCTCACAATTCAGGAACCCGGCCATGAGCTACAAGAGTGACATCGAAATCGCCCGCGAGGCGCAGAAGCGTCCGATCCAGGAAATCGGTGAAAAGATCGGCATCTCCAGCGACGATCTGCTGCCCTATGGCCACGACAAGGCGAAGGTGAGCCAGGACTTCATCAACTCGGTGCAGTCGAAGGAAGACGGCAAGCTGATCCTGGTGACCGCGATCAACCCGACCCCTGCGGGTGAAGGTAAGACCACCACCACCGTGGGTCTGGGTGACGGTCTGAACCGCATCGGCAAAAACGCGATGATCTGTATTCGCGAAGCGAGCCTCGGCCCGAACTTCGGCATGAAGGGTGGCGCCGCAGGTGGTGGTTACGCGCAAGTGGTGCCGATGGAGGAAATGAACCTCCACTTCACCGGTGACTTCCACGCGATCACCTCTGCCCACTCGCTGCTGTCGGCGATGATCGACAACCACATCTACTGGGGCAATGAGTGCGAAATCGACATCCGTCGCGTTGCGTGGCGTCGTGTGGTCGACATGAACGACCGCGCCCTGCGCCAGATCACGGCGTCCTTGGGTGGCGTGTCCAACGGTTTCCCGCGTGAAACCGGTTTTGACATCACCGTGGCCTCGGAAGTGATGGCGATCCTGTGCCTCGCCAACGACCTGAAGGATCTGGAAAAGCGTCTGGGCGACATCATCGTGGCCTATCGCCGCGACAAGACCCCGGTGTACTGCCGCGACATCAAGGCAGAAGGCGCAATGACCGTGCTGCTGAAAGACGCGATGCAGCCGAACCTGGTGCAGACCCTGGAAAACAACCCGGCGTTTGTCCACGGTGGCCCGTTTGCGAACATCGCACACGGCTGTAACTCCGTCATCGCAACCAAGACCGCGCTGAAAGTGGCTGACTATGTTGTCACCGAAGCAGGCTTTGGTGCGGACCTCGGTGCCGAGAAGTTCATGAACATCAAATGCCGTAAGGCAGGCATCGCGCCGTCGGCTGTGGTGCTGGTTGCCACCGTGCGCGCGATGAAGATGAACGGCGGCGTGGCCAAGGCGGATCTGGGCGCTGAGAACGTCGATGCAGTCAACTCCGGCTGCGCCAACCTTGGCCGTCACATCGAGAACGTCAAATCCTTTGGCGTGCCGGTTGTGGTTGCGATCAACCATTTTGTCACCGACACCGATGCCGAAGTGGACGCGGTCAAAGCCTATTGCGCCACCCACGGTGTCGAAGCGGTTCTGTCTCGCCACTGGGAGCTGGGCTCCGAGGGCTCCGCACCGCTGGCTGAGAAAGTTGTCGAAATCGTCGATGCCGGCTCCGCCAACTTCTCGCCGATCTACCCCGATGAGATGCCGCTCTTTGAGAAGATCGAAACCATCGCCAAGCGCATCTACCGCGCCGACGAGGTTCTGGCCGACAAGAAGATCCGCAACCAGCTGAAAGAATGGGAAGATGCGGGTTATGGCAACCTGCCGGTCTGCATGGCGAAAACCCAGTATTCCTTCTCCACCGATCCGAACCTGCGCGGCGCGCCCACCGGCCATTCGGTCCCGGTTCGCGAAGTACGCCTGTCGGCGGGGGCTGGTTTCATCGTGGTTGTCTGCGGTGAGATCATGACCATGCCGGGTCTGCCGCGCAAACCCGCGTCGGAATCGATCCGCCTGAATGACGCAGGCCAGATCGAAGGCTTGTTCTAAGGCCTGAAATAGGCAATCTGCGGCCCGGGGAGCCTCCCCGGGCCGCAGGAGTTTGAAGCGATGACTGAACGACACCCGCCGCAGGACTGTGCCGATATGGCCATGCTGCGGCAGCAGATCGACCGGCTGGATCGTGACTTGATCGCGCGTCTGGCAGAGCGGGCCAGCTATATCGACCGCGCGATCGAGCTGAAGACGGAAAACGGCTGGCCAGCGCGTATTCCGGCCCGTGTCGAAGAGGTGGTCATGAATGCCCGGACCACGGCAGAGGCCACGGGGCTCGACCCGGATCTGATCGAAGCACTGTGGCGGCAGCTGGTGGACTGGTCGATTGCCCGTGAGGCACGGGTGATCCGCGAGGAGTAACGCGCAGCCCCATGTGGCGCGCAGCAAGAGGACAGAAGCAATGGCAGCGAATATCATCGACGGGAAGGCCTTTGCCGCCACCGTACGGGAGAAAGTGGCAGGCCACGTGGCCCGGCTGAAGGAAGAGCATGACATCACCCCCGGTCTGGCGGTGGTTCTGGTGGGGGAAGATCCCGCAAGCCAGGTCTATGTGCGCTCCAAGGGCAAACAGACCGTTGAAACGGGCATGAACTCCTTTGAGCATAAGCTGGATGCCGATACGTCTGAGGCAGATCTGCTGGCGGTGGTCGATCAGCTGAACAAGGACCCGGCTGTGCATGGTATTCTGGTGCAGCTGCCGCTGCCCGGCCATCTGAACGAAGACCTGATCATCAACTCCATCGCGCCGGAGAAAGATGTGGACGGGTTCCACATCTCCAATGTGGGCCTGTTGGGCACCGGTCAGAAGTCGATGGTGCCCTGCACGCCGCTGGGCTGCCTGATGATGCTGCGCGACTATCACGGCTCGCTGTCGGGCATGGACGCGGTTGTGATTGGCCGGTCGAACATTGTCGGCAAGCCGATGGCGCAGCTGCTCTTGGGCGACAGCTGCACCGTGACCATCGCGCATTCGCGCACCAAGGATCTGCCGGATGTTGTCCGCCGCGCCGATATCGTGGTTGCTGCCGTTGGCCGCCCGGAAATGGTACCCGGTGACTGGATCAAGGAAGGCGCCACCGTGATCGACGTGGGCATCAACCGGATCGACGCCCCGGAAAAAGGCGAAGGTAAGACCCGTCTGGTGGGCGATGTGGACTACGCCAGCTGCGCCGAGCGCGCAGGCGCGATCACCCCGGTGCCGGGCGGCGTTGGTCCGATGACCATTGCCTGCCTTCTGGCCAACACCGTGACCGCCTGCTGCCGCGCCAATGGGCTGGCAGAGCCGGAAGGGCTGACGGCTTAAATCCCGCGTAAAACCACGACGATAACGTTTGATACTCCCGTCGGATGCCTCCTCTTTCAGCGGCAAAGCCGCCTGCCGGGCATTGGGCGGGAGTATTTTTTAGAAAGGTGACAGGCGGGAACCGCCCGCGGATCAGCCCGCGGCGACCGGCACCATTGTGCCCTGCAGAAGGGCGATCAGTTTTTCCTCATCGCCGGTTATCGCGTGGACCTCGGCGGTGACAATCACCAGACGGCGGCCGGGTTTGATCACCTCGCCTGTGGCACGCAGCATGTCACCTGCGCCCGGTGCCAGAAGGTTGATCTTCATCTCGGCGGTCATCACTTCGCTGTCTTCGGGCATCAGGGTGAGGGCGGCGTAACCTGCGGCGCTGTCCCCAATGGCAAAGCTGAGGGCAGCATGGGCGACACCGTGCTGCTGGCGACTGCCCGGCAGGATCGGCGCGGTGAGGGTGACGGTGCCTTCGCCGACCTCTGCGATTTCCGCGCCCAGCGTCTGCATCATGGTCTGTTTGGCAAAACTGTCGCGGATGCGCTGTTCGATCATGGCGGTCCCTTTCACATGTGCAGCCAGCATAGACCACGCGTATTGGGTTGGGGATGTGACGCTGCGCGCAGATCTAGGAAAAGGGTCAGCGCGGCATCGGGCAGGGCAGGGCGCGTGGCCCGGTGAGGATCGCGAGGGCGCGCGGTGACATCAGATCCCGCAGCGCGCTATGGGTGGTGCAAAGGCCGCCGGTATAGGTGCCGAAGGCGGGTAGGATCAGGCGCTGGTGATCGGCCAGAAACGCCGGTCGGGCGCTGCCGCGCAGGCGGGCCTTCGGGTGGTAGTGGCCGGAGAGTTCGGCGGTGGCGCCTGTGTCGGGCTGGCTGGTAAATGCCGGGTCGGCGATATGGCGAAACAGCAGTGGGCCAAGGGTCAGGCTGTCCATTGCGGCCCCTGCCAGCCCGGTCGGGGCGGGATCATGATTGCCGGTGATCCAGACCCAGCGGGTGGCGGCAATCAGCTGCTCAAGACGCGTGCGATCCGTCGGCGACAGCGCGGCAGCGGCGGCATCATCGTCGAAACTGTCGCCCAGACAGACGACCATCTCCGGCTGTGTCTGCTCGATCACCGCTGCAAGGCGGTCCAGCGTATCGCGGGTCTCATAGGGGGGCAAGGCGGTGCCACCGCGCCTGAGCTGGCGTTCGGATTTCCCCAGATGCAGATCGGCGACGCAAAGCAGCCCGCGCGCCTGCCACCAGAGCGCGCCGGATCCAAGTGCTGTGAGGCGCTCGCCTGCGAGGGAGAAATCATAGCCGGTCATTAGGGGTCTGATCGCCGGTTTTGCGGGCGGGCGCAAGTCCCGCATGTCGCTGTCAGAGGCCTGGTTCCTGCGGCGGCGTCAGCTCGGCCAGCCCGGCACTCCGCATCAGCTCCTCGGTCTCGCGTTGCAGTAGTTTTTCCTGTGCCGCGCCTTTTACCGGGACTTTGCCGACCTCAAGCAACAGGGGGGCTGCGAGGGGGGAGATCCGCGACAGGCGGTTGAGGGTGATACGGCCCTTGGTGCGCGCCAGCATCTCCTCAATGCGGCCGAAGTCCACCAGACCGCCAAGCGCCTCCTGCCGTGTGATGTCCAGAAGCAGGTGATGGGGATCATATTTGCGCAGGGTGTCGTAGAGGATGTCGGAGGAAAATGTCGCCTGACGGCCGTTTTTGCGCTGGCCGGGGGTGTTGCGTTCGATGAGCCCTGCGATATTGGCCACCGCGCGAAAGCTGCGTTTCATCACCGCGTTGTCCGCCAGCCAGCCATCGAGACCGGCGCGCAGTTTGTCCGGGTCGAACAGCGGGGCGGGGTCGTCAACCGGGCTGAGACCCCAGATCAGCGTGGCATAATCCGTGGCGACAAAGCCCAGCGGGTCGAGTGACAGCTCTTCCATGCGCTTGGTCAGCAACAGACCCAGGGTCTGCATCGCGTTGCGCCCGGCAAAGCCATAGACGCAGAGATATTCGCGGCCCCGGAAGGGAAAACTCTCCAGCAGCAGCTGGCCCCGGCGCGGCATCTCAGAGACCTGACGCTGCAACGCCAGCCAGTCGGCAGTGTGGGGGGGCAGATCGGGCCAGTTGTCGCGTTGCAGGATATCCAGAATGCGGGTGCTGAGCTGGGTTGAGGTGGCAAATTTGGTGCCGGAGAACACAGCGACCTTGGGTGTTTTGCTGGCGTTGCGACTGACCTCCACCGTCATTTCGCGCAACCCCTCATAGCGCACAACCTGTCCGCCAATGAGAAAGGTATCTCCGGGGGTGAGGGTCGCGGCAAAGGCTTCTTCAATCTCCCCCAGAGGTTTGCCGCCACGGCTGCGTTTGAGCCTGACCTTCAGGAGGTCGGTGTCCTGAATGGTGCCGATATTCATGCGGATACGGCGGGCGGCGCGGGGGTCCCGCAGCTGCCACAGCCCGTCGGGGCGCTGAAGCAGCCGCTGCCATTGGTCATAGACCCGAAGCGCGTAGCCGCCGGTGGCGCAGAAGTCGAGGCAGGCGTCGAACTCTGCACGGGTGAGGCTGGCATAGGCGCCAGCGCCGGTGACCTCAGCAAACAGATCATCGGCAGCAAAGGGCCCGGCGCAGGCGCGGATCAGGATGTGTTGGCACAGGACGTCGCGGGGGCCGGGATGGCGTGGCGTGCCGTCCAGCGTGCCAGCCTCAACCGCCTCAAGGGCTGCGCTGCATTCCACCACCTCAAACCGGTTGGCGGGCACCAGTAGCGCCTTGGACGGTGCATTGTAGCGGTGGTTGGCGCGGCCGATGCGCTGCACCAGTCGCTTGACGTTTTTGGGCGCGCCGATCTGAATCACCAGATCCACGTCGCCCCAGTCGATGCCCAGATCAAGCGAGCCGGTGCAGACCACGGCGCGCAGATCGCCGCGGACCATCGCCGCCTCCACCCGGTCGCGTTGCACCCGATCAAGCGAACCGTGGTGGATGCCAATCGGCAGGCCGTCGTCATTGGCGAGCCAGAGGTTGCGAAAGAAGATCTCGGCCTGGGCGCGGGTGTTGTGGAAGATGAGCGTGGTCTTATGGGCCCTGATCTGCTCCAGCACGGCGGGGATGGCATGGGCAGCACCGCCACCGGCCCAGGGCGGGGCCGCGTCTGTGTGCAGCATCCGGATGTCGGGGGCGGGGCCGGGATCGGCCAGCACGATATCACAGGGATCGGGATGGCGCGCGAGGTACTGCGCGATGGCGGCGGGATCATCGACGGTGGCGGAAAGGCCGACCCGGCGCATGTCGGGGCAGATCGCTTGCAGCCGGGTCAGGGCGAGCATCAGCTGGTCACCGCGTTTGCTGTCGGCGAGGGCGTGGATTTCATCCAGCACCACCCGTTTCAGCCCGGCAAACATGCGCGGCGCGTCCTCGTAAGAGGTGAGCAGGGCGAGGCTTTCCGGTGTGGTGAGCAGGATATGGGGGGGATCGGCGCGCTGGCTGCGCTTGCGGCTGGCGGGCGTGTCACCCGTGCGATCATCAATGCGGATGGGCAGGCCGATGTCGTCAACCGGGGTGCGCAGGTTGCGTTTGATATCTGCCGCCAGCGCCTTCAGCGGTGAGACATAGAGCGTGTGCAGCCCCTGATGGTCGCCGGTTGCCAGATCAGCCAGCGTTGGCAGGAAGCCGGCCATGGTCTTGCCGCCGCCGGTGGGGGCGATCAGCAGGGTGGCCGGATCCTCGGCACGGTCCAGCATCTCCTGCTGATGGGGATGGATGGTCCAGCCACGGGTGCTGAACCAATCTGTGATAACATCGGGAAGCCTGCTCATCCGACTTATGTAGGCGCGTCGGCAGAACTTTTCTAAACGTTCTGGCCAAAGTTTTTCAAAAAACTTTGGGGTGGCTTATTTGACGATGTGTTCGTCCTTCACGAACATATTGGCCCAGGCGCGGTCGATGAGGTCGGGAGACATCTGATAGGGGATGCCTTCGAAATCGCAGATCGCCTTCATCTGGTCGATCAGGAACACCGGTTGGTAGTTGGCGTAGATATTGTCGATGGTCGGGTATTTGTGCTTGAGCAGGTGGACCAGCGCGGCCTCATCCAGCGGGATGCCTTTCTTCTGCGCCACCATGGCAAAGATCTTGAGGAAGTTTTCCTGATCCGGGCCGTCGATTTTGATCTTGAAGAAGATCCGGCGCAGGGCGGCCTGATCGAAGATCTCATTGGGGTGAAAGTTGGTGGAGAAGATCACCAGCGTGTCAAACGGCACCTCGAATTTCTCGCCTGATTGCAGGGAGAGGATATCGCGGCCCTCTTCCAGCGGCACGATCCAGCGGTTGACCAGTGCCTGCGGTGATTCCGCCTGTCGGCCAAGGTCATCGACGATGAAGATGCCACCGGTGGATTTCAGCTGCAGCGGGGCCTGATAGGTGCGCGCAGTGGGGTTGTAGACCAGATCCAGCATCGACAGGGACAGCTCACCCCCGGTGACAACCGTGGGGCGTTCACACATCACATAGCGGCTGTCAAAGCGGCGCGCGCGACGCAGGCTGTTGGGGTCATCCTCCGGCAGGGGGACGGCGGTGTGTACGATCGGGTCATAGACAGTGATCACCTGACCGGCATATTCGATGGCGCGCGGCACATAGACATTGTCGCCAAGGGCATCGCGGATCCCGTTGGAGATGGAGGATTTCCCATTGCCGGGGGGGCCATACATCAGGATGGAGCGGCCGGCGCTGACGGCGGGGCCAAGATGGTCCAGCAGGCTGTCGGGCAGCACCAGATGGCCCATCGCGCCCAAGAGCTGCTGACGGGTGACCAGAATATTGCGGATCGACTGGCGTTTGACCTGCTCGCGGTAGATGTCCAGCGGCACCGGCATGGCGCCGTAGTATTCCGACTGGCTGAGGGCATCCAGCGCGCGGGCCTTGCCTGCCTCGGTCAGCTGATACCCCATTTCGTTGCCGGAGTTCGCATTCAGCGTGCCGGTGGCCTCCAGCAGTTTCTGTTCGCGGGCAATATCCACCAGTTCCTGTGTCACCGGGATCGGCAGGCAGATTGCGGCGGCGATTTCGCTGACGTTTTCGCAGGTCTTGCGGAAGATCGTCTTCAGCAGGATGTCCCGCATCATCACCATGGGGAGCTGCATCTGCTCCAGTCCGCGCGGAGAGGGGGGCGCCATGACGGCGGAGGTTTCCATATTCATGCTGCGGTCTGCCTGTTTCGGTTGCACAAGGGCACGCCGGATGGCGCGCGGGTGTTCCAGACAAGAGTTTATTCAGCACTGTGGCACAAGCGGGGCAAAGCTGGTGCATTTCCGCGAAGCGGCGGCGCGGATGTCGCGCATTTTAGGAAAGCTGCGGGAAGACCCGGAGGGGCCTAGACGGGGGCGGTCTGGCCCAGCTGGCTACCCAAGACCAGATAGAACACCAAGGTGCCGCCAAGGCAGAGGCCCATCGGGAATTTGCTGCCAACATCCCAGCTCTTCCACTCCGGCGCGAGACGGCGCAGGGGGGTGTATTTGGCAATCCGATGCGTCAGGAACCCGGCCAGCAACATGGCGGAGAAGATGATCACCACCACGGAGAGATCACCAAAGACCACAAAGGGGGCTGCGGCACCGGCGAATTTGGCATCACCCGCCCCGACCATGCCGGCGCTGTAGCACAGGAAGCCCAGGCCGATGCCGATGGGCAGATGCAAAAGCTGCCAGCCATAGTCTGTCCAGCTCATCAGGAAGGGGCCGACAATGACGAAGATTGCGGCCAGAAGATCCACCGTCCAGTTGGGGATCCGCATGTGGCGCAGGTCATTGAGTGCGACCACGCAGCAGAGCGGCACGACAAAAGGCAGGAACCATAGGGCGACATGGGCCGAGATCAGCATGGGGCGCAGGCTCCGGTGGTTAGCCGTTTTCCAGCGCAGCAAGTGCGCGGGCGGCAGCGTCGAAATGCTGCGGGTGGGTCGAGATCGCCTGACGCAGCAGGCTTTCGCCGGTCTGGACGTCGCCCTGTTTCACAGCCGACAGCGCCAGCGTGTGCAGCAGCTGGGCGCGTTCGGTCTGATCCATCGGGATCACCGGCAGGGTGTAGTTGCGCTGTGCGCCACGGGCCAGCACCAGATTGTTCTTGGCGGTGAACAGCGACTGATCCTGACGGATGGCATCGCCAAACAGGCGCTCGGCCTCGGCATAATCGCCACGGGTCAATTTGGAGTAGCCCCAGTTGTTCATCACGCGGGCGGGCTGCGTGGTGAGGCCAACGGCGGTCTGGTAAAAACTGTCGGAGCGTTTCCAGTTCTGCTCGGAGTCGGCCACCATCGCCTCCAACCGGTAGCGTTTGAAGGTCTCATGGGTGGGCGGCACCTTGTCGAGCGTGGTGCGGGCCTCGGCCCAATTGCTGGTGCGGATCAGCGCGTCGGCCAGTTCGACGCGGTCCTCATCGGTGGCCTCGGGGAGAGAGACGACTTTTTTCCAGGCGGTGACGGCCTCGGTGTTGCGCTTGGCGCGGATCAGCGAGAGCGCCAGTCCCCGGTTGAGGTCGATCCGCTCGGGGGCGGATTTCACGGTGCGCTGAAAATATGTGACGGCCTCATTCGGGTCGGCAACCGTCAACATCACATCGTTGAGGTTGCTTTCATCGACCACATTCACCTCCTGAAAGGCGCGGTCCACGGCTTCGGTGTCGTCCTTGGCGCAGGCCGACAGGGCAAGCCCACCGACCAGACATACGGATACGAAAATCTGCTGGCGCATTTTTTGCGTCCTCTGTGCTGCTCTGCCTCTAGGCCTTGCGTCACTGGGATGTGCGAATCAGGTAACTGCCCCCGCCGCGTTGCACCAATGCGTAGCCTTTTTGTTGCGGATCACTATGCGTGCTCTGGTCAAGTTTTGCGAGGGCAAGGCGGAAATTTTCGCGGATTGCGTCACTTTCGCCATGATCAAGCGCGAAGGCGCGGCGCAGGATCTGCTCGGCCTCGGGATATTTTTGCCGTTCCATCAGCACCACGCCGAGGTTGTTCATGGCGGCGGGCCAGTCGGGATCACGCTCCACCGCGCGGCGCAGATGGGTTTCGGCCTGCCCAAGACGCCCCAGTCCCAGATTGGCGGTGCCAAGGCCGGAGAGCACCTCAGCGCTCAGCCCGTCCTCCAGTGCAGCGCGGGTGAAAGCGTCCAACGCCAGCTCATATTCCGCGGCCGCCATCAGCCGGTGGCCGACAATAAGGCCGCTTTCGGATGTGCCACGCGGATCAATGCCGGGCAGGGCCGGGGCGCCAAGGGGATCGTCGGGATCCGATTTGCCGCCCGGTGACATGCACGCCGCCACCAACGCAAGCGCGAGGGTGGCGGGGATCAGTCGACAGAGACGGGAGGGGGTGGCCCAACCCAGTGTCATCATGTGTTACTTGCTCATATTGCCCAGATTGGCGATGCCCTGCGCCGAAGGTCCGACCAGAATGATCAGCAGCGGCGGCACCGTGAGGGTCATTGTGGCAAGGGTCATTTTGGTTGGCAACTTGTTTGCGGCCTCTTCGGCGCGCATCACCCGTTTGTCCCGCATTTCCCCGGCATAGACCCGCAGTGCCTCGGCAATCGAGGTGCCGAAGGTGGCCGATTGGATCATCACGGTGACAAAGGAGGAGACATCTTGCACGCCGCAACGGGTGCCCATGTCGCGCATGACCTTGTCTTTGTCCTTGCCGGCTTTCATCTCCTGGGCGACGACGTCGAATTCCTCCGCCAGAGCAGGGTAGGAGGCATGGAGTTCCTTGGCGACACGCACGATGGCCTGATCCAGCGACTGGCCGGCCTCAACACAGACCAGCATCATGTCGAGCGCGTCGGGGAAACCGGAGGTGATCTCCTGCTTGCGCTCTTCGATGCGGCGGGTGATCCAGTATTTCGGCAGCATATAGGCGGCAGCACCGGGGCCGATGATGCGGATCACCATCTGCTGGCTGTCATACTCCATATCGGCGTTCAGCACGTAGACATAGAACAGGCCCAACGCGAGGCCGATCAGCCCTAGGGCGAATTGCGCAAAGTGGAAGAAACGCACCGAATCC
This sequence comes from Phaeobacter sp. S60, assembly GCF_000826845.1. Taxonomy (NCBI): domain Bacteria; kingdom Pseudomonadati; phylum Pseudomonadota; class Alphaproteobacteria; order Rhodobacterales; family Roseobacteraceae; genus Phaeobacter; species Phaeobacter sp. S60. The sequence goes on from NZ_JSWJ01000022.1 coordinate 41,800, forward strand.
TTGGACTGGTAACCGGCCTGCCGCAGCTTCAGCTCCATCTTGGAGAGTTCGGCGGCGTCCTGTGGTTCCAGAAAGGAGGCGAATTTCTGCAGCTGTTCGTTGCGATCGGCCTGCCGCAGGCGTTCCTTCTTGGGTTTGGTCTGGGTGCTGGCCGACATGCTTTTCTGCAGCTTTTTCAGCGGATCCTCAGGCTGGTTCAGCAGCAGCGGGATCGCCAACAGGATCATGAAAAGGCCGATCAGCCCAACCACCAGAAGCGGGCCGAAGGGGCCAAGGTGTGTCACCAGCAGGTCATTGATATCGCTCATGGATGTCATGGATTTCGCCTCACACCTTGATGTTCGTCAGCATGCGCATGACGAAGAGATTGACGGTCAGCATGGCGCCAACGACGAAACAGGCGGGGATGAACCAGGGATGGTCGATCACGCTGTCGTAGTAACCGGGATCCTTGGCCAGAATGCCGCCCAGACAGAACAGCGGGAAGCCGGAAAGGAACTTGCCGGACCACTGCGCCTCGGCGGTGATGGCTTTCACGCGGCGGAACAGGCGGAAGCGGGCGCGGATCACCTTGGCCAGACCGGCCAGCACCTCGGCGAGGTTGCCGCCCGATTGCTGCTGGATGGTCACGGCCACGGCGAGGAAGCGCATGTCCTGCATGTCCAACCGTTCGGCCATTTCCTTCAGCGCTTCGCCGACATCGCGGCCATAGGCGCTTTCGTCGGCGATGACGCCAAATTCGGTGGCCAGCGGGTCCTCGACCTCATTGGCGACGATCTGCACGGCGGAGGAAAACGGATGACCAACGCGCAGGGACCGCACCATCAGTTCGACGGCATCGGGCAGCTGCTCTTCGATCATGGCCATGCGTTTGGCGGCTTTTTTGTTGACCCAGAAGAACACGGCACCGACGCCGATAATCACCGAGGCCAGCAGGCGCAGCGGCAGTTCGGCGCTGGTGCCGACGCTGAGGCCAACGAAGGCGATGGCCGCGACGCCGCCCATGATCAGGATCAGTTGGCGCGGTGAGAAGGCGATGGCTGCCTTCTGTGCGCGTTCGGCCAGCAGCGAATAGAGCGGGATCGACTTGGCGCTCATATGCTGGCGCATTTCCTTGCGCAGTTGTTCCAGCACCTGTTCGCGGTTGCCGCCCTTGTCCATCATCTCCAGACGGCGGTTGACGCGGCTGTTGAGGCTGATGGATTTGCCAAATGTCACCAGATAGAGACCTTCGACCAGCACCAGAACGCCGATGAAGATCAGACCATAGATGATTGGTTCTGCACTCAGTTGCATCAGCGGGCCTCCATCACGGTGGGTTCATAAATCGCGGACGGCAGGTCGTAGCCCCAGAGGCGGAACCGCTCGGAGTAGTGGCTGCGCACGCCGGTGGCGGTGAAATGGCCGATGATCTTGTTCTCCGGCGTGAGGCCGACGCGCTGGAAGCGGAAGATTTCCTGCATGGAGATCACATCGCCTTCCATACCGGTGATTTCGGTGATGGAGGTCATGCGGCGGGAGCCGTCCTGCAGACGCGAGGCCTGCACGATGATGTTGACCGCTGAGGCGATCTGGCTGCGCACCGCCTTGATCGGCATTTCGATGCCGGCCATGGCGATCATGTTTTCCAGACGCGAGATGCCGTCGCGGGCAGAGTTGGCGTGGATCGTGGTCATGGACCCGTCGTGGCCGGTGTTCATCGCCTGCAACATGTCGATGACTTCCTCGCCGCGGGTTTCGCCCACGATGATCCGGTCCGGGCGCATCCGCAGGGCGTTTTTGAGACAGTCGCGGGGCGAGACCTCACCGCGACCCTCGACGTTGGGCGGGCGGCTTTCCATCCGGCCCACATGGGTCTGTTGCAGCTGAAGTTCTGCCGTATCCTCGATGGTGAGGATGCGTTCGGCATTGTCGATGAAGGATGACAGCGCGTTGAGTGTTGTGGTTTTACCGGAGCCGGTACCGCCGGAGACGATGACATTGAGACGGGTGGAGACCGCAGCCTGAAGATAGGCGGCCATTTCCTCGGTGAAGGCGCCGAAGTTGACCAGATCGTCAATGCCCAGCTTGTCCTTCTTGAATTTACGTATCGAGACCAGTGAGCCATCCACGGCCACCGGCGGCACCATCGCGTTGAAACGCGAGCCGTCGGCAAGACGGGCGTCCACGTAAGGGTTGCTTTCATCGACACGGCGACCCACGGCGGAGACGATCTTGTCGATGATCCGCATCAGGTGCTTTTCATCCTTGAAGGTCACATCGCTGAGCTGGAGTTTGCCATCGCGTTCGACAAAGACCTGCTGCGGGCCGTTGACCAGAATATCGTTGACGGTGTCGTCCTGAAGCAGGGTTTCCAGTGGGCCAAGGCCGGTGACCTCGTCATAGAGTTCCTTGGTCAGGGTCTGGCGGTCCTCACGGTTGAGAACGATGCCTTTTTCCTCAAGGATCTCGGTGGCGATAGAGGAAATCTCGGCGCGTAGCTCAGCCTCGCTGGCACGTTCCAGCGCGGCGAGGTTGAGGTTGTCCAGCAGTTCGCGGTGCAGCTGGATCTTGATCTCGCCCATCCGCTCCTTGCGTTTACGTTCCTTGTCCGCCGGGGTTGCCTCAGCCGCCTTGCGGGCCATGGGTTTGCGCATGTTGGCGGCCGGGGCGGGGGCCTTTTGCGGCGCAGGTGCGGCCGCAGGGGCCGGCTGCGCGGCAGCGCGCGGCGTGGCAGACTGTTTTTTGTACTTGGAGAACATGGAAAGAACGCCCCTGGTTAAATCTGGGTTCAGGCCGCCGCAGCGTCGCTTTGACCGAGGTCATGCAGCGATTGGGCCAGTTTCAGAATTTCCTTGCGCAGTGGGTTTTTGGCCGCTGAACTGGCCAGCGGATTGCCATGATCAGAGCTCTGCGCCACCTGCTTGCCGCCATCGGGCAGTTGCAGGTCGATGGAAATGCCCAAGGATTCCGCCATGCGTTTCACGCGGCTTTTGCCACTTAGGTCCGTGAATTTCGGAGCCCGGTTCAGCGCAAACCGCAGTTTTTCAAACGGCAGGTCCTCGGATTGCAGCGCCCGTTTCAGGCGCAGCGCGTTCTGCGCCGACCGCATGTCCAGCTCCACCATGGAGAAATAGACATGCGCCATATTGAGAATGGTCTCCGACCACTGCACCAGCGTGTGGGGCATGTCGATGACCACAAAATCGAAGTGGCTGCGCGCCAGCGTGACCACCCGTTCGATATCTTCGGGGGTGATGAACTCCAGCGGGATCATATCCACCGGTGCGGTCAGCACCTGCAGCTTGTCCTCATAGGTGACCAGCGCCTGACCAAAGACATCTTCGTCGAGGTTTTCGGTGTCGCTGAGCATCTCCATCACAACTTCACGGCGCGGCAGGTCGAGGTAGGTCGCGACTGAACCATATTGCAAATCGAAGTCGAGGAGGCAGACGCGCGGTGTCTCGCTGGTCGACAGCTGCGCCAGCTCCCAGGCGAGGTTGACGGCCAAAGTGGTTGAGCCACTGCCGCCGGCCAGACCATGACAGACGATGACGGCGCCATCGCGCTGACTGCCGGTCTTCAGTACGTGCTGGGGTTCGGCAGTGCGCTCTGCATCGGCCAGGCGCAGGCGCTCAATTGCGGCTTGCAGCTCCCCTTCCGGCAGAGGGTAGGGGATGAATTCATCGGCGCCCTGACGCAGCAGGTTGTGCAGCGCGGCGGGGGTCACATCCTCGGCAATCAGGATCACCTTGATATTGCGGGCCTTTGCCTCGGTGATGATGGTGCCCATCAGCGGCAGGTTGTCCTCGTCGCCGCTGTCCAGCGCAAGGGCGACAAATTCCAGCGCTTCGGCTTCGCTTTGATTGAAGAAGGCCAGCGCCTCGGTGAAGCCGAGGTCCCCCCAGGATTCGCCCATGGTTGCTTCCATGTCTTCGATCAGCAGGTCGAAGTTCTGCACGTCCCGACTGATCGTACAGGCAACAATCGCATTCGATTCTGTCTGCGGCATACCGCTGCTCATCACCGTTATCCTTCTCTCGGGGCGTGTCGCGCCATCTTGGCCGGAGCACGCTAGCACGTGCATCCGATTGATGGACGCACATTACCTCTTGAGAACAATGTCGGGGAAGATCTGGGCGAGATTGGGGCCAAGGCCGCCCATTTCTGGGGTATTCTTAATGAGGTCTAAACAGGGTTAACCGCTGCCAACCCTGTTTAGCCACGCTTATTCCAGAGTGGTTTTGATCGAGCGTTCGCTGGTCAGTGAGGTGCGTGGCACCGCGCTTTCAACGTACTCACGGTAGATAATCTGCGCGTATTTCCCATCCAGAACAGTGGGATGGCGCTTCAGGAAACCGCTGACCTCAGTGACGGTGCGGCGGTTGCGACGCTCGCGGTCTGGGGTCGGAATCAGGGGCTGCGTCTCGCCGAAGGAGACCACGGCCTGCAATCGGCTGCGGCTGATCCCGCGCCCGACAAGGTAGTTCACAGCTGCGCGCGCGCGGCGCAGGCCAAGGGCCTTGTTGTAGCTGGCGGAGCCGACGGCATCGGTATGACCAAAGACCCGGAAACGCACCTCGGGGAATTGCCGGATCCAATGGGCCTGCTGATCCAGCACCGCGCGGGCATTGCCGTCAAGCTGGGCACTGTCAAAGGCGAAGGTGATGGTGGTCGGCACCTCTTCGGCAAAGCGGGTGGCGAGCTGGATTGCGAAATCGCGTTCTCCGGCCATCACGGCGGCGTTGGAATTGGTGGCATTGCCAAAGACCGAACGGTCCAGCGGTTCGCCCGCCTCATATTCACAGGCGGCCACTGTCAGGGACAGGCCAAAGAGTGCTGCATATCTGATCATCTGCCCCATATCCCTCTGCTTAATCCATCACATAGCCGTAAGAGCCATTGAAGTCCTGCTTGGCCACTTCGCTGGCGGGGCCTTTCTGGCCCTTGGCCACCCGGCCCATCAGGAACAATTCACTCTCACTTGGCGGGCGGATACGATCGGTCGGCAGGCTCAGCGCCTCGCCGCGTGTCGGGGTTACCAGATGGGCGCTGACGATGATCACCAGTTCGGTCTGCGCGCGCTGGTAGTTGGCGCTGCGGAACAGTGAGCCGAGGACGGGCACATCGCCGATCCAGGGCAGCTGCGAGGAGTTGTCGCGGAATTCATCGCGGATCAGACCGGCAATGGCAAAGCTCTCACCATCGCGCATTTCAACCGTCGTCACGCTTTCCCGGCGCGAGAAGGCTGCGATACTGAGGCCGTTCAGTTCAATTGAATTGGTCGGATCAATGGCGGAGACAGCGGCCTTCATTTCCAGATTGATCACATCCGCATCGACCACGCGAGGGATGAAGTTCAGCTCAATCCCGAAGGGTTTGAACTCAATTGTAATGACGCCGTCTTCCTGGGCGACGGGAATGGGATATTCACCGCCGGCGAGGAATTTGGCCTCCTGCCCCGAGAGAGCGGAGAGATTGGGCTCTGCCAGGGTGCGGACGACGCCTTTCTGCTCCAGCGCCTCCAGCAGGAGATTGACCTGGAAGGCACCGGCATTGAAGCCGAAGACAAAGGCGCCGGTGTTGTCATTGGCGGCCGGAATGTTGCCGGACAGGCTGTTGGTCAGCGCGCCTTGGGTGTTGAGGGTGCTGGTACCGCCGTTGACGCCAACGCTGTTGCCGCCCTTCACGCCGAGCGAGGCGCTGAGGGATTTGGAGACGGTGCGCTGCATTTCGGCAAAACGCACCTTCAGCATGACCTGCTGCACGCCGCCGACCGACATCAGGTTGCTGACCCGCTCAGGCGCATAGCGTTCGGCCAGATCCAGCGCCCGCTGCAACCGGGCAGAGCTGGACACGACGCCGGAGAGAACGATGCCATCGTTGGCAGTGCGGACTTCGATCTTCTCGCCGGGCAGGATCTGCCGCAGACGTTCCTTGAACTCGCTGACATCGGCGGCAACGCGAACGTCGACATTGGTGATCAGGCGACCCGAGGCATCCAGCAGGGTCAGCGTGGTGAGACCCGGAGCCTTGCCCAGAACGTAGATCGTGCGATCCGACAGCGAAGAAATATCGGCGATGCTGGGATTGGCGATGCTGAGCTCTGAGAAGGGCACGTCGCTTTCGACAACCACCGCCCGGTTCATTGGCACATCAAGATTGGCAGCGGTGCCCTTTTTGACCACCCGCAACCCATTTGCCCAAGCCGCATCTGCAACCGGGAAACACACCAGCGAAAGCCCGGTGAGGGCCGCCGCTATATACCGTCTAAAAGCCATGTGACCTGCCTTTCCGATCACGCCTCGATACAGGGTCTTTTTGCCCATTGTTCGCGCCACTCTGCGCGCATCGGCGAATTTTTGCAAGAATCAATGACTTCCGGGGTGCAGCTACTGGGTTCCACCTGTGGGGAAGCAGCAACAATCACAACAAAACACCGCCCACGGAGGGGCGGTGTTTGATACGTTATCCATCTGAAACCTTTGCAAGAATGCGATGTCGCGGTTCAGTTGGTGCAGGGAATTGGGATCTCGACCACTTCAGCGCCCCGACGGGTGCGGATGGTGCAGACCTTTTCCTGTTCGGCCTGTTGTGGTGCCTCGATCGCGCCGAGACCCAGCAGGCTGCGCTGGTCGACCTCGATTACCGAAGCCACGGTGTCATCGCCCGCGCCCACAAGTGACAGTGACAGCCGCCCGGTGGATTGCGCCTGCGCCAGCGCGGCGACCTGTTCGGGGCGCACGGCGGCAGTCACGGTGCGCGCGATGACCGCGCCATCCAGATCGCCACCGGCGGTCTGATCCACGGCGATGAGTTCGATATTGGTCTGGATCAGGCGGGTGAATTCGCCATTCCGACCACCATTCTGATCATTGAGCGAACCGGTCCAATAGACGTCCACGTGGTCACCGGGGCGCAGAAAACCGGACACGCCGGAGGAGACATCAACCCGGATCGCAAAGGCGCGCATGCCTTTGGACAGGCGGGAGGTGATACCCGCGTCTTCACCGGGTTTGGTGACCTTGACCGCCAGAATCGCCTCATCCTTTTCCATGCGGCGCAGCACCACGCGATGATCATCGGGGTATTGCGGCGGGAACAGCGCATCCATGGTCAGGAAGGCGCCTTCGGGAATGGCATTCTCGGGCCAGCGGACGGAGCGGATGTGCTCTTTGGTCAGCCGTTCGCCGTATTTCAGTTGCGTGTTGGCGATAAAGACATCGACCAACGGAATATTCTCTCCCCGCGAGGCGCGCTCACGGGCGAGTTCGTTTTGGTAAGCGGTGATATAGTTCTTGGCCATCATCACAGCCCCCCCAGCAAGGGCGACTCCGACAATGAGGACAAGTCCGAATACTGCACGCATGGTGGTACCTCTCATCAAGGGCTGCCGACGTTGCGGGTGCAACACCGGTGCCTGGGTCGGTCAAACCGTTGCCTGAACCGGGCGTTCTGTCCCAGTGCTGCCGCCGATGCCATTCGCCACCGGCGGACAGGACGCGTTGCCGCGCCCCGATCAGCTAAACGACCAATTGGTCATATAGGCTGCCAACAGGTCGGCCAGTCCCAATGCGCCATCCTCCATAGAGGCGGCGATGAGCACAACCAACCCAACGATCGCAGCGGTCAGAACCACCCAGTCAACGGTGACTGCGCCGTCGTCTTTGGCAATGAATTGCTTGAACCTGTTCATACTGGACCTCGCTAACCGAAGGTTCCTTGGGCAAAGGGCCGCACCTTAGGCAAAAGGCGCGGCCCTCAAACTCGTCAGGTCAAAAGCGACTTAGGAGTCGGACGGACCTTTGGTGCCCAGGTAGGAGCCGGTCGCGGATGTCAGGTTCGACGCGCCGGTTTCGATTGAGGTGTAGACAACACCTGCCAGAGCGGCCACAGCAGCGGTCAGAACAACCCAGTCAACAGTCACGGCGCCAGAGTCGTCTTTACGGAAGTTTTTGATGAATTTGATCATGGTTCGTCCCTCCAAAGGATCTAAAAGTGTGTTTCAACCTTGCCGTACGTTTGTGAGCCTGCTCTCTCCTGCTCGGCTCTGTTCGACTTGGTGTGAAGCTATATAGCCAGCGGAGCGTGGCAGGATTTGGGCTGAAACGCGGACTCATTTGCCCTACTTTAACTTTTTGCCAATGATCTAGTTAAGTCATTGAATTTGAGCCGTTATTATTTTTACTTCTTATCAACACCCGTGGCTCTGGGGCGGCAGATCTTGGTAAATATGGCAAATCCGCCAGAATCTGGGCCGCAAATCTGGATTTTTACCGGTGCTTCGGCGAGTCTCGGTGGCGAAAACAGAGGCAGAGCAGCCCCATGAGTCTTTGGCGATCCATTTCTGGCCGTTTGGCGGCCTTTACGTCGGCGAGTCGGCGCAAGCCTCCCAGTGTTGGGGGAAACGGTTGGCATGTGGACTGTTGGTCGCGCAGGGCTGCCGCAGCGCTTGTGGCCTCAGCTGTGATCTGGACCACCAGCGCTGACGAGAGCGGCGCGCAGACGGTTGAGAAAGCCGCACCAGCGCCTTTCCCTAAGTTTGAGGCGAAGCGCGTACGCCCGCCCAAGCCCGGCACCAAACAGCGGATCAAGATACAGATCGAGACGCCCGCCACTATCCCCGCGCCGCCCGCCGCCACGGAGGCGGTCGCGCCTGCCGCACCGCATAAGGGGCGCTATACCGGGTTCTGGGCAGAGATCTCCGACAGTCTGGCAGACGGCGGTCCCGGTCGACTGGCCAAGGCGCTGCGGGCGCTGGATGGGGACACGCCGGTGGCGGCGCCCCGGCTGCAACTGATGCAGGAGATTGCCACTGCGCGCGGCGTGCAGATCCTGACGGCCAGTGTGGGGACTGATGTCTCTCCGGCATTGGTGCTGGCGGTGATTGCCGTGGAATCGGCAGGCAAGGCCGAGGCGGTCAGCAGTGCAGGCGCGCAAGGATTGATGCAGCTGATGCCGGACACTGCGGCGCGGTTTGGGGTCAGTAACGCCCTGGACAGTGGCGAGAACATCGCGGGCGGGGTGAAATACCTCAACTGGCTGATGGGAGAGTTCAACCGTGATCCGGTTCTGGTGCTCGCGGGATACAATGCTGGCGAGGGCTCTGTGCGCAGCCATGCAGGCGTGCCGCCCTTTGCCGAGACGCGTGATTACGTGCCCAAGGTGCTGGCGGCGTTTCAGGTGGCGCGCAGCCTGTGTATGACTCCGCCGGAGCTGATCACCGATGGCTGTGTGTTTCGCCGGGTGAAGTAGACCAGAAGGGTGCCAAATCCCATGGCGCCGCTGTTTTTCGAAAAATTGTTAAGGTTTCACTGCCGGGATCATGTTTCTGCCCGATTTGGCTGATTTATCGCGAACATATTCTACCTGAAGTGATTGTGGAGACAGGCATTGGATTTAGGGATTGATCCGTCGGCTTTGGCCGCAGGTTCGCATGCGGCGACTGACAATATTATCATGTTCGGCACCATCGCATTTGTTGGCTTTTTCGGGCGCTTGCTATTCGTGGCCTTCGGGCCGGGGCTGGCGAGTGCCAACTCGCTCAGCAATTTTTCCGGCTATGGGCATATTCTGGTGGCGGTGGCGCTGTTTGCCTGTGCGCTGCATCTGTCGGGCAAGACGGTGAAGGCGCAGGTGCTGTTCAACCGCCATCTGGTTGATCCGGTACTGGTCACCGTGTTGGGACGCGACAGCTGCGATCAGAATGGTGATGACTACTGTGTTATCGTGTTCGAGCAGGACCGGGAGATGAGCGTCAACTGGTACGACAAACGCGTCCATATGTATGAGTTGCTGAATGCGGCGGAGTTGCCGTTGTGGTCCTCCTTGCGGCCACAGGGGCGGCCACGGGGGCGGCCGACTGCGACGCCACCGGCCCAGTTTGCAGGTGCGTGACAGAAAAACGGCCCGTCAGATGATCTGGCGGGCCGCGTCGTTTTGAGGGTGCCTTGCGGCGATCAGTTGACGATGGTCGCCTGAGTTGCGGCGCGCAGCTCATCCTCGCTGACGCCCTCGGCGGTCTCAACGATCTTCAAACCGCCCTCGACCACATCCAGCACGCCAAGGTTGGTGATGATGCGATCCACCACGCCTTTGCCGGTCAGGGGCAGGGTGCAGTCTTTCAGCACCTTGCTGTCGCCGTGTTTGTTGGTGTGGTCCATGACCACCACCACGCGGCCGACGCCTGCGACCAGATCCATCGCGCCGCCCATGCCCTTCACCAGCTTGCCGGGGATCATCCAGTTCGCCAGATCACCGTTTTCGGCGACTTCCATCGCGCCGAGGATCGCCATGGCGATCTTGCCGCCGCGGATCATCGCGAAGGATTGCGCGCTGTCGAAATAGGCGGTCTGGGGCAGTTCGGTGATGGTCTGCTTGCCGGCGTTGATCAGGTCGGCATCCTCTTCGCCCTCAACCGGGAAAGGGCCCATGCCCAGCATGCCGTTTTCGGACTGCAAGGTCACGTTGACGCCGTCGGGGATGTGGTTGCTGACCAGCGTCGGAATGCCGATGCCGAGGTTCACATACCAGCCGTCCTGCAGTTCCTGTGCCGCGCGGGCGGCCATTTGATTGCGGTCCCATGCCATATCGCGGTCTCCTTACTGTGCTGCGGGGCGCGTGGTGCGCTGTTCGATGCGTTTCTCGTGATCGCCTTGGATGATGCGATGCACATAGATGCCGGGCAGGTGGATCGCATCGGGGTCAAGACTGCCGACGGGGACGATTTCCTCAACTTCCGCAACGCAGATCTTGCCGCAGGTGGCGGCAGGCACGTTGAAATTGCGGGCGGTCTTGCGGAACACCAGATTGCCGGTTTCATCGGCCTTCCAGGCCTTGACGATGGCGAGATCGGCAAAGATGCCTTCTTCCATGATGTAGTCTTCCATGGCGCCATTTTCGCCGGTGGGGAACTGTTTCTCCATCTTGCCCTCGGCAATGACGGTGCCCACGCCGGTCTTGGTGAAGAAGCCAGGAATGCCTGCGCCACCAGCGCGCATACGTTCCGCCAATGTGCCTTGCGGGTTGAATTCCAGCTCCAACTCACCGGAGAGATACTGGCGCATGAATTCCGCGTTCTCGCCGACGTAGGAGGAGATCATCTTCTTCACCTGCTTGGTCTGCAGCAGGATACCGATGCCGAAATCATCAACGCCCGCGTTGTTGGAGGCGAAGGTCAGATCCTTGGTGCCTGCGTCCTTGATCGCATCAAGCAGCAGTTCCGGAATACCGCAGAGCCCGAACCCGCCTGCGGCGATGAACATGCCATCGTGCAGCACACCGTCCAGCGCCTCGGCAGCGTTGGAATAAACCTTTTTCATATCCATCTCCCATGATCATCAGCCAGGTTGGCAAAGTTCTGACGCCCGCCGGGGACAGAGTCAACGATACGGAGAAAGACACGTATTTCTACGGACAGGGGTGCAGAGCATCGGATGGGGCGGCACGGCGCGCCGCGTCAGCGGCGCCATGCCCAACGGGTCGAGACCCGTCGCAAGACGGGGCTGACCGGGCGGGAGTTCACCGGGTGGGAGCAGTTTGGGAGAGGCGGCCAGAGGCCAGCGGGGGGCGGGTTACCCCTCGTCGCTGCTGGTCTCGGCCTTCTTTTTCGCTGCGGGCTTTTTCGCGGCGGGTTTCTTCGCCGCTGTCTTTTTGGCGGCGGGCTTTTTCGGGGCGGCCTTCTTTGCCGGAGCCTTCTTCTTGGCGCCGGATTTGCCAGCTTTCTCGGTGATCAGCTGCACGGCCATCTCGACTGTGACATCCTTCGGCTCGACGTCCTTGGGCAGGGTGGCGTTCACCTTCTCCCATTTGACGTAAGGCCCGTAACGCCCGTCCATGATGCTGATGGCACCGCCGCTTTCGGGGTGATCGCCCAGCTCTTTCAGCGCCTTGGCCGCGGCGCGGCGTCCGCGACCGGGGTTGGCGCGCTTCTCCGCCAGCATTTCCACCGCGCGGTTCATGCCGATCTCAAAGACGTCGAGCGTTTCCTTGAGGTTCACGTAAACCGGCTTTTCCTCGTCGGGTTTCTGATGCGCAATATAGGGACCAAAGCGCCCCAGATTGGCCTGAATCGCGCCGCCCTCAGGGTGCTGGCCAATCTCGCGGGGCAGGGTCAGCAGGGTGACCGCCTGTTCCAGCGTGACCTCATTCGGACCCCAGCCCGGCAGGAAATCCTTGCCTTGTTTGGGCAGAGAGGAGCGTGGCGGTTTCTTGTTCTCGGGCGTGGCTTCACCGCGCTGCACGTAAGGCCCGAAGCGACCGGATTTCAGGTGGATCTCATCCCCATCGTCCTCGCCCAGAACACGCTCGTAGCCTTCCGCGCCCTCCCCGGAAATGGGGCGGGTGTAGTTGCATTCCGGGTAGTTGCCACAGCCGACAAACCCGCCGGTGCGCGAGGTTTTCAGATGCAGCTGACCGGCGCCGCATTTGGGGCAGATGCGAGGATCCACGCCATCTTCGCGCGGCGGATACAGCTGCGGCGCCAGCGCGTCATCCAGCACATCCAGCACTTCGGTGATGCGCAGGTCAGAGGTCTCAGAGATTGCGGCGGAGAAATCGCGCCAGAACCGGCTCAACAGATCCTTGTAGTCGCGGTCCCCGGCGCTGACGTCGTCCAGCTCCCCTTCCAGATTGGCGGTGAATTCATACCCCACGTAGGTGCGAAAGAAGTTCAGCAGGAAGATGGTGACGATCCGGCCCTTATCCTCGGGGAACAGGCGGTTCTTGTCCTTGCGGACATATTCGCGGTCCTGAATCGTGGTGATCACAGAGGCATAGGTGGAGGGGCGACCGATGCCCAGCTCTTCCATGCGTTTGACCAATGTCGCCTCGGTAAAGCGGGGCGGCGGCTGGGTGTGGTGCTGCAGGCCCAGAACCGCCTTGTCGTCTGACAGAATGGCGCCAGCTGCGTCGGCTTTCTCCGCCTGCGCGGCCAGGGATGCCGCGAATTTCAGCGACTCGCCCTGCATGATCTGCGGCAGGCGCTTGTCATCATCGTCAACAACATCATCGCGGCCTTCTTCGTAGACACGCAGGAAGCCGTCGAACAACATCACCTGACCGGTGGCGCGCAGCACCACCTGACGGTCGTCAGAGCCGATATCAACCGTCGTTCGCTCCAAACGGGCGCCTTCCATCTGGCAGGCGAGGGTCCGTTTCCAGATCAGATCATAAAGCTTGCGCTGGTCATCCTCGGAGACTTTCAAGCTCTTGGCGTCGCGGCTCATGTCGGTGGGGCGGATACATTCATGCGCCTCTTGCGCATTCTTGGCCTTGTTCTTGTAGATCCGGGGTGATCCCGGCACATATTCGGCGCCGTAGCGCTTGGCGATTTCGGCGCGCGCCTCTTGCACTGCCTCTGGCGCCATGTCGATGCCATCGGTCCGCATATAGGTGATGTAGCCTGCCTCATAGAGGCGCTGCGCGGCGTTCATGCACTGCTTCGCGCCCATGCCGAATTTGCGGCTGGCTTCCTGCTGCAGGGTGGAGGTCATGAAGGGCGCTGATGGATTGCGGGAGGCGGGTTTCGCCTCGACCGATTGCACGGTCAGGGACCGGCTGGCAACGGCCTGCACCGCCAACTCGGCCGCGGTGGAATTGGCCAGCGCATATTTGTCCAACTTGTCACCGCCGAGAACCGTCAGGCGGGCCTCGAACTCCTGTCCGCGCGGTGTCGCGAGGCTTGCCTTCACGGACCAGTATTCCTGTGGGTTGAACGCCTCGATCTCCATTTCACGCTCAACAATCAGGCGCAGGCAGACCGACTGCACCCGCCCGGCAGAGCGGGCGCCGGGCAGCTTGCGCCAGAGCACCGGCGAGAGGTTGAAGCCGACCAGATAGTCCAGCGCTCGGCGAGCCAGATAGGCCTCCACCAGCGGCATATCGACCTGTCGCGGGTTCTTCATCGCCTCGGTCACCGCTTCCTTGGTGATGGCGTTGAAGGTCACCCGGCTCACCGGGGTATCTTTCTTGATCGAACGGCGTTTGGTCAGCGCCTCCTGCAGGTGCCAGCTGATCGCCTCGCCTTCGCGGTCAGGGTCAGTTGCGAGGATCAGGGCGTTGTCGTCTTTCAGCGCATCGGCGATGGCCTTGACGTGTTTGCGGCTGTCGGCACCGACCTCCCAGGTCATTGCAAAATCATCGTCGGGTTCGACCGATCCGTTTTTTGCAGGCAGGTCGCGCACATGTCCGTAAGAGGCCAGAACCGTGTAGTCGGAGCCGAGATATTTGTTGATTGTCTTGGCTTTAGCTGGGGATTCTACAACAACAACGGGCATAAATTCGTAAACCTCTATGGGACGGGCTGCGGGCGCTCTATGGCGGGGCAACATGTGGGGTGCAAGGGGAGATTGTCAATCCGGCTTCGAATGACAATGGGCTGTTGCGTCAATCAGCGCTGGGATTTGGGGGCCGGTGCGCCCTGTGGCTCCCGGTCGAAATCCCCCCGGATCAGAAGGCCACCCGCCGCGCGGGCGACGGCGCCTAAGAGCTCCAGATCGGTGAGCGCCGGGGCCAGATCGCGTGACGTGACTGCCAGGTCGCGGACCAGCTGATCTTCTGCCGTGGGGGCAGGGCCAAGACGGTCGAGGATCCGCTGGTGCAGCGCTGCGGTCTCGCGCAGATCGCGCTGCGGCGGCGGAGGAGGGGGCAAATCCGTGAGGCGGGCGCTGGCCGCGGCCTCCGGCGGGGGCACCGGCCGGTCGGAGAGTTCGGCCACCACGCGGTGCGACAGATCCATCGGCGGCAGCGCCTCGATCACGTCCTGCGCGTTGCGCACCAGCTGGGCGCCGTCGCGGATCAGCATATTGCAGCCCGCAGCCCGCGCATCAAACGGGTGGCCGGGCACTGCCAGCACGTCGCGGCCCAGGTCCAGCGCGTCGCGTGCGGTGATCAGCGAACCGGATTTGGCGGCACCTTCCACCACCACCACAGCCTGAGCAGCGCCGGCAATGATGCGGTTGCGGGCCGGAAAATGCCGCGCGCGGGGGGACATGCCCATTGGGTGTTCGGAAATCATCACGCCTTGTTCGGCGATATCCCCGGCCAACCGGGTGTTTTCAGTTGGGTAGATCACATCGACACCGCCCGCCATCACGGCGCAGGTTCCGGTGCGCAGGGCGGCCATATGGGCGGCGGTATCAATGCCGCGCGCCAGTCCTGAGATGACGCAATACCCGGCCTCGCCCAACTCCCGGGCTAGGGCGCGGGCCATGCGAACGCCAAGTGAGGAGGCATTGCGCGCGCCGACAATGGCGATGGTGGGCTGGTTCAGATGCGCCGGGTCCCCCATGGCCCACAGCAGGGGCGGGGCATCGCGCAGCGCGGCCAGATGGGATGGGTAATCGGCCTCCCCAAAGCACAAAAGCCGCGCATTCGCGGCTTCTGCGGCCGTGATTTCGGCCAGTGCCGCCTCAGCAGAGCATATTTTATACCCTTTAACGCCAGCGGCGCGTGCCATTTCAGGCAACGCGGACAGCGCGTTCTGCGCTGATCCATATTTCGCGAGGAGACGGTGAAACGTCACCGCGCCAACACGTCTTGAGCGCAAAAGACGGAGCCAGGAAATCCGAGTATCTTCCGTGGTGGGTGGGAGTGGGGGGTGAGTGGAAGAATGTGCTTCTTCGGTCATCCTGCGCTCCGCCTTGTTGCAAGACTATGATTAGCTCTTGAGTGGTTAACAGGTGGTGAACATGAAGAATTAAGGGAAATATTTTAACAAACTGAATTCTAACTCATTCTGATAAAAGCAAAAAACTGCCATCGCTAAAAGTACAGGCGAAACAACGACCGGTTAGGCGTCCGTCAATGATGCTGCCAGAGCCGTTAAATCATCGAAAACCGCCACCGAGTCGGCCGTTTAGCGACATGGCGGCGATTCTTGTGGCGAGTCGGGCGGCGATACCGCCGCCGTCGTTGACAGAGGCTTAGGTGGCGGAGCCGCCAACTGTAAGACCGCCCATCAGCACCGTGGGCTGGCCAACGCCCACCGGCACCCATTGGCCCTGTTTGCCGCAATTGCCCATGCCGGGGTCAAGCGCCATGTCATTGCCAAGCGCGCGGATCTTGTTCAGCGCGGTGGCGCCGTCACCGATCAGGGTTGCGCCTTTGACCGGGGCGCCGACCTTGCCATCCTTCACCCGGTAGGCCTCGGTGCAGGAGAACACAAATTTGCCGTTGGTAATGTCGACCTGACCACCGCCGAAGCCGACGGCCCAGATGCCATCCTTAATGGAGGCGACCAGATCGTCGGGGTTGGCATCGCCGCCCAGCATATAGGTGTTGGTCATCCGTGGCATTGGCGCGTGGGCGTAGCTTTGGCGGCGACCATTGCCGGTGCTCTCCACCCCCATCAGGCGCGCGTTCTGGCGGTCCTGCATGAAGCCCACCAGCTTGCCATCCTCGATCAGGGTGGTTTTCTGGCTGGGCGTGCCTTCGTCATCGACGGTGATGGAGCCGCGCCGGTCGGCGATAGTGCCGTCATCCAGCACCGTCACCCCCTTGGCGGCGATCTGCTGACCCATAAGGCCTGCAAAAGCGGACGACCCCTTGCGATTAAAATCCCCTTCCAGCCCATGGCCGATGGCCTCATGCAGCAGGATGCCGGGCCAGCCGGGGCCAAGCACCACGTCCATCTCACCGGCGGGGGCGGGGACGGCCTCGAGGTTGACACAGGCGATCCGCAGCGCCTCGCGGACCTTGCTCTGCCAATCGGCGGGATCCACCAGACCGTCCAGCCCCACGCGCCCGCCGCCACCGGCAGAGCCGCTTTCACGGCGGCCGTCCTGTTCGACAATCACCGAGACATTGAGCCGGGTCATCGGGCGCACATCACGCACGCGGGTGCCATCGGCGCGCAGGATCTCCACCTCCTGCAGGGAGGCCGCCAGCATTGCTGAGACCTGCACCACCCGCGAGTCCTGTGCGCGGGCAAAGGCGTCGATCTCGCGCAGGGTCTCCACCTTCACGGCAAAGGGCATCGCGCCAATCGGATCATTCTCAGTATAAAGACGGGTGTTGGTGCGCGGCGGTGGCGGGGCCATGGTGCCGCCGCCATCGCCCACGGCAAGACGCGCGGTTTCGGCGGCGCGCTTCAGCCCGGCAATGGAGACATCGGTGGAATGGGCATAGCCAGCGACCTCGCCATTGACCGCCCGCAGGCCGAACCCTTCGGCGGCATCATAGCTGGCATTGCGCAACCGGCCATCATCAAAAACCAGCGCCTCCGACTTGCGCCGCTCGACAAAGATCTCCCCATCATCAGCCCCCGCAAGGGCCGAACGCAGGACCCCCAGGGCCTCGTCTTCGGGCAGGGTTGTTTCAAACGGGCGGAAGGCTGCGGTATCCATGGTTTGACCTCGGTTTTTTTGATCTAAATCAAGAAAGCGACGCTTTGACGCGAGCATTCCTCTTTAACTGCACGATGGAATATGATTTTTAGCAGCGTCAAAGACAACGGGTCCGGCGCGTTTTGTGGAATCAAAGTTCCGACATAGGACGTCGGCGCAGGAACAACTCGATCAACCGATCAACTGATCAGGACATGACATGAAGAACGCTTTGATGCTTTCAGGCCTTTTCTCGGGCCTCTCGAGCCTTCCAGCTATGGCGCAAGAAGGTCTGGAAACCATTGGCAAGCCGGTTGACGGCGGCCTTGGCTTTCAGCCGGCAGCGACCGAGCTTGCCGAAGGCATCCATTCTCTGGACTACATGATTTTGGTGATCATCACCGCTGTTTGTGTGTTTGTCGGGGGGCTGCTGCTCTATGCAATCGTGCGGTTTAACCGTCGCGCCAACCCGAATGCGGCCCAGTTCACCCACAATACGCCGGTTGAAATCGCATGGACCGTTGTGCCGATCCTGATCCTGGTGTTCATCGGCTCCTTCTCGCTGCCGGAGCTGTTCCGTCAGCAGGAAATCCCCGAGGGCGACATCACCATCAAGGTGACCGGCTACCAGTGGTACTGGGGCTATGAGTATGTTGACCACGAGTTCGGTTTCGAAAGCTTCATGCTGGCCAAAGAAGAACTGGCTGACAACGGCTACGCCGAAGATGAGTATCTGCTGGCCACCGACACTGCCGTTGTCGTGCCTGTCGGTAAAACCGTCGTGATGCAGGTGACCGGTGCAGACGTGATCCATTCCTGGACCATCCCGGCGTTTGGCGTGAAGCAGGATGCGGTTCCCGGTCGTCTGGCGGAGCTGTGGTTCAAGGCTGACAAGGAAGGCATCTACTTCGGTCAGTGTTCCGAGCTTTGCGGCAAGGACCACGCCTATATGCCGATCACTGTAAAAGTGGTGAGCCAAGAGGCCTATGACGCCTGGCTGGAAGGCGCGATCGAAGAATACGCCGGTCTGCCCCAGTCCTATCAGGTCGCCTCCAACTGAGCGATACGATTGGCGCTTGCCTCCGGGCGGGTGCCACCTAGCTATCACGTGAAAACGGATCGGGCCGCGCAGTCGCTGCGCGCCCGCTTTCGCTAAGACAGATCACGACAGAAGAGAGCACCATGACTGACGCAAGCATCAACGCCAGCACCGTCCAGCAAGGGGACGCGGAGTTCGGGGACTATTTTGCCCTGCTCAAACCGCGCGTGATGTCCCTTGTGGTGTTCACGGCGCTGGTAGGGCTTCTGGCTGCGCCGGTTGGCGTGCACCCTGTCATCGGCTTCAGCGCTATCCTGTTCATTGCCATCGGCGGTGGCGCCTCCGGGGCGCTGAACATGTGGTGGGACGCCGATATTGATCAGGTGATGAAACGCACCAAGAGCCGCCCGATCCCCGCAGGCAAGGTTGAGCCGGGTGAGGCGCTGTCGCTGGGGCTGGCGCTGTCCGGTCTGTCGGTGATCATGCTGGCACTGGCAACCAATGTGTTTGCCGGGGCGTTTCTGGCCTTCACCATCTTCTTTTACGTGGTGATTTACACCATGTGGCTGAAGCGCGCGACGCCGCAGAACATCGTCATTGGTGGCGCTGCGGGCGCCTTCCCGCCGGTCATTGGCTGGATTGCGGCCACAGGCTCCATGGCGGTTGAGCCTTGGCTGATGTTCGCCCTGACCTTTATGTGGACGCCGCCGCATTTCTGGGCGCTGGCGCTGTTCATGCGCTCGGATTACGACGATGCGGGCGTGCCGATGCTGACTGTGACCCATGGCCGCCGCTCCACCCGCAAACATATTCTGATCTACACGGCCCTGCTGGCCCTGCTGGCGGTTGGCACGGCCTTCTCCGGCGTGGGTGGCCCAGTCTATCTGGGGGTGGCGCTGGTGCTGAACGCACTGTTCCTGCAAGGTGCCTGGAAGATCTCGCGTCGTGACGAAGACGACAGCGAGGCGGACAACTTCAAGGTCGAGCGCAGCTTCTTCAAACTGTCGCTGCTGTACCTCTTCCTGCACTTCGGCGCGATCCTCGCTGAGGCTGTGCTGAAACCCTACGGATTGGGAGGCTGGTAAGATGAGCCTGCGCAAAGAGCATGAGCTGCACCAGAGACGGAAAGGCCGCAACATTGGCGTTGGGGTTCTGCTGGGATCCTTCGTGGTGCTGGTTTTGGCCCTGACCATCGTCAAGGTCACATCGGCAGGGTTCAAATTTCCCAACACTGCCGCCGCTGTGGAACAGACCGAGGAGCAAAACTGATGGCATTGCAGGGACCACAGAAAACCGTCGTACAGCTGGTTGGTGTTGTTGTCCTGATGGGCGGGCTCGCCTGGGCATCGGTGCCGTTTTATGATTGGTTCTGCCGGGTCACCGGCTTTGGCGGCGTCACTGGCGTTGCGGATCAGGCTTCTGATACGGTGCTGGATCAGACCATCACCGTGCGTTTTGACGCCTCCAAGGAACGCGATATGCCGTGGCAATTCACCCCGGTTGAGCGTGAGATGGAGATCAAGATCGGGGAAACCGGGCTGGCCTTCTATGAGGCCTACAACCCGACCGACCGCCCCGTTGCCGGGCAGGCGTCTTATAATGTGACGCCCTATTCGGCCGGCGCTTTCTTTGAGAAAATCGCCTGTTTCTGCTTTGAAGAGCAGGTGCTGCAACCGGGGGAACGGGTGGAAATGCCTGTGACCTTCTTTGTCGATCCTGAAATTGTCGAGGATCGGGACGGAAAATACGTGCATACGATCACGCTGTCGTACACATTCTATGAAATCGATCTGCCAGAAGGGTATGCCGCCCTTGAAACCGGTGATACAGCCGGGGCAGGCACAAACACGAACTAGGCCGCTTTGGTGAGGGACACTTAAATGGCGCACGCTAAAAATCACGACTATCATATTCTTCCGCCGTCGATCTGGCCGCTGCTCAGCTCGCTCGGGACCTTCATCATGTTGTTTGGCGCGGTTCTGTGGATGCATGGCGTTACAGCCTATGCGTTCTGGGGCGGCCTCATCATGGTGGTCTACAGCGCCTATGCTTGGTGGGCAGAGGTTGTTGCCGAGGCGCGTCAGGGCGATCACACCCCGGTTGTTCGCATCGGTCTGCGCTATGGGTTCATCCTCTTTGTGATGTCCGAAGTGATGTTCTTCTTCGCTTGGTTCTGGTCGTTCTTCAAACACGCGATCTACCCGATGGAGACCTATGTCGGCACCGAATATGTGGCACCGAGCATCTATCCGGTTGATGCCTTCCACTTGCCGCTGATCAACACGCTGGTGTTGCTGCTGTCTGGCTGTGCTGTCACTTGGGCGCACCACGCGCTGGTCCACAACAATGACCGCAAGGCGCTGATCCAGGGCCTGTCCATCGGTATCTTGCTGGGTGTCTTCTTCACCTTCCTGCAGGGCTATGAATATGTTCACCTGCTGCACGAAGGCTGGGAATTTGGCGGCGATGAGTTCTACTCGAACTTCTTCATGGCCACTGGCTTCCACGGTTTTCACGTGATCATCGGGACCATCTTCCTGACCGTCTGCCTGATCCGCGCAATGAAAGGCGATTTCACCCCCGAGCAGCACGTCGGTTTCGAGGCCGCTGCCTGGTACTGGCACTTCGTTGACGTGGTCTGGCTGTTCCTCTTCGTGGCGGTTTACGTCTGGGGCACCGCAGGTCTGGCCCACTAAGGGCATCCCGAATTGTAACGGGTACAGGTTTGTGGTTTCGAATCCCGACCTGACCCCGTAAGACATGCAGCGCGCGGAGCCATGCTCCGCGCGCTTTCTCATTCGCAAGGACAGCGTGATGCGACGGTTGATCTTTCTATCCCTTGTTGGCGGTCTGGGCCTTGCGGCGCTGATGGCACTAGGGATCTGGCAGATCCAGCGACTGGCCTGGAAAGAAGACCTGCTGCGCACCATCGACGCCCGGATTGCGGCGGCTCCGGTTGCCCTGCCAGAGACCCCGGTCGAGGCGCAGGATCGCTACCGCGCGGTGTCGGTCAGTGGCGAGGTTGAAGCGGCGGAACTGCATGTGTTCTGGGTCACCAAGACGGCTGAGACCGGCTACCGCATCATCTCCCCCTTGCTGACCGAAGATGGCCGACGGGTGCTGTTGGACCGGGGTTTCGTCCCTGCCGCCGCGAAGGAGCGCGCGCGTGCCACTGGCGCCGCCGCGATCACTGGCAACCTCCTGTGGCCGGATGAGGGCGACTGGACCACTCCGGCGCCCGAGGTCGATACCAATATCCTCTATGCGCGCGATGTGGCCTATATGGCCGAACGGCTGGGCACCGAACCGGTGCTGATCGTCGCCCGCAGTGCCTCTGCCGACGCGGATGTGACACCGCAGCCGGTGACCACAGCAGGCATCCAGAACAATCACTTGCAATACGCGATCACCTGGTTTTCGCTGGCCCTGATCTGGGCCGCCATGACCACCTATTTCCTGTGGCGCTCGCGCCCAAAATCCGAAGGCTGAAGCGATGAAATATATCTCGACCCGGGGCCAGGCGCCCGAGCTGACCTTTGAAGATGCCATGCTGACTGGGCTTGCCCGTGACGGCGGGCTTTATGTTCCGGCCGAAATCCCGACCATGTCCAAGGCGGAGATCGCGGCCCTTGCCGGTCTTTCCTATGAGGAGGTCGCGTTTCGTGTGATGCGCCCGTTCCTTGGCGATTGCTTCACCGATGAGGAATTTCGCGGCATCATCGCCCGCGCCTATGACGGCTTTGGCCATGCCGCGCGCGCGCCGCTGGTGCAGTTGGCGCCGAACCATTTCCTGCTGGAGCTGTTCCACGGCCCGACGCTGGCGTTCAAGGATTTCGCCATGCAGCTGATCGGTCAGCTGTTTGAAACCGCGCTGAAGCGGCGCGGCGAAAGCGTGACCATCGTGGGGGCCACCTCCGGCGATACTGGCTCTGCGGCGATTCAGGCCTTTGGTGGTTTGGATGCGGTCAATGTCTTCATCCTTTACCCCCATGGCCGGGTGTCGGAGGTGCAGCGCCGTCAGATGACCACGCCCGCCGATGCCAATGTGCATGCGCTGGCTGTGGATGGCGATTTTGACGACTGCCAGGCCGCGCTGAAGGATATGTTCAACGACTTTGACTTCCGCGATGAGGTGCGTCTGGCCGGTGTGAACTCCATCAACTTTGCCCGTGTGCTGGCGCAGGTGGTCTATTACTTCACCTCTGCCGTGTCGCTGGGCGCGCCAGAGCGCAAGGTGAGCTTTACCGTGCCGACTGGCAACTTCGGTGACATTTTCGCGGGCTTCATTGCCAAGCAGATGGGGCTGCCGATTGACCAGCTGGTGGTGGCCACCAATCAGAACGACATTCTGCACCGCTGTCTGAGCGGGCAGGGCTATCATAAGGGCGAGACCATCCCGTCAATCTCGCCGTCGATGGATATTCAGGTGTCGTCGAACTTTGAACGCGCGCTGTTCTATGCCTACGGGCAGGATGGCGCCGCCGTGGCCCAGCTGATGGACGAGCTGAAGTCGGGTGGTTTCGAAGTCAGCCAGGGCGCCATGCAGGCCTTGCAGGAGCATTATGTCTCCGGGCGCTGCTCGGAAGCGGAAACCTCCGCCACCATCACATCGGAACGCGCGGCCTCCGGCGAGCTGCTGTGTCCGCATAGCGCCATCGGCGTGAAGGTTGCCAATGAACAGCGCAACCCTGCGGTCCCGATGGTGACGCTGGCCACTGCGCATCCGGCGAAATTCCCGGCGGCTGTAGAAGAGGCCAGCGGCATTCATCCGCCTCTTCCCCCGCGCATGGCAGATCTGTATGACAGATCGGAACGGGTGACACGGATCGCCAATGATCTGACCACTCTTGAGACACATATCAGAAAGCACATCGCGCATTGACAGTTCAACAACACCAACTCGCCAACGGGTTCAGAATCGTCACCGAAACCATGCCGGGGCTGCAATCTGCTGCCATCGGCGTCTGGGTGACCGCAGGCGGGCGGAACGAGCGGATTGAGCAGAACGGGATTGCTCATTTTCTTGAGCATATGGCGTTCAAAGGCACCAAGCGGCGCAGCGCGCTGGAAATTGCTGAGGCGATTGAGGATGTGGGCGGCTATATCAACGCCTACACCAGCCGCGAGGTGACGGCCTATTATGCCCGTGTCTTGCAGGAAGATGTGCCGTTGGCCTTGGATGTCGTGGCCGATATCGTGCTGAACCCGGTGTTCGACCCGCGCGAGATTGAGATTGAGCGCGGCGTGATCCTGCAGGAAATTGGTCAGGCGTTGGACACGCCCGATGATGTGATTTTCGACTGGCTTCAGGAAGAAAGCTATCATGACCAACCCATCGGGCGGACCATCCTTGGTCCGGCTGAGCGGGTGCGTGCCTTTGACCGTGAGGATCTGGAGCGGTTTGTCGGTGAACACTACGGACCGGGTCAGATGATCCTCGCCGCCTCTGGTGCGGTGGACCATGACACAATCGTGAAACTGGCCGAAGAGCTGTTCGGCAGCATGGCCCCCAAGACGCTGGTTATGCCTGCGGCGGCAACCTTCACCGGCGGTGAGGCGCGGCAGGAGAAGGCGCTGGAACAGGCCCATATCGCGCTGGCCTTTGAGGGGCCGGGGTACCGCGACGATGCGATCTACACCGCGCAGATCTACTCCAGCGCCTTGGGCGGCGGCATGTCGAGCCGCCTGTTCCAGGAGGTGCGCGAAAAACGCGGGCTGTGCTACACGATCTTTGCCCAGACCGGTGCCTACGCCGACACCGGCACGCTGACGCTTTATGCGGGCACATCCGGGGGTCAGCTGGATGAATTGGCTGGCATCACCATCGACGAGATGAAGCGCGCCGCCAGCGATATGAGCGATGCCGAGGTGGATCGTGCGCGGGCGCAGATGAAGGCGGGGATGCTGATGGGGCTGGAAAGCCCGACCAACCGTGCCGAACGGCTGGCCCGTCTGGTGCAGATCTGGGACGAGGTGCCGCCACTGGAGGACACCGTGGCGCGGATTGATGCGGTGACCACCGCCGATGTGCGCGCCATGGCCGAGGATATGGCCCACCGCGCGTCCATGGCGCTGGCGCTCTATGGTCCGGTGGGCGATGCCGCCCCGCTGACCGCCCTGCAGGAGAGGCGCGCCGCCTGATGCTGCTGACCGGACGCAAGGTGCGCATTGAGACCGAACGCCTGACTCTCAGGCCGCCGATCCATGCGGATTTTCGCGACTGGGCCGCGCTGCGCCAGCACAGCCAGGGCTATCTCACCCCGTGGGAGCCCAGCTGGGCGACAGATCATCTGAGCCGTAAAAGCTTCACCAACCGGGTTTACTGGGCGCGCCGCGCGGTCAGCTCTGGCTCGGCACTGCCGCTGTTTCTGATCCGACGCAGCGATCAGCTGCTGGTCGGGGCGATCACGCTGGACAATATCCGGCGCGGGCCTGCACAGGCGGGCACGCTGGGGTATTGGACCGGCCAGCCCTTCGCCCGCCACGGCTATATGCGCGAGGCGATCGGGGCGGTGGTGCATCACGCCTTTACCAAGCTGGATCTGAGCCGGATCGAGGCGGCGTGTTTGCCGGAAAACGCCGCCTCCCGCGGGCTGTTGGAGAGTGCCGGCTTCAAATATGAAGGCGTGGCGCAATCTTATCTGCAAATCAACGGGCGCTGGCGGACACATGTCCTATATGCTTCGTTGCGCCATGATCGGCGCGGACGCACGCAGGTCGGACAAGCCTGACGCCCTGATGGGCGCGGTCGACCATAGCACGGCAATAGGAGAGACGCGCATGACCCTGAACCCTGCGGACACCGGTTTTATCGACCATCTGCGCGCTTTGCTGCCCGAGGACACCCTGCGCGCGGCGGACCCCCGGTATCTGGAAGAGCCGCGTGGCCGCTATCACGGGCAGGCGGGTGTTGTGGCCTTGCCGCGCAGGACTGAGGAGGTCGCGACACTTCTGCGGGCCGCCCATGCCGCCCGTGTGCCTGTGGTGCCCTATGGCGGCGGCACCGGGCTTGTCGGCGGGCAGATCATGGGCGCGGAGGGGCCGGCACCGCTGGTGATCTCGCTGGAGCGCATGACCGCCCTGCGCGGGGTTTATCCGCAGGAGAACGTGATCGCGGTTGAGGCGGGCATGGTGCTGGCCGATGTGCAGGCCGCCGCGCAGGCGGCGGGTCGGTTGTTCCCGCTGTCACTGGCGGCAGAGGGTACGGCGCGAATTGGCGGCACGCTTGCGACCAATGCCGGCGGGGTCAATGTTCTGCGTTATGGCAATGCGCGCGATCTCTGCCTGGGGCTGGAGGCGGTGCTGCCCAATGGTGAGATCTGGCAGGGCCTCAGCCGCCTGCGCAAGGACAACACCGGTTATGACCTGCGCAATCTTCTGATCGGGGCCGAGGGCACGCTGGGCATTATTACCGCCGCCTCGCTGAAGCTTTCGCCGATCCCGGCGGAAGAGGGCACCGCGATCCTGACGGTTGCTTCGCCCGCCGCAGCAATTGACTTGCTGGCGCTGGCGCGTGATCAACTGGGCGAGACGATCAGCGCCTTTGAACTGATCCACCGGCAGGGGCTTGAGTTCCTGCGCCAAACGCTGCCGGATCTGCGCCTGCCGTTTGACGATTTGCCTGAATGGTGTGTGCTGATTGATCTTGGTCTGCCCAGCGGGCGCAGCCCGGCGGAGGCGCTGGCGGCAGTGTTCGGGAGCGCATTTGAGGCCGGGCTTTGCGCCGATGGCGTGATCGCCCAGTCGGAGGCGCAGCGGCAGACGCTGTGGTCGGTGCGCGAGCATATCCCCGAGGGCAATCGCCGCATCGGCTCGATCTCCAGCCACGACATCTCGGTCCCGATTTCACGTATTCCCGATTTCATTGTCGAGGGCGGCAAGCGTCTGGCAGCGCTGGGGGATATGCGGATCAATTGTTTTGGTCATCTGGGCGATGGCAACCTGCACTACAACGTCTTTCCCGCGCAGGGGCAGGATCGCAGCGCCTATGAGCATCTGCGCAGCGATGTGAAGCGCTGCGTGCATGATCTGACCCATGACTACGGCGGCTCGGTCAGTGCTGAACATGGCATCGGACGGCTGAAGGTGGTGGATCTGCAGCGCTATGGTGATCCGGTGAAACTGGCGGCGATGCGGGCGATCAAACAGGCGCTGGATCCGCACGGTATCATGAACCCCGGTGCCGTGGTGCCACCCGCCGACTAGGGACAGGTAGGGCAGGTAAGGTGGCTCAGGCTGGCTGCATCCGGGGGCGGGCGGGTCGACTGCGCATCAGCAGCAGCACCATGATCGCGATATTGAGCCCGTTCCAGAAGATCCCGTTCACAAAGGCCAGCTGATAGGATCCGCTGACGTCGTAGATCCAGCCCGACATCCAGCCCCCCAGCGCCATGCCAAGGATAGTCATCATCATCACGAACCCCACGCGGGTGCCTGCCTCCTGCGGGGGCATGTACTCCCGCACCACCAACGCATAGCTCGGCACGATACCGCCCTGTGCCAGCCCGAAAATGGCGCTGACCAGATAGAGCGAGACCATACCGTCGTACGGCAGGTACAGAAACAGCGCGATACATTGCAGGATGGACCCCACCAGCAGTGTCCGCACGCCGCCGAACCGATCCGCGACCAGACCGGAAATCACCCGGCTGACCACGCCGCCCAGCAACATCAGCGACAGCATCTCAGCCCCCACCGTCGGGCCATAGCCAAGACCAACGCAATAGGCGACGATATGAACCTGCGGCATCGACATGGCGACGCAGCAGCCGATGCCTGCCAGCCCCAATATCCATTGCAGCTGACGCGGGGAGAGCCCCACCCGTGCGGCATTGCTGGCGGAGGTCGCGGCACTGTCGCCCTGCGCGCTGAGTGCGATGCGGCGTCGCAAGACCACCGACAGCGGGATCACCACCAGCAGCGTGACCCCGGCAAGGGTGGCATAGACGCTGCGCCACCCGCTTTCGGCCAGCATTCCGGCCAGCGCCGTGGGCCAGATCGCACCGGAGAGGTAATTGCCGCTGGCGACCAGTGCCACCGCAATGCCGCGCCGTCGTTGAAACCAGTGGGAGATATCAGCAATCAGCGGCCCAAATCCAGCCGCCGTGCCCAGCCCCAGAAACAGATGCGCTGCCGACAGCCAGATCATATCCGGCGCCAGCATCGCCAACCCGTAGCTGACAGCACTGAGCAGCGCCGCCGCGCAAAGGGCCAGCGTAATGCCGAACCGGTCAACCAGTCGGCCAATCACCAGATTGCCCACGGCAAAGCCGATCATCGTCAATGTATAAGGCAGCGAGGCCGCAGCGCGATCGGCGCCGAATTCGACCTCGACAGCGGGCATGACCACGATCACCGCCCACATGCCGACATTCGCGACAGTGGCAATGGCCAGCGTGACCAGAAGTCTGGCCCAGGAATAGCGGCTGTCGAGGATGGCAGAGGTGGACATGTCGGCACGCTATGAGACGCGCCGACATGCTGCAATGATTATCACCCCTTCCAAGAGGGGAGAGGGACAGCAGGGGTGTCAATCACCGCAGATTATGTCGGCGGCGGTATCTCGGGCCGTCGCCGCCGACTGTGGCCGCGCCCCTATCCCGTGGTCCGAAAGGAAAAAGACCGCAGGAGCAGGCGCGCCACTCAGGGATGGGGGCCGCGCGAACCGCTTCGCTGGCCATCCCGCCTGAATTTTAGGGCATGATCACGGTGTCGATGACGTGGATCACGCCGTTTTCAGCCTCGATATCTGCTGTTGTGACCGTTGCCTCATCCACCATCACGCCGCTGTCCAGATCAATGGTGATTTCGCTGCCCTGGACGGTTGCGGCCTTCATGTCATCAACCAGATCACCGGACATCACCTTGCCGGGGACCACGTGATAGGTCAGGACTTCGACCAGCCTGTCCTTGTTTTCCGGCTTCAGCAGCTCCTCTACAGTGCCTGCGGGCAGGGCGGCAAAGGCGGCATCGGTCGGGGCAAAGACGGTGAAAGGCCCGTCGCCCTTCAGCGTGTCAACCAGACCAGCGGCCTGCACCGCAGCAACCAGTGTTGAGAAATCCCCAGCACCCGCGGCAGTGTCGACAATGTCCTTGGCATGGCCACCGGCGAAAGCGGAGGTGGCGAGCGCCATGGTTGCGGCGGCGGTCAGAAGTGTCTTGCGGATCATGAGTACATTCCTCTGTTTTGGTTGCATGCCCAAGCTGGCATTGACGGTGTTACGGGGAGGATTGCGGTTTGGATCTGGCGGGTTTTCGCCGGGCGCAAGTTGACAAAAAAGGCGCGCCGCCTAAGCCACGCGCCCTTATGATTTCCACTCACATTTATGTGATTGAGAAGATAGGTTTGCCTGCAATTTTCAGGTGATCCACCCCTGTTTCCAATGTGGTCAGGGACGGATCATAGCCAGTTTGCTGCGGGCGGGCGCGGTATCAGGCGCCCTCGAATTCGCAGAGCACGGTGACATCCATGCCAAGATCTTCAAGCACCTTGCGCCCGCCGAGTTCCGGCAGATCAATGACAAAGGCGCAGGAGACGATTTCGCCGCCCAGACGCTCAATCAATTTGATGCCTGCCGCCGCCGTGCCGCCGGTGGCGAGTAGGTCGTCCACGACCAGGATCTTCTCGCCGGGCTGGATGGCGTCGTCATGCACTTCCATGATCGCCTCGCCATACTCCAGTTTGTATTCCTGGCTGATGGTGGTGCCGGGCAGTTTGCCCTTCTTGCGGATCGGCACGAAGCCAACGCTCAGCTGATGCGCGATGGCGCCGCCGAGGATGAAGCCGCGCGCCTCTAGCCCCACAACCTTGTCGATCTGCTCGCCCGCATAGGGGTGCAGCATCTGGTCAATGGCCATGCGAAACCCGCGCGGGTCGGCAAAGAGCGTGGTGACATCGCGGAACATGATGCCCTCGTGAGGGAAATCGACGATGGTACGGATGTAGTCTTTGACTGCGGTTTTGCGGGCCATGGGGTGTCCCCTTTTTGGTCGTCTCTATGGATCGCCTTTTGGGCGGTGTCTTTGCCACGGCAGCCCATAGGCAGCGGCGCGGCCAAAGATATGTCGCTGATGGGCGCGGTGCAGACAAGGGCAGGGTCCGCCCGTGCCCGTTGTCTTTTGCGGCTGTGACCTTTCAGAACCAATCAGGATCATCAGGGTCAGGTCAGGGCAGGGCGCGGGTTTTAGCCCAGAACGCGGCCTGCAACGGCATCCAGCTTTGCAAGCAGGGCGGGGTCGCGTTTCTCCGGCGCGGTCATGATGGCGTATTCCAGCGCGGTATCGCAGCCATGCGGGCAGGCGGCGCGGGTCTGGCCCAAGAGCGCAGGCAGGCGCTGCACCAGCGCGCGGCCCTTGGCGGAGTTGCCGGTGAGGGTGGCGATAATGTCGGTGATTTCCACCGCACCATGTTCAGGGTGCCAGCTGTCGAAATCCGTTACCATGGCGATGGAGGCATAGCAGAGTTCCGCCTCGCGGGCGAGTTTTGCCTCGGGCATGTTGGTCATACCGATCACGTCACAGCCCCAGCTGCGATACGTCTTGCTTTCCGCCATGGAGGAGAACTGCGGCCCCTCCATACAGAGATAGGTGCCGCCGCGATGGATGCTGATGCCAGCATCTTTGCCCGCCGCCTCCGCCGCGTCCGAGAGCCGTTCGCAGGTGGGGTGCGCGACGCTGACATGGGCGACACAGCCGGTGCCGAAGAAGCTTTTCTCGCGCGCGAAGGTCCGGTCGATGAACTGATCAACGATGACAAAATCCCCCGGCGCCATCTCCTCGCGGAAGGAGCCGCAGGCGGAGATAGAGAACACATCCGTCACCCCCAGCCGCTTCAGCGCGTCGATATTGGCGCGGTAGGGGACTTCGGTCGGGGAATGCACATGGCCGCGCCCGTGACGGGGCAGGAAGGCCATTTTCACGCCGTCCAAGGTCCCGGTCAGGATCTGATCCGAGGGCGCCCCCCAAGGGGTTTCCACCGTGACCCACTCGGCGCCATTGAGACCGTCGATGTCATAGAGGCCCGAGCCGCCGATAACCGCAATCATTGTATCCTGTGTCACGTGATCTGTCCCTTGTGCTGCTCACTTGGTTGTGCCTGAGGCGGGGCTGGTTTGACAAGCGTCCGGGGGGAAATTGATTGATCCCGCCCATTGGGCGGCATCAAGGCCTTCGGCGAGAGTATTTGGGGAAAGATGACGGGCGGGCGATTATTCGCGCCGGATGACCCCCGTCAAAGCCGCCGCGCCAAGAGCGGTGACGATCCAGCCTGCGAGCGTGAACACCCAGCGCGCCCACCAGAGATGCCAGCCCCACCAGCCCCGTTCGGTCGAAGGTGCCCAGGCGTCGGTCTGGCCTAGGTCGATGATGGGGACGACAAGATCTGCCGCATAGGCATAGCGATTGAAGCTTTCCCAGTCGCGGCCAATGGTGGAGGTCAGGCTCCAGTCTTTGGCTGGGTTGGGATGAGGCGGATAGCTATGATCTGCGCTGTATGTCGCCCAGCTCTCTGATTGGAGCGCAACTGCCGAATTGGGGGCAAAGCTGCCTTCCTCCCAGGCGAGGTGGGCGGGTATGGTGGCGAGGCCCCACAGGAGCACCAAGGCGATCAGGCTGCGTTCTGGGCGAAAACCATGGCCCGTCAGGAGCAGGGAGAGGCTGTGCCAGATCCAAAGGGCGGGCGTTGTTGCTTTGGCCCACAGGCGTTGAATGGGGTGTTTGGCGTTTGCAATGCGCTCTTCGCAGGCGTGGTGTCGCAGCTTTTTTCCGAGTGCGACGCGGACCTTGGTTGCATCCGCCTCATGCCCCATATCGTGCAGAACCTTGGCGAGCTGTTTGTAGGGTTGGGGGAAGAATTCACCGTTCCAGCGGTCCCCTTGCGCGAGCCAGTTGAGCCGGGTACGGGCATCGGTGGGGCCGAAGATGCGGTGATAGGTGAAGCCGTCTAGGATGAGGTTTTCACCGTTTTGCGCATCGTCTGGCCAGCAGTCGGGATCATCAACAAGGTCGCCGCATCTTGCTGCGTTGAGATCTACGACGCCTTGGACAGCGATCTGGTCACGAAAGAAAAAGTCTTTTGCAATATTGGCGTTTTGGAGGTTCAGCGCCCTTCCGTCCTTGTTCTGGAACTCGGCGCCGATGCAGGACAGCTGGCCACCGGTATTGAGGCCATTCAGATCCGCTTCGCCGAAGATTTTTGCAGAGGAGAGAAACAGGCTCTGGCCAATATCCGCGTTTTGGAGGTTTAGTGCTTTTCCGCCCTCGTTCTGGAACTCTGTGCCGATGCAGGACAGCTGGCCGCTGGTTTTGAGGCTTTTCAGATCCGCTGCGCCGAAGATTTTCGCAGACGAGAGAAACAGGCTCTGGCCAATATCAGCGTTTTGGAGGTTTAGTGCGATCTCGTCCTTGTTCTGGAACTCGGCACCCTCGAAGTCGAGCTGGCCGCCGGTTTTGAGGCCGTGGGCTGCAAGAAACGGCAGTTTGCAGGAGTCCAGCGAGACGTTTTTCAATGCGGTGCAGCGGGCGGCATAGATGCCATTCTTGAACCGGCAATTGTGCAGCAACATGTTGCCGGTGATTTCGCAGTCCGTCAGGTTTAAATCTCCATTGATAAGCGCGCCTGCCAGTCCAACACCAGATTCCGTAGCCGGGCTGTCTTGACCCCCGCCGAGCAGAAAAAACCGCAGCACATCGGCACGGATATGGCGGTCAGAGGGAGGGCGCGACCAGTCGTCTGGCTCTGGTGGTGTTTGACCATCGGGGCCGCAGCGGCAGAATTTTCCCGCTTCCACAGCGGCTTTCAGTTCTCGCTCCGCCTCGGTGGCCGTTGGCTCAATCTCGTCCCAGCTTTTAAACCGCTGCATGTCAAATCCTTTGGGTGCAATGACGCAACAGTTTCGTGAAAATACCGGCAAATCAAGGTGGGGCGAGCGGTGGGCGATTAACAACCGCTTAAGTTTAATGTCAGCAGCGCTGCCGCAATGTTTCGCGTGCGAAACAATTGGGCAGGAGGGTTGACCCAATCAGCGGTTGGGCCTCATGGAAAGCGGCGCAAAGGGCCGTGCCCTTGCCCCAATGGCGGAATTCCGCTAGGGGCGGCGCTAACATGACCCTTTCCCGATCACAGGTGACCCCATGACACGCGGCATTATGGCGACGCTCGCCAAGCAGATTTCACCGCCCAATCTTTCCATCATGCAGGATGAGGGCTTTACGGTCTCCCGCGTGCGCACGGAGCTGCTGTCCGGCCTGACCGTGGCGCTGGCGCTGGTGCCGGAGGCGGTGGCCTTTGCCTTTGTCGCCGGGGTGCATCCGCTGGTGGGGCTTTATGCGGCCTTTATGGTGGGGTTGATCACCGCGGTGTTCGGCGGCCGACCGGGCATGATCTCCGGTGCGACGGGCGCCTTGGCGGTGGTCATGGTGGCGCTGGTCGCACAGCACGGGGTTGAATACCTCTTTGCCACCGTGGTGCTGATGGGGATCCTGCAGATCATCGCCGGTGTCATGCATTGGGGCAAGTTCATCCGGCTGGTGCCGCATCCGGTGATGCTGGGCTTTGTGAACGGTCTGGCGATTGTGATCTTCCTGGCGCAGCTGACGCAGTTCAAGGATCCGAGCAACACTGAGGCCTGGCTGGCGGGTCCGCAGCTGATGATGATGCTGGGACTGGTGGGGCTGACCATGCTGATCATCTGGGGCACGCCCAAGATCACCGCAATCATCCCGGCACCGCTGGCGGGGATTGGCATTGTGGCGGCGCTGGTGATTGCTTTTGGGATCAATGTGCCGA
This sequence comes from Phaeobacter sp. S60, assembly GCF_000826845.1. Classification (NCBI taxonomy): domain Bacteria; kingdom Pseudomonadati; phylum Pseudomonadota; class Alphaproteobacteria; order Rhodobacterales; family Roseobacteraceae; genus Phaeobacter; species Phaeobacter sp. S60. Next base: position 74,927 of record NZ_JSWJ01000022.1, read on the forward strand.
CCGTTGGCGACATGGCGTCCATCAAAGGTGGTTTCCCGTCTTTCCACAATCCGTTTGGCACGGGTGAGGGGCTTTATGGCACCGCCCTTGCGCCCTTCACGCTGGAGACGCTGTGGATCATCCTGCCCTATGCGGTCATTCTGGCGGCGATTGGTCTGATCGAAAGCCTGCTGACGCTGAACCTGGTGGGCGAGATCACCGGCAAGCGCGGCGGGGCCAGTCAGGAGTGCATTGCGCAGGGCGCGTCCAATGTGGTCACAGGCTTCTTTGGCGGCATGGGCGGCTGTGCGATGATCGGCCAGTCGATGATCAATGTGAAATCCGGTGGCCGGACGCGGATTGCGGGCATTGCCGCGGCGCTGTTCCTGCTGGCGTTCATCGTTGTGGCCTCACCGCTGATTGAACAGATCCCGCTGGCCGCACTGGTGGGCGTGATGTTCATGGTGGTGATCGGTACCTTTGCCTGGAACAGCTTCAAGGTGATGACCAAAGTGCCCTTGATGGATGCCTTTGTCATCGTGCTGGTGACCGTGGTGACGGTGATGACCGACCTTGCGATTGCGGTGGTTGTCGGTGTGATCGTCTCGGCGCTGGCCTATGCCTGGAACAATGCGCGCCGCATCCACGCCTATACCCGCGAGTCCGAAAGCGACAAGGGCGCCAAGGTTTATGAGATCGAAGGGCCGCTGTTCTTTGGCTCCACCGATGGGTTCATTGAGCTGTTTGACGTGGCGAATGACCCGGATCACGTGATCGTGGATTTTGCCCGCAGCCGTGTGGTGGACCAATCCGCCTTGCAGGCGATCGAGACGCTGGCGGGTAAGTATGAGGCCGAGGGCAAGGCTGTGGTGCTGCGCCACCTGAGCCGCGACTGTCATCAGTTGTTGACTAGGGCGGGCCATCTGATGGTCGATAGCGATGACGACCCGGACTATCAGGTTGCGGTCGATTACTCGGTCAAGACCGGGATCCTGGGCGGCCACTGACGCGCGCCGGATTGGCAAAAACAAAACCCGCGGCCCCAAGGGGGCGCGGGTTTTGTCGTTTTCGGGGGGTGTTCCGGCTGGGTGGCTGATCCGGGATCAGCCCTGGTTCAATCCGGCTTCGATCCCGGTTCAATCCGGGGCTAGAGCCTCCAGCATGTCGAGATCCCCGGCCAGCAGGGCCGGTTCTGCGCGGCTGATCAGATCGGCTGGCCAATCCCACCACTTCAAAGCCAGAAGCCGAGCAATCTGCGGCTTGGAAAACCGGTGCCTTACGGTGGCGGCGGGATTTCCGGTGGCGATGGCATAGGGCGGGATGGAGCCGCGCACCACCGCGCCTGCGCCAATGATCGCCCCATCGCCGATTTTTGCACCGGGCAGGATCATCGCGCCATAGCCGATCCAGACGTCATTGCCCACGATAGTATCGCGGGTATCGGGTTGAAACCCCGCCATCTGGGTCTGGTCAAACACCGGAAAAGGATAGCAGCTGAGGCCATCCTGCGCGTGATTGGCGGAGGCGGTGATGAAGCGCACGCTGTCGGCGATCTGGCAGAACTTGCCAATCACCACCCGTTCGCGGGATCCGGCAAAAAGATAGGGAGCCAAGCGGCTGGCCCAGTCCGATGGCGGCTCAAAGGCGGAGGCATAGGTATAGGCACCGATGGTGAAATTCGGGTGGTCAATCGCTTCGGCCAGCATCACGGTGCCTGCGTGCGCGGTGCCGTCGGGCAGGGTAATGGGATTGCGGCGCCTTGGATCGGGAAGGGGCATTGCAGGGCCTCATTGGTCGGGGCGGGTGAGGGAGAAGAGATCTCGGACAACAGAGTAGTCGCGATAGCCAAGGCGTGCCAGCGGCTGGAACCGGGTGACATCAAAGGTGCCGTCGTTAAGACAGCTGTCATCCAGATGGACGCCGACCACCTCGCCGAAGACCACCTTGTTGGCAGCGCCGGGCAGGGTCACGATCTGGGTCAGTTTGCATTCCAGCGCGGCGGGGGCGGCGGCGACGCGGCCACAGCTGATGGTCTCGCAATCGGCCATCTCAAGCCCTGCATGTTCGAACTCATTGATGTCCTTTGGCAGCGGTGCGGAGCTGGCGTTCATCGCATCCCGCAGCGCATAAGACACCACATTGACGCAGAACACGCCGGTCTCCTCGATATTGGCGACGCTGTCCTTGGTGCCGTCGCGATCTGCCTTGGCGGAGGTGGAGGCGAACATCACCTGCGGCGGTTCATAGGCGACCGCGTTGAAAAAGGAATAGGGCGCGAGATTGTTGCCGCCGTCCGCTCCGCGTGACGAGATCCAGCCGATGGGGCGTGGGGTTACAATGGCGTTGAACGGGTTGTGCGGCAGGCCGTGGCCATCTTCTGGGCGGTAGAACATCTGCGGGTCTCCAATGACTGGGCGAAGGCGGTAGCGCGCTGGTTTTGCTCGCGGATCCGGTCGCCGGGGTTTGCCCAAGGCTTACGCCCGTGTTAGGCCGATGACCAGCCTGCCGGGAGAGATTGCCGCGCGCTGTGGGACAAAGCCCGCAGGTGCGACAGTCACGATCCGTGTCGGCAGGGACGGCGACGGGCGTGGAGGCAGGGCGGCGTGATTGAATTGAAGGCAGAGCAGCCCGAGGACCGGTGGGAGGTCGAGGCGCTTTACGATCTGTGCTTTGCGCCGGGGCGCGAGGCGCTGTCGTCTTATCGCCTGCGCGAAGCCGTGCCGCCGGTCAACGGGTTGAGCCAGGTGGCGCGGGACGAGGGCGGCATTCTGGCCGGGGCGATCCGGTTCTGGCCAGTGCGGATCGGCGATGCGGCATGGCCTGCGCTGCTGCTGGGGCCGGTGGCCGTTCACCCGACCCATCAGGGGGAGGGGCTGGGGGGTGCGTTGATCCGCGACAGCCTTGCCAAGGCGGCAGAGCGTGGCTGGAGCCGGGTCTTGCTGGTCGGGGACGCGCCGTATTATGTCCGCTTCGGCTTCACCCCATTGTGCGGGGTCGACATGCCGCCGCCGACAAACCCGGACCGGGTGCTGGGGCTGGAACTGGTGCCTGAAAGCTGGGCGAATGTGCGCGGTCAGGTGCTGCGCTGGAGCGGGTCGCAGACGCCGGGCTGAGGGGTTCGGTGGCGGCGGCGAACGGCTGCTATCTTGAAATACGGGGCGGGAATACAAACATTTTCTGCAACAAGAGGTGCGCTATGAGTGAGATCCTGACCCCTGATACGGCCCTAAATACAGACCTGACCAAGCAGCTGGACGCTGCCGCCGTGGAGGCGGAGCTGACGGCGTTGGCGGAGCGTTATCGCGCGGCCGGTGGGCTTGGGATCCAGACCCTGAACCTTCTGGGCGGCTCTGTCGACGGGCTTTTGGATAAACTGCCCGCCCCGGTGCGGAGCCGGTTAGACGGTGCCACCGAGCAGGCGCTGCAATTGGCGATGCAGGGGGCCAGCGGGTCTCGGCGGGTGCTGCCGGATCAGCCCTCCGGTGTCAATCGCGCGGTGAGTGCTGCGATGGGCGCTGCGGGGGGGATGGGCGGTTTGCCGGGCGCGCTGGTGGAGCTGCCTGCGACAACGGCTTTCCTGTTGCGCAGCATACAGGGGGTGGCCGCCGAAGAAGGTTTTGACCCCGAGGCAGATGGCGTGCGCTTTGACTGTATCCGGGTGTTTGCCTCAGCGGGGCCGCTGGCGGCGGATGACGGCGCTGACCTGGGGTTTCTGTCGCTGCGGCTGGGGCTGACCGGCGGCGCGGTGCAAAAGCTGATTGCCCAGGTGGCGCCCCGGCTCAGTGTGGTGCTGGGCCAGAAGCTGGCGGCGCAGACCGTGCCGGTGTTGGGGGCTGTTGCCGGGGCCACGACCAATTTTGTCTACGCGGGCTACTATCAGGAAATGGCGCGGGTGCATTTCGGGTTGCGCCGGCTTGCTGTTGCGGCGGATCAGCCGCATGAGGTTCTGGTTGCGCGGTTGCAGGACCGGCTGCTGGCTCCGCGTTAGATCGTTCATCGCGGCCCGAACCTGCGGCACCGATGTGACGTGAACTGTGGCGCGGGCGCTTCTGCCCTTGCACTTCAGGGGATTGAAGATTTAATCATCCCCTCCTGATAAGAGTGATGGTGATGATACAATACGCTCTGAAATGCGCCGAAGGGCATCGTTTTGACAGCTGGTTCCAGTCGGCTGCCGCTTTTGACAAGTTGGCAGCGGCAGGGATGGTGTCCTGCGCGCATTGCGGCTCCAGTCAGGTTGAAAAGGCGATCATGGCGCCGCGGGTGCGCCCCGGTCGCAAGGCCGTGTCCCCAGTCGGGGAGGCCGAGCTGAGCAATGCGGCTACGCCCGCCAAGACGTCGCCAGCCACCGCTGCGCCGTCACGCCCACCGGCGGCGGTGGCACCTGGAGCAGGCGCGCTGAGCACCCCGTCGGGAGAGTTGGAGGCGGCAGTGGCCGAGCTGCGGCGCAAGGTCGAGACAAATTCAGATTACGTCGGTAAGGATTTTGCCAGTGAGGCGCGCGCCATGCATTTGGGCGACACACCAGAGCGGGCGATCCACGGTGAGGCCAAGCCGGAAGAGGCAAAGGCGCTGATCGAGGAGGGCGTGCCGGTGCTGCCGCTGCCTTTCCTGCCCAATAGAAAAACCAATTGAAGGAAGACCGTTTATGCATGTCGTCGTGACAGGAACCAGCCGGGGCATTGGCCGTGAATTGGTGGCCAAGCTGCGGGAGGAGGGGCACGAGGTGACCGGCACCTCGCGCGATCATTCCTCTGGTGTGCGACTGGATGTGACTGATCCCGGTCAGCAGGCGCGGTTTGCCGCGCAGCTGAAGGGGCGTCCGGTGGATCTTCTGGTCTGCAATGCCGGGGTCTACCTCGATAAATCGATGGCGCTGGAGGATTACTCGGCTGAGGTTTGGGGCAAGACGCTGGCGGCCAATGTCACCGGTGTCTTCCTGACGGTGCAGGCGCTGTTGCCGAACCTGCGGTTGGCGGCGGATCCGAAGATCGCGATCATTTCCTCGCAGATGGCGAGCCACGCCCGCGCGCCCGGCGGCAGCTATGCCTATCGCGCCTCAAAGGCGGCGGCGCTGAACATCGGGCGCAATCTGGCCACTGATCTGCTGCCCGAAGGAATTGCCGTCGGGATTTATCATCCCGGCTGGGTGCGCACCGATATGGGCGGCGATGAGGGCGATATCTCGGTGCAGGAATCCGTGGCTGGGCTGATGCATGAATTTGATGTGCTGAGCACGGAAACCACCGGCTGTTTTCACACCTGGGACGGGCGTATCCACGCCTATTGAGCCACGCTTCATACGCCGTTGCGCAGGCGTATCTGGATATATGAAAAAAGGCCGGAGCAGATGTGCTCCGGCCTTTGTTGATTTTTTGGAGTGCCATGGCAGCGGCTGATCACTCCCAGCAGCTGACCAATACGGTCATACCGCTGGCCTGACGGGTGAGGGCGCCAACGGGCAGGGCCGTGGCCCCGGCGCTGGCGTCTGTGACGGTCACCCCGGCGCTGCTCAGCGCGCTGCGCAGACTATCGGCGTTGGCGGCGAAGCTGACGCCGTCGGGCAGCTGCGTGGCGCCTTTGCTCTGGCTCAGCAACATGCCTTGGACGGCGCCATCAGTGGTCAGCACCGGACCGCCTGCATCGCCTGGCTGGCTGGTCAGTTGCAGACGCGAGACACCTGTGTTGCCGCTGAGGTCTTTCACATCCTGCAGGCTGCCCCAGCTGAGGCTGGGAGCGCCCAGAACGCCCTCATAGGAGAAACCGGACACGGCGATATCGGACTGGAGGCGCGCGGAGGCGCTGGCGAGAGCGGCAACGGCCATCGGAGCGAGCGGCTCAACCGGGCGCAACACGGCAATCCCCGCGGCACTGTCGTTGAAGGCAACCTCGGCCTGATATTCGTGATCCAGCGTAACCCGGGCGCAGCCCGCAACCACATCAGAGGTGGTCACAACGCTGCCCTTGGCATCGACATAGAAGCCCGAGCGCGACAGGCGCGGTTTGCGCACGTCGAGACCGGAGACCAGATCGACATTCTGTGGTGCATCGGCCCCGGCGGCGGGGTCAAGCACGCCATCAATGCGTTCGAAGCTGTTTTGCATCTCGGCCAGCACGCGGGCACGGCGATCATCATCGCCCATCGGCCAGACCAGCGTGAAGCCTTTGATCTCCCCGTTGGCGAGCCGGGCCTCGGTGTAGGAGACGATACCATTGCCACGCCCTTCAAGGGTGAAGCTGTTGCCGCTGCGCTGGCGCGGGCCTTCCAGCGGCACGATCTTCAGCGTCTGCATGATGTCATAAAGACCATAGAGCGTGCGTTTGTCGCCGGGCTGGCTGATCAGGAGGACCTGCGCGCCGAGATCACCGCTGCTCTTGAACAGGGCGAAGGGTGATTCATAACGGTCAAAGGTGACCTCACCAGCAGGGATGTTTAGCGCGATCCCGGCCTTTGTATCCGTAAGCGGGGCCATACCGACGGAGATCAGCGGCGCGTTGTATTCATCCATCAGGGCCTGACGCTGGGCGGTGGTCAGCACACCGGTGGGCGCATAGCCACGCGCCGACTGCCAGTCCGACATGGACCCACGGGTGCCACGACCAAAGGCCCCATCGATGGTGGAGGTGTAGAACCCGGCCGCCTTCAGCGCGATCTGCAGATCCTTGCGCTCTTCGCGGGTGAGGCGGGATTCGCTGCGGCGGGCCTCGGCGGGGGTTTCATCAGGCAGCAGTGTCTGGGCGGAGGCTGCCGGGTCTGCTGGCGCCTCGGTCACCACTGCGGGGTCGATGGGTTCCAGAACCGGGCTTTCGACGGTGGGCTGCGTTTCAGTATTTGCGCTGGCGGCTGTCGGGTAGAACTGATTGCCAAGGTTGCGGCCAAAAGCGATGAAACTGTCGCGCGGGATCTGACGTTCGGCGCGGTAGACCTGCAACACCCGATCCGCATCGTTGCGCGCATAAGGGCCAAGCACGATACCGTACCAGCCACCGCCGAGTGCGAAACCGGAGACATCGGGCAGGCGGGCGGCAAACTCTTGCGCCTCGGCCTGGGCTTCGCGCAGCGAGGCGCGGGCGGCGATTTGGATCCAGACGGTGTCCTGTGCGGATTGTTGGGGGCTGGTCTGGGCTGTGGCAACGCCTGAAAAGGCGGATGCCAGCGCCATCAGGGACAGTGCCAGCGTAGCAATCAAAGTCTTCATCAAAAGGCCTCTATCGGGTGATCGGTCGTTGGCGCGCACATAATCACTTTCGCGGCGCGAAGGGAACTCCTCTTCGCAGGGGGAAAACCGGGGCGCTGATGCCAAATTCGGGCTTTGACGCTGGCCTGACGGGCGTTTGCCGATGGTCAGACTGGCCGCTGACGGGGGTAAGCGGGCCAGTGGGGGCGCTTCGGGGCGGTTGCACGGGCCTGTGCCGCGATGCGCCGTTGACCCTAGGCCGGGGCTTGCATAGGAAGAACCCCGGATTTGCTGCCCCCATAGGGAAGAAACATGACCGACACCAAAGGCGCCCCGCGCTCATTCCAAGAGATCATCCTGAGGCTTCAGACCTACTGGGCTTCCAAAGGCTGCGCCATTCTGCAGCCCTACGACATGGAGGTGGGTGCCGGTACCTTTCACCCGGCGACAACGCTGCGTGCGCTTGGCACCAAGGCCTGGGCCGCGGCCTATGTGCAGCCCTCGCGCCGCCCGACGGACGGGCGCTATGGTGAAAACCCCAACCGGTTGCAGCACTATTACCAGTATCAGGTGCTGATCAAACCGTCACCGCCGAACCTGCAGGAGCTGTATCTCGGCTCGCTGGAAGCGATCGGTGTCGATATGGAGATGCACGACATCCGTTTCGTCGAGGACGACTGGGAAAGCCCGACGCTGGGCGCCTGGGGTCTGGGCTGGGAAGTCTGGTGCGACGGCATGGAAGTTTCGCAGTTCACGTATTTTCAGCAGGTTGGCGGCCACGACTGCCATCCTGTATCGGGTGAGTTGACCTATGGTCTGGAACGTCTGGCGATGTATATCCTCGGCGTTGATCACGTGATGGACATGCCGTTCAACGACCCGGATACGATGATCCCGCTGTCCTATGGCGATGTGTTCAAGCAGACCGAGGAAGAATATGCGCGCTGGAACTTTGACGTGGCCAACACCGAAGTCCTGCTGCGCCATTTTGAGGAGGCCGAAGCCGAATGCGCCGCCATACTGGCGCAGGAGCATATCGACCCCAAGACCGGCAAACGCATCGTCATGGCGCATCCCGCGTATGACCAATGCATCAAGGCCAGCCATGTCTTCAACCTGCTGGATGCGCGCGGGGTGATTTCGGTGACCGAACGTCAGGCCTATATCGGTCGGGTGCGGGCGCTGGCCAAACAATGCGCCGACGCCTTTGTGCAGACCGAAGCCGGCGGCCACGCGGCGTAAGCCGCGCCGCGCTTTCACGAGGAGTCCACGGATATGGGCAAGTTCCTTTCGCTGATCCTGATCCTCTCTGGTCTCGTGGCCGGGGCGGCGATGTATTACCTTCAGGTCTATGGGTTCTACGAGGACGTCGCGCTGCAGCCGGGCCGCGATGTGATGTTGGTGCCGCTTGGCGATGGAGAGCCGTTGCCGATCCGTTACAGCGGGTTTGAGGCGATTGACGCCGAAAGCTCTCCCATTCGTTACCGCGCCTGTTTTGCCACCGATCTGAAGCCCGAAGAGCTGGCGCAGCTGTTTGTGCTGTCGGATCAAAAAGAGCCGCGCAATGCGCCGGGTTGGTTTGACTGCTTTGATGCCGAAGCCATTGGTGCAGCTCTGGCAGAGGGGCGCGCCGAGAGCTTCCTGTCGGTCAAGAACATCTCCTACGGCGTGGACCGGATCGTGGCGGTGACCGACGCCGGGCGCGGCTATGTCTGGCACGAGCTGAATGACTGCGGCCAGAAAGCCTATGACGGCACCGTTGTGGGCGAGGAATGCCCGCCCCGGCCCGAGGCTGGCGAGGGGAACTGATGACCACCTGCGCCCTGTCTGCCCTTTCTCTTCTTATTGCTGCGCCCGGATGCGCGGCCATCCGTAAGGACATCTGATGCCTGATCTTCTGATTGAACTGTTTTCCGAGGAAATCCCGGCCCGTATGCAGGCGCGTGCGGCGGAGGATCTGAAAAAGCGTATGACCGATGGTCTGGTTGAGGCGGGTCTGACCTATGCCGGCGCTCATGCGCTGTCGACGCCGCGTCGTCTGACGCTGGCCATGGAAGGTCTGCTGGAGCATTCCCCAACCGTGCGCGAAGAGCGCAAAGGGCCGAAAGTGGGCGCACCGGACAAGGCCATCGAAGGTTTCCTGCGCGGGGCGGGTCTGACCCGTGACCAGCTGGAGGAGCGCGATACCCCCAAGGGCGCGGTCTATTTCGCGCTGATCGAAAAGCCGGGCCGCCCTGCGGCAGAGATCATTGCCGAGGTGCTGGAAGACACCATCCGCAATTTCCCGTGGTCCAAATCGATGCGCTGGGGCACCGGAACTTTACGCTGGGTGCGCCCGCTGCAGTCGATCCTCTGCATCCTGTCGAAGGAAGACGGCGCTGAGGTGGTGCCGCTGAATATCGACGGCATTGCAACAGGCAACACCACCTACGGCCACCGTTTCATGGCGCCCGATCAGATCACCGTCACCGGGTTTGATGACTATGCCGCCAAGCTGAAGCGCGCCCATGTGGTGCTGGATCCGGCGGAGCGGGAAGCGGCGATCTGGCAGGAGGCCACCAATCAGGCCTTTGCCAGCGGTCTGGAGGTGGTCGAGGACAAGGGGCTGCTGGCGGAGGTCGCCGGTCTGGTGGAATGGCCGGTGGTGCTGATGGGCGCCATTGACGATGAGTTTCTGGCCCTGCCGCCGGAGGTCCTGCAGACCTCGATGAAAGAGCACCAGAAGTTCTTCTCCGTACGCAATCCCAAGACCGGGCGGATCGAGAAATTTATCACCGTCGCCAACCGCGAGACCGCCGACAATGGCGCGACCATTCTGGCGGGCAATCAAAAGGTGCTGTCGGCGCGTCTGGCGGATGCGAAGTTCTTCTGGGAGAACGATCTGCGCACGGTGACCGAACACGGGTTTGAGCCTTGGGTCGCGAAGCTGGGCAATGTCACCTTCCACAACAAACTGGGCACGCAGGCGGCGCGGATTGACCGCATCGCTGCACTGGCGCGGGAAATCGCGCCGGTGGTTGGCGCGGATGCTGATCTGGCAGAGCAGGCGGCGCGGGTGGCGAAGGCCGACCTGTCGTCTGAAATGGTTTATGAATTCCCGGAACTGCAGGGCCTGATGGGTCGCTACTACGCGGAGGCGGCTGGCCTGCCGCAGGACGTCGCCAACGCCTGCGAAGCGCATTATTCGCCGCTTGGCCCGTCCGACGATGTGCCGACAGAGCCGGTGTCAGTCGCCGTGGCGCTGGCGGACAAGCTGGACACACTGACAGGCTTCTGGGCGATTGATGAAAAGCCCACCGGGTCAAAAGACCCCTTCGCCCTGCGCCGCGCCGCGCTGGGTGTGATCCGGCTGGTGCTGGAGAATGATGTGCGGATGGGCCTGGACACCGTGATTGGTGCCCAGCTATTGTCGTATGTGCTTAAGGAGTTGCAATCCAGTGGAGACGAGCAAGACCTGTTCACTTTGGAGAGCACCCTAAATGAAATTGCCGAACACGGAGTTTTTGGTGCTGCCTTCAAAGCCGTTGTAAAGAGAATAAAAGAAAGTGAGCAGCATCCCTTCGAGCCAGATGTAAGTGAAGGGTCGGTTCTTGCTGAAACGGCTGAACTCATTGAAGCCAAGTCCCAGAACCTCCTCTCCTTCTTCCACGATCGGCTCAAGGTCTTCCTGCGCGATCAGGGTATCCGCCATGATGTGATCGACGCCTGTATCGCGATGGAGGGCAATGACGATCTGACGCTGCTGGTGAAACGGGCGCGTGCGCTGGAAGACTTTATGAAATCCGAAGATGGCCCCAACCTGTTGCAGGGCTTCAAGCGGGCCAACAATATTCTGGCGCAGGCCGAGGAGAAGGACGGCGTCGAATATTCCTATGGCGCGGACAAGAAATTCGCCGAGGACGACAGCGAGATTGCCCTGTTTGATGCGCTGGCGACCAGCGAGGGGGCGATATCTTCGGCCATCGAAGGCGAAGATTTCGCGGCTGCCATGGGCAGCATGGCGGCGCTGCGCGCACCGGTGGATGCGTTTTTCGAGGCGGTGCAGGTGAATTCGGACAATGAGGTGGTGCGCCGCAATCGTCTGAACCTCCTCAGCCAGATCCGCAAGGTCTGCGGGCAGGTTGCCGATCTGAGCCGCATCGAAGGTTAAGGGCGCCGCAACAGGCCGCGCGACTGCACCCGTCGCATGAATGACAGTCTTAAAACCCGGCGCGCCCTGAGGGGCGCGCCGGGTTTTCTGCTTTTTCGTGGGGTTGCTGCGTGGCGGCCGTGCTTTTCCTTGCGGGAACCGGGGACGCGGCTATGCTGCATGGCAAAGGAAAGGCGCCGCAGTGCAGAAAGATGATCAGGACATGGCCCAGACGCCACAGAAAGAGGCACCGGATTCGGTGTTGATCACCCCGGTGGCGCCTATTGCCAATTCCACCCATGGCGGGCGGGCGAAATGCCTGCAGCGCCTGGTGCGGCTGGATCTTCCGGTGCCGCGGACCGTGGCGTTGTCGTTTCAGGCGGTGCATGGCATTGCCCAGGGCGATATGCCCGATATGGCGGCGATTGTTGAGGCGTTTCCAGCGGATGCGCTGCTTTGTGTGCGGCCCTCGTCACAGGACCCGGATTGGGGCGGACCTGGCGCAATCCTGAACATCGGGATGAATGACGCGCGCTATGTTGACCTTTGCGACAGTCTGGGGCGTGACGGCGCGGCGGCGCTCTATCTGCGGTTTGTGCAGTCTTATGCGGTGCATGTGGCGCGGCTGGATCCGGATGTGTTTGACGATGTCGAGGACGGCGGGCCGGATGCGCTGAGTGAAGTTCTGCATGCCTATGAGGCGGAGACCGATGAGCCGTTTCCGCAGGACCCGGCGGAGCAACTGGCGGCGGTGCTGCGCTCCATGGCGCGGGCCTGGGAGGGCACCTCGGCGCGGTTGTTGCGACAGGCCAAGGGCGCGCCTGCGGATGCGGGGCTGGGGCTGGTGGTGCAGGAAATGGTGCCGGGGTTTGGTCAGGGCGAATGCGGCTCGGGCGTGTTGCAGCTGGTCAATACCAAGACCGGCCAGCCGCAGATCACCGGGCGCTACCTGAGCCAGAGCCAAGGGCGCGATGCGCTGGGGGCTGGGGCCGAGGCGCTGTTTCTGGAGCGGGATCCGCGCGGGCCCTCGCTGGAGGACTCTGCGCCGGAAGCCTTTGCTGATCTTAAATCCCATGCGCGGCTGATGCGGCAGCGCCTGCGTGAGGAAATGCAGGTGGAATTTGTGATCGTCAGCGGCGCGGTGCATATCCTTGACGGGGTGCGCGTCACCCGGTCGGCGCAAGCGGCGGTGCGGATCGCGGTGGCGCTGGCGGAGGATGGTATCATCCCGCGAGCGGAAGCGATCATGCGGGTGGATGCCCATATCTTGACCGAGCTGCTGCACCGCCAGGTGGCTCCGGATGCGACCCGTGACGTGATTGGCCATGGCATTGCCGCCAGCCCCGGTGCGGCCACCGGGCGGCTGGTGTTTACGGCGGCGGAGGCGCAGGCCAGTGCGGCGCGGGGGGAACCGTGCATTCTGGTGCGGCGCGAAACCTCCCCCGAGGATGTGCGCGGCATGCATGCCGCGGTTGGGGTGCTGACGGAACGGGGCGGCATCACCAGCCATGCGGCGGTGATTGGCCGGGGGCTGGGGCTGCCCTGTATCGTGGGCGCCTCCAACCTCAAATTTCACAGCAAACGCAAACAGTTGGTTGCGACGGACGGGCGTGTATTGACGCGTGGCGATACCATCACGATTGATGGCAGCAGCGGCGAGGTTCTGGCCGGGCAGCCAGAGATGCTGGAGGCGGCGGAAGATGGGGCGTTCCAGACATTGCTGACCTGGGCAGATGAGGTGCGCGACATTGGCATCCGCGCCAATGCGGATACGCCGGAAGATGCCGAAACCGCGCGCAAGTTCAATGCGCAGGGGATCGGCCTGTGCCGCACTGAGCATATGTTCTTTGATCCCGGTCGGTTGACGGTGATGCGCGAGATGATCTTTGCCGAGACCTCGGAGGGCCGCGCGGCGGTGCTGGCGCGGCTGTTGCCGATGCAGCGGGAGGATTTCTTTGCGCTGTTTCGCATCATGGAAGGGTTGCCGGTCTGTATCCGGCTGTTTGATCCGCCCTTGCATGAATTCCTGCCGACCTCCAAATCCGGGCAGCGTGAACTGTCTGAGGCGCTGGGCATCCCGGTGAGCGATGTGACCCGGCGGGTTGAAGAGATGGAAGAATACAACCCCATGTTGGGCCTGCGCGGCGTACGGCTGGGGGTGACGGTGCCGGAGATTTACGACATGCAGGCGCGCGCCATCTTTGAGGCAACGCTTGATGCCTCCAAGGAAGGTGATCCGGTGGTGCCGGAGATCATGATCCCGCTGGTTTCTGCCAAGCGCGAGGTTGAGCTGGTGAAGGCGCGCATTGATGCGGTGGCGTTGGCAGTGAAGGCCGAACGGGGTGAGGATTTCACCTATCGTCTTGGCGTGATGGTGGAGACCCCACGGGCGGCGCTGCGGGCCGGTGAAATTTCACCGCATACCGCGTTTTTGAGCTTCGGAACCAACGATCTGACACAGATGACCTACGGCATGTCGCGCGATGACGCCGGGCGATTCATGTCGGCCTATGTCAATCAGGGGGTCTTCCCTGAGGATCCGTTTCACGTGCTGGACACCGATGGTGTGGGCGAGCTGCTGAAACTGGGGGTGCAGCGGGGGCGGGCGGAAAACCCGGATATCACGCTGTCGATCTGTGGGGAGCATGGCGGCAACCCCGAATCGATTGCGTTTTGCCGCGAAGCAGGGTTCGATTATGTCTCCTGTTCCCCGTTCCGGGTGCCTGTGGCGCGGCTTGCTGCAGCGCAATTGGCGATTTCCAGCCAAACCGGAAAATCTCCACGCGAATCCTTAAAATCCTAAGGAAAACAAGGGGCTTTCTCAGCCGCAGGATATGCGGGCGGATTGACGCCTACCCAGCGGTCAGCGGGGTGCGCTGTCCCGTCGCTGGACGTTTGCAGGGATTTCCACTAGGAGGTGCGATCGCGTGACGTTGGGATGGCCGTGCGCGACCTTTCTAGTGGGGATACCCTGATGAAGATTCTGACAGTAGCTGCCGTGTTTGCTGCCGCCTTGGCAGCAGCCAAAGATGTATATGCGGATTCCGGTTTGGACGCGCTGTTCAAACGTGAGCAATCCACCCTGAACGCCGTGCCAACAGGGCGTTTGAACAATTTTTTCAACTTCAACCGCTCTGGCAAAAAGGCCAAGCCGACCGAAGTTAAATTCACCAAGGCCTGGTTGGACACCATTCCTGCCGCCAAAGGGGGCGATAATTTCGCCTGTCTTGCTGAGGCGCTCTATTTTGAGGCGCGGGGCGAGACTGTGAAAGGTCAGTTTGCCGTTGCCGAAGTGATCATGAACCGAGTCAAATCCTCGCAGTTTCCCAATAGTCTCTGCGCGGTGATCAATCAGGGCACAGGTCGCAAATACCAGTGCCAGTTTACCTACACCTGTGATGGCCACAAGGAAGTGATCCGCGAAAAGACGGCGTTTGAGCGGGTCTCAAAAGTGGCGCGTCTGGTAATGGACGGGGCAACCACCGGGATCACCGATGGCGCCACCTATTATCACACCACGGCTGTGCGCCCGCGCTGGAGCAAAAGCTTCACCAAGACCGCGCGGATCGGCGTTCATCTGTTCTACCGGGATGACCGGTTCCGGACCGCGCTGAACAACTAAGGCGTGTTTTGCGGCTTGACTGCCGAGGTGGAAACCTCGGCAGCGCCGCTTTCGGCCACTGGTATGGCGCATGAAGGCCTGTTATGCGGGCGCCGCATGTTTATGCTGGAACCTCACCGCCAGATAGCCAGTTCAGGGGCCCGTTCGTCATGTCGTCAGAAATTCGTCTCGCATTT
Source organism: Phaeobacter sp. S60 (assembly GCF_000826845.1). Classification (NCBI taxonomy): domain Bacteria; kingdom Pseudomonadati; phylum Pseudomonadota; class Alphaproteobacteria; order Rhodobacterales; family Roseobacteraceae; genus Phaeobacter; species Phaeobacter sp. S60. The sequence continues at coordinate 90,011 of NZ_JSWJ01000022.1, forward strand.
GCGCACCCTTCGGAACGGTCGGAGGCCACGGCTTCGCGTGGACCGTTGGACCGGATTTCGCTTCGAGATCATACGGTAGAGGTCGAGATCGGCGCCTTTCAGGCGGAGCGCGGCACGACCCAGCGGATCTGCTTCAACGTGGTTGTCGAAATTGCGCCGCTGCCTGCGGATCTGGACGATGATGTCGACCGCATCCTGTCCTATGATCGTGTGACTGAGGCGATCGCGCATGAATTGTCGGAAGAGCGGTTGAACCTGCTGGAGACCCTGGCGGAGCGGGTTGCGGAGCGGATCCTTCTGGAACCGCAGGCGGTGCGCGCCTTTGTGCGGATCGAAAAGCTGGATCGCGGCCCCGGCGCGCTGGGCGTCGAGATTGTGCGCGCGCGCGATCAGGTTGCCAGCGAGGTGGACAGCGAAGAGCGCCCGCACCCACGGCTGATGTATCTGTCCAACAGCGCCATCGACAGCGACGGGTTGAGTGGTTGGATTGACCAGATGCAGTGCCGCCAGCGTCCGCTGATCCTCTGTGTCGGCGCGCATGAGCTGGCAACACCGCAAACGGGTCACAAATGGACCCAGCGGCGGATTGATCTGCTGGCCATTGAACAGAACGCCTGGCGGTTGGCCGCAAAGGATGACCGCTGCGTTGTGGTTTCCACGCGGACAGAGCTGGACTGGGCCATGAAAAACGGGCAGATTTGCGTCTGGGCACCGTCAAAAATCGTTTTGGATGCGGTAGATGGCCCTTCGGCTGCGCCTTCGGAAGCGGTGGCGTTGGCTGCGTGGTTCGCTGCCACATTCGAGGCTGGCGAAATGATCGTGATTGGCGCTGCACTGCCTGACAATCCGGGGGTGCCACTGCGCGCTGTGGATGTGGAGCAGACCCAACTGTGAGTTATTACCGGCCGCTGGTTCAGCACGGGGAAAACCGCCCCGAGGGAGCATTGTCGCTGATCAGTGGCGCTCTTTGGTTTACCCAAGTCGAAGTGCTGGACCGCGGCGCACCGCCACGGCTGATGCCTGCGGGGCTGCTGCCCGAGGATGTGCGGCACAGGCTGACGGCACGGCGGGCGACGATTGCCGGGCTGGATATGACCCAGCCACAGATCATGGGCATTCTGAATGTAACGCCAGACAGTTTTTCCGACGGCGGCCAGCATGATGAGGTCGGCACGGCCTGCGCGGCTGCGCTTCAGATGGTGGCGGATGGGGCCAGTATTATCGATGTTGGCGGCGAATCCACCCGTCCCGGCGCCGAGCTGGTGCCTGAGGAAGAGGAAATCCGCCGCACCGCGCCGGTGATTGCCGCGATCCGTGCCGGGTCGCAGGTTCCGATTTCCATCGATACCCGCAAGGCCGTGGTGCTGGCCGAGGCGCTGGAGGCTGGCGCGAGCCTCACCAATGATGTGTCCGGCTTTACCTTTGATCCGGCGCTGGCGCCACTGACAGCGCAGGCCGGGGTCCCCGCCTGTATCATGCATGCGCAGGGCGATCCCGCGACGATGCAGGACAGTCCCGCCTATGACAACGTGTTGCTCGACGTTTACGATTTCCTCAAGGCGCAGATTGACCGGCTGGAGGATATCGGCGTTGTACGTGAGCAGATCGTGATCGATCCCGGCATCGGCTTTGGCAAAACGCTGGAGCACAATCTGACCCTGTTGCGGAACCTTAGTCTGTTTCACAGCCTTGGCTGCCCGATTCTGCTGGGCGTTTCTCGCAAGGGGTTCATCGGTAAACTGGGTCATGAGCCGGATGCCGCCGCCCGTGCGCCTGGCTCCATCGCGGTAGGGCTTGCAGCCCTGGCCCAAGGCGTGCAATTCCTGCGGGTGCATGATGTTGCTGAGACGGCGCAGGCGGTTCGCCTGTGGCAGGCCGTCCGATAAGACCCCGACCGAAAGGGCTGATATGCGCAAATTCTTTGGCACTGATGGCGTGCGCGGCACTGCCAATATCCACCCGATGACTGCAGATATGGCGCTGCGCATCGGCGCTGCCGTGGGCCGGTATTTCCGGCGCGATGCCTCCGGTGTGCACCGGGTCGTGATTGGCAAGGATACCCGCCTGTCCGGTTATATGTTCGAAAGCGCGCTGACGGCAGGGCTGACCTCGACCGGGATGAATGTGCTGTTGCTTGGCCCGGTGCCGACCCCGGCCGTTGGCCTGATGACACGGTCGATGCGGGCTGATCTGGGCGTGATGATTTCTGCCAGCCACAATCCGGCGGCGGACAATGGCATCAAGTTTTTCGGCCCCGATGGGTTCAAACTGTCCGACACCGTCGAGATGGAGCTGGAAGCCCTGATCGAAGCGGGTGTTGAGCCTGCGCAGGCACAGAACATCGGGCGTGCCAAACGGATTGATGATGCGCGGTTTCGGTATGGTGAGCGGGTCAAGAGCTCCCTGCCGCGTGATATCCGTCTCGATGGACTGAAGGTCGTGATTGATTGTGCCAATGGGGCGGCGCACCGGGCCGCGCCAGAGATCCTGTGGGAGCTGGGCGCGGAGGTGATCCCGGTGGGGGTTTCACCGGATGGCACCAATATCAACCGCGATTGCGGATCGACCCATCCGGGCACGGCGGCGGAGACCGTAGTGGCCCATGGTGCCCATGTTGGCATCTGTCTGGATGGTGATGCGGACCGGGTGATCCTGATCGATGAGACCGGCAAGGTGGCCGACGGCGATCAGTTGATGGCGCTGTTGGCAACACGCTGGGCTGAGGACGGTGTGCTGGCGGGGAATGCGCTGGTGTCAACCGTCATGTCGAACCTTGGGCTGGAGCGACATCTTGCGGCGCGGGGCATCGACCTTCAGCGCACGGCAGTCGGCGACCGCTATGTGGTGGAGCGGATGCGCGACGGTGGGTTCAACCTTGGCGGTGAGCAATCCGGCCATATCGTGATGACGGATTATGCCACCACCGGTGACGGGTTGATGGCCGGGCTGCATTTCCTGGCGGAGATGGTGCGCGCCGATAAACCGGCCTCTCAGCTTGCGCAGCAATTTACGCCGGTGCCGCAGCTGTTGAAAAACGTCCGCTTTGCTGCCGGTCAGACGCCACTGGAGAGCGATCAGGTCCAGACGGCGATCAAGGTTGCAGAGGAAACGCTGGCCGGACAGGGGCGTCTGTTGATCCGTAAATCAGGCACTGAACCGCTGGTTAGGGTCATGGCTGAGTGCGAAGATGCCGAGACGCTGACGGCAACGGTGGATAGTGTGGTCGCTGCGGTTGAGGCAGCGGTCGCGACCTAAAGCGGTCTCTGGATTGCGATATGAAACACAGAAATGGCCCGCCAGCTGACATGTCAGCTGGCGGGCGTTTTCCATCTCGTGGACTATC
>NZ_JSWJ01000023.1:0-103648 GCF_000826845.1 Phaeobacter sp. S60
CGCCAAACGCCCCCAGCCCCTAGGCCAAACAAAGTGAGGTCAGCTCAGGCTCGGAATTGGGCCGATTACAAAAACACCGCGCCGGATCAGTCCGGCGCGGTGTTTCCGTGTCGACCGCACTGTTAGATGCGCCCTTGGGCAGCAAGGGGCGCCACCGCCCCGGAAATAGCGGTCCGAGGCAAAGACACGCGAAATGCCGTGCAGCCACGGGTCTCTTCAGGCGTCAGCCTAAGCGAGATCTGGCTGCGATGGCCTGCAGGCCTGAGCGGGGCGGTTCAGGCCGCGCCTTCCTTCAGCCATTCATGCACATAATCGCCGGCATGGGCGCAGGCCTGATCCAAATTCTGACCGGCCATCAGTTGAACGGCAATTGCCGTGGCAAGGGTGCAGCCGGTGCCACGCCTGCCGTGCTGCAGCCGTGGTCTGTCGTAGCGCACATGCGTGTCACCAAAAAAGAGCTGGTCAACCGATATGGCCCCGCCTCCGTGTCCGCCTTTGATCAGCACCGCATCGGCGCCCGCCTCCTGCAACTGACGGGCCTGCAATGCGATGCCGGATGCCTCAGGGCTGTCGGGTTGCCGGTTGCTGGCGGAAGGGGCAAGCTGAGCGGCCTCTTGCAGATTGGGGGTGATGAGAGTGGCGCGCGCAATCAGCGGTTTGAGGTCTGCGACCTGCATCAACTGGCCGCCGGAACTGCTGCGCAGCACGGGATCCAGCACAACCGGGCATGTTTCGGGCACGGAGTGGGCCAGCGCCTTGGCGATGACTTTGGCGGCCATTGCGCTGCCGACCATACCGATTTTTACTGCAGAAATCGGCCCGGTCGCGGCGGCTGCGCGTATCTGGCTCTGGATGGTCTCGGGGGGCGTCGGGCGGATCTCCTCCAGCGCCGTGTCTGTCTGCACTGTGATCGCCGTCACCACCGGCCGCAACGCGGGCGATCGCTGTGCAAATGGCGGCAACAGCTGGGCCATTGCAGTGGCCGCGGCGATGTCTCGGGTCAATCCCGCACCGCCGCTGCTGTCGGTTCCAGCGATGATCAGAAGCGCGCTCATCCGCGCCGCCCCGCAGCCAGCAGGACAAGTTCTCCGGCAAACTCCGGGGCAATCTGGGTCGCCGTGCGCCAGGCGCGCAGGCCACTGTGACAGGCCAGCACCACGCGGCGATCACGGGGCAGATCGCTTGCGCGCAAGGCCTCCGGCAGGATACGGACAGCAGCGCGGACGGCGGGTGTCGGGGCTTCTTGCGCGGAGCGCAACTCAACCACGTAATCCTCATCGGTGATCGCGTTCCGCCCGATGAAGGGGAAGGGGCGGGATGGCTCCTCTGCAGTGCTGAAATCAAAACCACCCATCTGCAGCCCTGCGAAGTCCACGCTGAAGAGGCGCCCGCGCGGGGTCGGCTGGTGGTTGAGCAACAGTTTCAGCGCCAACTGTGCCTGCCAGGCGCCAATCACACCGACAACCGGGCCCATAATACCGGAACTGGCGCAGGTGGCGGCACTGCCGGGCGGGTCAGGGAAGACCGCGCGCAGTGACGGGCCACCGCCGCAGAAGACGCCGACATAGCCCGATTGCGCCAGTGCCGAAGCAGAGATCAAATCTCGCCCCAGCCGCTGGCAACAATCTGACAACGTATACGACACCGCGTGGCTGTCGGCGGCATCGATCACCAGATCCACCGGTGTCACCGCAGCTGTGACATTGTCGGGGGTGAGATCTCGCGCATGGGGATGCAGGCGCAATTCGGGCGCCATGGCGCGCAGCCTTTCGCGGGCGGCGTCAACTTTGTAGCGGCCGATATCTGCGGGCGTATACAGGGGTTGGCGCGGCAGGTTCGTGGCCTCTACACTGTCGCCATCCACCACCGTGATTTCACCAAGTCCAGCCCCGGCGAGATATTGCAGGACGGGGCTGCCCAGCCCGCCAGCCCCGACCACCAGAACATGGGCAGCTGCAAGCTTTGCCTGTCCTTCCGCCCCCACCTCGGGTAGGGCAATCTGACGGTCAAAGCGGCTCATGAGGCACAGGCCTTGATCCATTCGCGGGTGCGCGCCTCCGGATCAGGGGCCTGCTGGATATCGGTGACCACAGCGGCGCTGTCTGCGCCCGCAGCAAAGACACCGGGCAGGCGTTCGGGCGTCAGCCCGCCAATGGCGACCAGAGGGGTGTCGCCCGCCATTTCCTTCCAGCGCCGCAGGCGATCCAAGCCTTGTGGCGCCCATTTCATCTTCTTCAGCAGGGTCTCATACACCGGGCCAAGGGCAATATAGTCCGGCTCAAACGCCAAGGCGCGCTCCAGTTCCGCCTCATCATGGGTCGACAGGCCAAATTGCACGCCCTTGCGACGCAGCGCGGCAAAATCGGCGCTGTCCATGTCTTCCTGCCCCAAATGGACAAACCCGCAATTCAGGTCCAGGGCGGCCTGCCAATGGTCATTGACCACCAGCTGTGCGCCATGCACCGCACAGAAATCCCGCGCCCGCGCGATCTGGCGGCGGATCTCCCGCTCTGGCAGGTCCTTCAGCCGCAGCTGCACCAGTCGGACCCCATGCGGCACCAGCAGTTCCAGTTGGCTGACATGGCCAACGATCAGGTAAAAACGCTCCATTGTCGTCTCCAAATTGAGGGGGCTCAGCTCAGCGCGGCGAGGCCAAGAACAGGGGTGGAGGGCACGGCCATATCGCGGCGTTCCATCGGGTCAGCCAGATACCCTTCACGGCCGGCCTCAATCGCGAGTGCGATGGCACCGGCCATGCCGGCAGGGTCTCCGGCCTTTGCCACTGCGGTATTCAGCAGCACCGCATCCATTCCCAGCTCCATTGCCTGGGTGGCATCCGAAGGGCGACCGATGCCCGCATCGACGATCAACGGCACGTCGGGAAAATGCGCCCGCATTGCGCGCAGCGCATCGGGGTTGCGCAGGCCCTGACCGGATCCAATCGGCGCGCCCCAAGGCATCAACACCTCGCAGCCTGCCTCCAGCAGTTTTTCTCCCACCACCAGATCATCGGTCGTGTAGGGAAACACCTGAAACCCGTCATCAGACAGCACGCGCGCGGCCTCCACCAGCGCAAACACATCGGGCTGCAGCGTGTCGGAATGACCGATCACCTCCAGTTTGATCCACGGGGTGTCAAACAGCTCGCGCGCCATATGGGCGGTGGTCACGGCCTCCTGCACAGAATGGCACCCGGCTGTGTTGGGTAGGATGCGACAGTTCAATGTCCGCAACTGATCCCAAAACCCGGCGCCGGTGCCCTCCGCCGTTTCCCGCCGCAGCGACACCGTGATGATCTCGCTGGCGCTGCTTTTGATTGCCGCGTTCAGAACGCAGGGTGAGGGGTATTGCGCGGTCCCCAGCAACAGGCGTGAGGTGATGTCCTGACCATAGAGTTGCATGGTTCAGCCCCCTTGCATCGGCGTGAGGATCTCCAGCCGATCCCCCTCCGCCAGTTGAGTTTTGGGGCGGGCAGCGCGGGCCACGAAGTGTCCGTTGACGGCGGTTGCAACTGCGGACTGGGCATAGCCGAGCTGGTGCAGCGCCTCGTCGAGAGTGCCGGCGCGGACCTCATGCGGTTTGGCGTTGACGGTGATTTTCATCCTGTGTCTCCGGTCTCAGGCGGTTTGCCACCTGCTGCGCCATGGCGGGCGCCAGCAGAAATCCGTGGCGGTACAGCCCATTGAGGAAAAGCGTCCCGCCGTCCTGATGAAGGCGGGGCAGATTATCGGGGAAGGCGGGGCGCAGACCTGTGCCGGATTCCACCACGCTGGCCTCGGCAAACCCGGGGTGCAGGGTGAAGGCGGCGTTCAGCAACTCACTGAGGGAACGCAGGGTGATTGCGCGCGTCGATGTGCTCTCGATCATCGTGCCGCCGATCATGAACAGGCTGTCGCCCCGCGGCACCAGGTAGAGCGGCATTCGCGGATGGAGCAGCCGCAGCGTGCGACTGATCTCCACCTCCGGGCAATGCAGGATCGCCATCTCGCCGCGCACAGGGCGCAGATCTGGCAGTTGCCCTGCGGCGGCGATGCCCCTGCAATCCAGATCAACAGAGCCGGGGGCATCCGTTCCAAGGCAGATTTTCGCCCCCAGCGCGGCGGCCGCAGCCGCCAGATCCCGGATCGCGCGGCGCGGGTCCAGATGCGCCTCCTGTTCGAAGAACAAACCTTGCGCAAAGCGTCCCGTGAGGGCTGGTTCCAGTGCCGCGATCTCTGCCCCGTCCACCCCCCGATAGCCGGTCGTGCGACGGGCAAAGCGGGTCAGCTCTGCCCGGTCGCGGGCGGGCGCCACCACCAGCGTGCCGCGCCTGTGAACGGCTGTGACCTTGGCCCACCAGTCGATGGCGCGGCCACCGAGTGTGATCACCTCCTCCTCGGCGCTTTCGCGTTCACACCAGGGCGCCAGCATGCCGCCTGCATAGCGCGAGACACTGCCCGCGCCGATCTCTGTCGCGCGCTCATAGACCCGCACCGCAGCCCCGCGCTGCGCCAGTTCATAGGCGCAGGCGAGGCCCGCGAGGCCTGCACCTGCGATGGTGATCATTCCGCCGGTTCCGCAGCCTCGGGCGCTGGCACATAGAGTTCGCCGCCTTCGCGAAACTTGGCGGCCATCGCCTCCATGCCTTCCTTCTGCGCCTCGGCACGGATGTCGTGGCTGATCCGCATCGAGCAGAACTTCGGACCGCACATGGAACAGAAATGCGCCACTTTATGCGCCTGCTTGGGCAGGGTTTGGTCGTGGAACTCGCGCGCCGTCTCCGGATCCAGCGACAGGTTGAATTGATCCTCCCAGCGGAACTCGAACCGCGCGCGGCTGAGGGCATCGTCACGGCGCTGCGCCCCCGGCAGACCCTTGGCGAGGTCGGCTGCATGGGCCGCGATCTTATAAGTGATCACGCCGGTTTTCACGTCGTCGCGGTCCGGCAGGCCAAGGTGTTCCTTGGGCGTCACGTAGCAGAGCATCGCACAGCCGAACCAGCCGATCATCGCCGCCCCGATACCGCTGGTGATGTGGTCATAGCCCGGTGCAATGTCCGTGGTCAGCGGCCCCAGCGTGTAGAACGGTGCCTCGTGGCAGCACTCCAACTGCTTGTCCATATTCTCCTTGATCTTGTGCATGGCGACATGGCCCGGCCCTTCGATCATCACCTGGCAATCCTTGGCCCAGGCGATCTTGGTCAACTCGCCCAGGGTTTCCAACTCGGCAAACTGCGCCTCGTCATTGGCGTCCGCAATCGAGCCGGGGCGCAGCCCGTCGCCCAAGGAGAACGAAACATCATACTGGCGGCAGATGTCGCAGATCTCCTCGAAATGTTCATAGAGGAAGCTCTCCTTGTGGTGATGCAGGCACCACTTGGCCATGATCGAGCCGCCGCGCGACACGATGCCGGTCACCCGCTCCACCGTCATCGGCACCATATGAAGCCGCACGCCGGCATGGATGGTGAAGTAATCCACGCCCTGTTCCGCCTGTTCGATCAGCGTGTCGCGGAACACGTCCCAGGTCAGGTCCTCAGCGATGCCGTTCACCTTCTCCAGCGCCTGATAGATCGGCACGGTGCCGATCGGCACAGGGGAATTGCGCACGATCCATTCGCGGGTGTTGTGGATGTTGCGCCCCGTCGACAGATCCATCACCGTGTCGGCGCCCCAGCGGATCGCCCAGACCAGCTTGTCCACTTCCTCCTCCATCGAGGAAGTGACGGCAGAGGTGCCCATGTTGGCGTTGATCTTCACGAGGAAGTTGCGGCCGATGATCATCGGCTCGATCTCGGGGTGGTTGATGTTGGCCGGGATGATGGCGCGGCCCGCGGCGATTTCCGAGCGCACGAACTCGGGCGTCACGTAGTCGGGGATATTGGCGCCGAAGTCATTGCCGTCGCGCTTGCCGTGGCAGGGGGACAGCTCGCGCAGCTGGTTCTCGCGGATTGCCACGAACTCCATCTCAGGCGTGATGATGCCTGCGCGGGCATAGGCCAGCTGAGTGGGTGCCGCGCCGTTCTTGCCGCGCAAGGGAGCGGGTTTCACCGGGAACTCTGCCACCAGCCGGTCGCCTGCGGCAAAGCCGTTGTCCTCGGGCTTCACATCGCGGCCCTGATATTCCGCGACATCGCCGCGGGCTTCGATCCACTGGCGGCGCAGCTGTGGCAGACCTTCGCGAATATCGGTCAGCACATCCGGGTCGGTATAGGGGCCGGAGCTGTCATAGACCGGCAGCGGCGCCTCGCCCGCGGTGGGGTGGGTGGCGATTTCGCGCATTGGCACGCGGATGTCCGGGTGGACTTCGCCGCTGACATAGATCTTGCGCGATGCAGGCAATGCGCCTGTGGTGATTTTCGGGTTGGGGACGTTCATTTTGGTGCTCCTCGAAGCCTAGACTTGGAAAAGACACCAGATGAGGTTTGGCTCGGGAAACAGAGGGCGTAGGACCCCCTTGTTCAGTCATCGCAAGACGTCCGGGAGTGTACAAGTCCCGCAGCCATGCGCGCCTAGCTTCCTACGCCAGTATCAACTGGGTCAGGTTCAAAGGGTCGCGCCGCCGGTTCGGGAATGCCCCGCACCTAAACGCCTCTCAGTCCCCTTGGCGGGACTCCCCTGCGTGCTTTAGGGGTAGGGGAGACAGGGTCTCTCCGTCAATATTTTATTTTATAGATTATTTTTAACGTTTTATTTTAGGATGTTGTGACGGTTTTGGTTGGAGATTAGAGCGAATTCGCCGCAGCGCAGCTTTGCACTTGATCGCTGCACGTCAAGTTATCTATAAAATACCAACGCCATCCGCGTATGGCCATCTGGTAGAGAGAACAGGAGACAGCATGCTGGACGCTGCACCCATCCGCACCGATTGGACCCGCGAGGAAGCGGAGGCAATTTACAACACCCCTTTCATGGATCTGCTGTTTCAGGCGCACTCGGTGCATCGGCAGTATTTCGACCCCAATCAGGTGCAGAAATCCAAGCTCCTCAGTATCAAGACCGGCGGCTGCGCCGAGGACTGCGCCTATTGCTCCCAGTCGGCGCGCAACGGCGCGCAGCTGTCGGCCTCAAAGCTGATCGAGGTGCAGCGGGTGATCGCCGAGGCCAGAAAAGCCAAGGAAGGCGGCGCCACGCGCTATTGCATGGGCGCGGCCTGGCGCTCGCCCAAGGACCGCGACATGGCCGCATTGGAGGCGATGGTGCAGGGGGTCAAGGATCTCGGGATGGAGACCTGCATGACCCTGGGTATGCTGGAGGAAGACCAGGTGTTCCGCCTGCGCGACGCCGGTCTGGATTACTACAACCACAACATCGACACCTCGGAGCGCTACTACTCCGAGATCATCACCACCCGCACATTCGCTGACCGGATCGACACCCTGAACCGGGTGCGCGAGGCGGGCATCAAGGTCTGCTCCGGCGGCATCGTCGGCATGGGGGAGCAGCAGCTGGACCGCATCGACATGATGCTGGCGCTGGCAACGCTGGAGGTGCATCCGGATTCGGTGCCCGTGAACATGCTGATCCCGATCGCCGACACGCCGCTGGCGGATGTCGAGAAGCTGGATCCGATCGAATTTGTCCGTTCCGTGGCGCTGGCCCGGATCCTGATGCCGAAATCCCATGTGCGTCTGTCCGCAGGTCGCACCGATATGTCGGATGAGATGCAGGCGATGTGCTTCTTTGCCGGGGCCAATTCCATCTTTGTGGGCGACACGCTGCTGACTGCGGACAACCCCGAAGAGGACAAGGACCAGCAATTGTTCGACCGTCTGGGCATCACCGCGATGGCGGTGGGATGTGACGGCAGCCGCTGATGGCGGGCGCCTTCCCGAGGCATGAGACGTCGCTGGAAGCGCTGCGCAATCGCGGGCGCTACCGGCAGCTGATGCCGAGGGACGGGCATGACTTTGCCTCTAACGACTACCTGGGCCTGGCCGGAGACGACGTGCTGTGCGCAGCGGCGATTGCCGCCGTGGCACGCGGCGTGCCGGTGGGGGCAGGCGGCGCGCGCCTGTTGCGCGGCAATGACGCTGAGCACCAGTTGCTGGAAGCCGAAGCGGCGGAGTTTTTCGGCACCGGGGCGGCGCTGTTCATGGGCGGCGGCTTCAATGCCAATCAGGCGATTTTTTCCACCCTGCCGCAGCAGGGCGATCTGGTGCTTTATGATGCGCTGATCCATGCCAGCACCCATGACGGCATGCGGCTGGGCCGCGCCGACACCCGCAGCTTTGCCCACAGCGACGTGGAAGATGCTGCAAGGGTGCTGAAAGACTGGCGCGCCCAAGGCGGCGAGGGCCAGGTCTGGATCGCGGTTGAGGCGGTCTATTCGATGGACGGTGATCTGGCGCCGCTGGACGCGCTGATGGCGCTGGCGGATGCCACCGGCGCCGTGCTGGTGGTGGATGAGGCCCATGCAACCGGTGTCTTCGGCAATCTGGGGCGCGGGCTGGCGCATGATATCGCGCACCGTCCCAACGTCCTTTCCTTACACACCTGCGGCAAGGCGCTGGGCGCCTCTGGTGCGCTGATCTGCGGCCCGAGTGTGCTGATTGAGACGCTGATCAACAAGGCCCGCAGCTTCATTTATGCCACCGCGCCGTCACCGCTGAATGCCGCACTGGTCCGCGCTGCTTTGTATGAGCTGCGGGATAACCCGGCCCGCCGCGATCGGGCATGGGAGGGCATCAGCCATGCCCAGGATGAGGCCAAACGGCTTTGCGGTCTGGCGGGCTTCCAGAGCCAGATCCTGCCGGTGGTGATCGGCGACGACAAACGCACCATGGCGCTGGCCTCGGCCATGCAGGCCCGCGGCTACGACATCCGCGGCATCCGCCCGCCGACGGTGCCCCGCGGCACCTCGCGGCTGCGCCTGTCGATCACCTTGAATACCGGGGCAGAGGTCATGACCGCGATGTTCGAAGACCTCGCCCGGGAAATGGAGACAAGGACATGAGCGCGCTGATCGTCACCGGCACCGATACCGGCATCGGCAAGACCATCTTCTCGGCCGGCCTGGTGCAGGCCCTGGCCGCCACCTACTGGAAGCCGGTGCAATCCGGGCTGGAGGAGGAGACCGACAGCCAGATCGTGGCGCGCCTCTCCGGCCGCCCGGTGCTGCCGGAGGGGTACTTGCTGCAGCTCCCCGCATCGCCGCATCTGTCGGCGGAGTCCGAGGGCGTGGAGATCGACCCGGATACGCTGGACCTGCCCGACGTGGACGGCGTATTGGTCGCCGAAGGGGCAGGCGGTTTGATGGTTCCGCTGAACCGCAAGGCGCTGTATCTTGATCTGTTCACCCGCTGGGGGGCGCCGGTGATCCTTTGTGCGCGGACGCAGCTGGGCACGATCAACCACACGCTGTTGTCGCTGAAGGCCCTGCGCGGCGCGGGCTGCCCAGTGGTTGGCGTTGTTTTCATCGGCGATCCGGAACCGGCGGTGGAGGAAACCATCTGCCAGTTCGGCAAGGCCGCGCATCTGGGCCGGCTGCCGGTTCTGGGCGAGCTGACCTCTGACGCGCTGGCGGTGGCCTTTCAGGCCAGCATCCGGGTGGACCTGATCAAGGCCGCCCTGGCCCAAGGAGAGATGGCATGAGCGCATCCGGCCTCACCCAGCTGGAATTCGACCAGCAGCACCTTTGGCATCCCTACACCAACGTTGCCAAACCCGGTCCGACCTTCGTGGTGAAGGAAAGCGAGGGTGTCCACATCACGCTGGACGACGGCACCCGGCTGATCGACGCCATGTCGTCGTGGTGGTGCATGATGCACGGCCATAAGAACCCGGCGATCACCAAGGCGATCCATGACCAACTCGACACCCTGCCGCATGTGATGTTCGGTGGGCTGACCCATGATCCGGCGATCGACCTGGGCCGCAAGCTGTTGGAGATAACGCCGGACAGCCTCACCCGCATCTTCTATTGCGACAGCGGCTCGGTCTCGGTCGAAGTGGCGATGAAGATGGCGGTGCAGTACCAGCACGCTATCGGCCAGCCCGGGCGCAAGGAGTTCGCCACCATCCGCTCCGGCTATCACGGCGACACCTGGAAGGCGATGAGCGTCTGCGACCCGGACACCGGCATGCACCATCTGTTTCAGGGCGCGCTGAGCGTGCAGCATTTCGTCTCCCGCCCGCCGATACGCATTCATGAAGAATGGATCGATGACCCGGCGCAAAACGGCCTCGGCGAGCTGCGCCAAATGCTTGAGGCCAACGCGGAAAAGATCGCGGCTTTCATCCTGGAACCCGTGGTGCAGGGCACCGGCGGCATGTATTTCTATCACCCGGAGTATCTCAATCAGGCGCGCGCCTTGTGTGACGAGCTGGGCATCCTCCTGATCTTCGACGAGATCGCCACCGGTTTCGGCCGCACAGGCGAGCTGTTCGCCACTGGTTTCTGCACTGTCGAACCGGATATCATCTGCCTCGGCAAAGGGCTGACGGGCGGCCATATTTCATTCGCCTGCACCATGACCAATGACCGCGTCGCCGAGGGCATCGGCGGCGGCAATCCCGGGCTGTTCATGCATGGCCCCACCTATATGGGCAACCCGCTGGCCTGTGCCGCGGCCAAGGCCTCGCTGGATCTGCTGACCGGGCAGGCCCCTGAAACTCAAGACTGGCGCGGCACCGTCGCCGCAATCGGTGAGCAGATGCAGGCCGAGCTGGCACCGGCGCGCGATCTGCCCAATGTGGCGGATGTGCGGGTTCTGGGCGCGATTGGCGTCATCGAGATGAAACACGCGGTGTCTGCGGATGAGGCCCACGCCCGGGCGCATGAGATGGGCGTGTTCCTGCGTCCCTTTGGCAAGAATATCTATACCATGCCGCCCTTCATCACCGCGCCGGATCAGCTGAGCGAAATCACCGCAGGCATGCTGCGGCTGGCGCGGGAGCTGTAAATGGACTTCCGCTGGCTCAAACAGGATCAGGCAGCCGAGGCCATCGTGGTCTTTGGCGGCTGGGCTGTGGGGCCGGAGGTGTTTGATCATCTCACAGGCCCTCAGGACATCCTTTTTGTCAGTGATTACCGCAGCCTTGATGCAGACCTTCCCGATATGTCGGGTTACGACCATATCACCCTCCTGGCGTGGTCTTTTGGCGTTGCAGCCTATGCCCATTGGCAGGAGGGGCGCACCGATCCCTTTGACCGCAAAGTTGCAGTCAACGGAACCCTTGCGCCGGTGGATGCAGGGCACGGTATCCCGCCAGACGTGATGGCCAAAACGGCGGAAGGGCTGAGCGAGGCGAGCTTTGCCCAGTTCCTGCGCCGGACCTTCAATGCGCCGCAATCCCCCAGGGTGATCGACATCGAGACCCGCCGCGCTGAACTGCATGCGGTTGCTGCGCGCGGCGCGGCCCCCGCCGTGGCCTTCGATCAGGTCTGGATTGCGGGGCGGGATCGAATTTTCCCGCCTGTCAATCAGCACCGGGCCTGGGAAGGTGCGCCACTTCGGGAGTTGCCCACAGCGGCCCATGCCCCCTTTGATCACTTCGACAGCTGGCAGGCCGTGATCTCATGAAAGATCTGACACCCCCAGCTGTTGATGCCGCCCGTGTGGCGCGCGCCTTTCGCCGGGGGCTGGGCAGCTATCACGGTGCGGCGTCTGCGCAGGCGCAGATTGCAGCCGAACTTTCGGCGCTTTTGGCCAAACACGTGGGTCAGACACCGTTTTCGCATTTGTTTGAATTTGGGGCCGGGACTGGCCATCTGACCTATGCGCTGCTGCGGGATCTCTCGGTTTCGCGCCTCACGCTCAACGATCTGCTGCCTGAGGCGGAGGCCGGTTTGCTGCCGATCCTGAGGGCACGGGGGAAATCCGCAAGTTTCCTGCCAGGGCGAATTGAGGACATCTGCCTGCCCGAGCCGCTAGATCTGATCGCAGCGGCCTCTGTTGTGCAGTGGGTCAGCGACCTGCCAGGCCTGCTGCGCCGATTTGAGGCCGCGTTGTGCCCCGGTGGCTGGCTTGCGCTCTCCGGTTTCGGCTCGGCGCATTTTCACGAATTGGTCGCACTCGGCTCTGATGCAGCAGCCCCAAACTATATGGACCACCACCAATGGGCGGGGGTGCTGCCTCAGGGGCTGCGGCTGATCGAACTGCGGCAGGCGCCGATCGTTCTCAGGTTTGACACTCCGCGCGCGGTGTTGCGCCATCTACGGGACACCGGCGTGAACGGCCAGTCGCGCGGTGGCTGGAGCCGTGGCAGGCTTCGGGCGTTTGAAGACGCTTATTGCAGCCGTTTTCCCCATCAGGGCGGTGTACGTCTCACCTATGATCCGGTGCTGATGCTGGCGCGGCGCGTCTGAACGGCACTGCGGCCAAAGTCGCAGGCCGCGCGACGATTGCGCCTCTGGCAGTTGCGCTGCTTTGGCGCTAGCCTGTGGCCGAAAATCACCAAATAAGAGGCCACAATGCATCTGTCCTACGTCATGACCCAGGAGCGCGGTGCCACCGACAAGCTGCTCAGCGCATTGGCAGAGCGGTTGCAGGCCGATGGGCTGCGACTGGCCGGGATCGTCCAGACCAATACCGAATGCTATGATAACGCGCTGTGTGACATGGATGTGCGCGTCCTGCCGGCGGGCGAGACCATCCGTATTTCGCAATCTCTCGGCCCAGAGGCGCGGGGATGCCGTCTCAACCCGGAGGCGTTGGAGCGCGCGGTGGGACAGGTCACGGCGGCGCTGGGGCAGGACCCGGCACCGCAGGTTCTGCTGGTGAACAAATTTGGCAAACACGAGGCGGACGGGCGCGGAATGCGCCCTGTCATCGGCGAGGCGCTGGCGCGCGGAGCGGTGGTGGTTTCTGGCGTCAACCGGATGAATGTCGAGGCGTTTCAGAACTTCTCTGACGGGCTGGCGCAGGAGGCTGAACCGGATCTTGATGCGCTCGTAAACTGGGTTCATTCCGCCGTTGCAGAGGCCGCGAAAGAGCGCTGATAATTCCTGTAGTCGCACAGCTGATCTAACAAACCGGTGGGGGATATCACGCCGGTTTGTTTGGCGTACCTGCCGCCGATGATATCAGAGAGCGAAGTGTATAGGCGCAGGTGGTCGGTGCGTGAAGTCGGGAATAATGATATAAATCAGCTGGTTGAATTAAGATATTCGCCCGGCGCCAAGCGCTACCATCTTCTTGCTTCATACTGTTGAAAGAGAGAAGATGGTGGGCGACCCTGGAATCGAACCAGGCGTGCGTCTCCGCGAGGGAGTTACAGTCCCCTGCCACACCTTGCGGCCTGTCGCCCACAATCAGTTGCGTGTTGCACCTGATGTGGAGGCGTGATTACAAGCAGGCCAAAGGGGCGTCAACCGGAAAAACACAAGTTTTTCACGCGGGTCCTGATTTCTTTCTGCTGGAGAGCAATATGTCCAAAAAACCCAAGTGGGTCGTCGAAAAAGAGCAGGCCAAAAAGGCGGCTTCTGCGGAAACCGTATGGCTGTTTGGCCTACATGCGGTGCGCGATGCGCTGCTCAATCCTGAGCGTGAAAAACTGCGCCTGATGGTGACCCAGAACGCCGAGGCAAAACTGGCCGACGCCATTGCCCAGTCGGGGGTTGAGGCGGAGGTGATTGACCCTCGCAAATTCAACCCGCCGATTGACAAGCAGTCGGTCCATCAGGGCGCCGTTCTCGAAGTGAAGCCGCTGAATTGGGGCGGGCTGGACGAGAACTGCATCGGCGCGGAGGTTCCGCGCGTGTTGCTGCTGGACCGGGTGACAGATCCCCACAACGTTGGCGCAATCCTGCGTTCGGCAGAGGTGCTGGGCGCCAGCGCGGTCATCGGCACACGACACAATTCCGCACCAGAGACCGGCGCGCTTGCCAAAACCGCCAGCGGTGCGCTGGAGCGCCAACCCTATCTGCGGATGCGCAACCTTGCGGACACGATTGTCGAACTGCAACGGATGGGCTTTCTAGTGCTGGGCCTTGATGGCGAGGCGGAGCAAACCATCGAAACGGTTCTGGACGGGCGCAAGGGCGATCCTGTGGCATTGGTCCTCGGGGCAGAGGGGCCGGGCCTGCGTCAAAAGACGAAGGAAACCGTGGATCATCTGGTTAAGATTGATGCTGCTGGTGGCTTTGGGTCGCTGAATGTCTCCAATGCGGCGGCGATTGCGCTCTACGCATCGCTGCCTCGCTAATTGGTACCAGCGACCCCGATCAGGCCTGTGAGGCGCCGTACTGACAATGTCAGCGCGCCCTCACAGGCCCATCACAAATGCGTATCCTCTCTTTGCAGACGCCGGTCTGCCGGGCAGACTTATCGTGACATCGTCGCGGGCATGTACCCGTCTGCGCCCCAAGACTGAACAACTCGACGAAGGACCCCGCCTGCCCGTGACCCGCCGCCCTGCCATGCCCAGTCCGCGATCCCACCCGATTCCGTCGCCGCGTATTTCGCGCCTGCGGGAAGGGAAAGTCCGGCATCTGGGTGCTGTTGTCAGGTCGATGATGGCCGTGCTGGCGATCGGCAGTGTGGTTGCATTGACGGCAACGCTGAGACCTGAGACCGCCCGCGCTGATCCGGCGCTGGTCTCCGCGCCAAAGGGCGTGGCGGCAGGTGGCCATGATGTGGTGGCATTTTTTCAGGATGGGACGGCCGTGCTGGGCCAGCAGACCCATGCGATCCTGTGGCATGGGGCCGTCTGGCGTTTTGCCTCCTCGCAGAATCAGGAGCGGTTTGAGCTGAACCCCCGTGCCTATGCGCCCCGGTTTGGGGGCTATTGCGCCTATGCGCTCTCCAAAGGGTATCTGGCGCCCGGCAATCCGACGCTTTGGGTGATTGCGGATGGTCGGCTTTATCTGCTGAACAATCCAAGCGCGCTGGCCGCCTGGCAGGCCGAGCGGCAAGCGCTGATCGCCGCCGCAGAGGGGCGGTGGCCCAAAATCCTGCGGAAGTGACCGGCAGGCACCGCCTCTTGCCTGAGTTGCGGAAGTCCCGTGACAGCCCCCTATGTGACTGGCCGCGCGAGAGAAATGTCACGAATTTGAGAGGTTCCCTTTCAAATTCGACAACCCACCCCATATTATTAACAGACTGCGAACTGGAACCTTCGCAGATCTTTTTCACTGTCCCTCGTTCCATACCTTGCGCCCGGGCCTGATCCTGGGCGCATTTTTCTTGCTCTGTAGGGAGCGTGCGATTTCTGATAGGGCCGCAGCACGCAATTGACCTTGCACCCAATGCATCAGGCGATACGGTCAGGATTGACGCAACGCTCATCAGACGACTTTGGCAGGGCGATGTGAGACCAGCGCAGACGGGGGAGCGATGCCAGACTATACTGACCAGCATCTGAAAGATGTGCTGACACGCACCAAGACCATCGCGGTGGTTGGCGTTTCCACCAATTCGGTCCGTCCCAGCTACTATGTGGCGCGGTATCTCGGCCTCAAGGGCTATCGCGTGCTGCCGGTGAACCCGGGTCATGCCGGGAAGTCCCTGTTTGGTCAGACCATTCACGCCAGCCTAAGCGATATTCAGGAGCCGATCGATATGGTCGACATCTTTCGCCGCTCCGAGGCGGTGCCCGCCATCGTGGAGGAGGCGCTGGAGGTCTGCGAAGGGGTGCAGACGATCTGGATGCAGATCGGCGTAGAGCATGCTGGGGCCGCCGCAAAGGCGGAGGCGCGCGGTGTCACAGTGATCCAGAACCGCTGTCCGAAGATCGAATATCAGCGCCTGTTCGGAGAGCTGCGCATGGGTGGATTTGCCACCGGGATCATTTCCTCGAAGCTCTGAGGCGGCTGGCCAAATCAGTGCTCCCGCCAGCGCCAGATCCCTATGTCAGCCCTTGGGTCGCGCGGCCTTCTCAGCAATGCCACTCAGCCCCTGACGATCTGCCAGCACCTGAAGCACATCATCCAGCGCCACATCACGCGCCGCCAGCATCACCAGAAAATGATAAAGTACATCCGCCCCCTCAGAGGCGAGGCCGGTCTTGTTGTCCTTCACCGCCTCAATGATGGCCTCAATGGCTTCCTCGCCGAATTTCTCGGCACATTTTTCCGGCCCCTTGGCGAGCAGTTTGGCGGTCCAGCTGCTGTCCGGATCAGCCCCCTTGCGGGACAGAATGGTGGTCTCAAGATCGTGCAACAGGGTCATGTCAGCCTCATCAGGATACCGGCAGCGGCCATATGTTGTTTGGCTTCCTGCACAGTGAATTCACCAAAGTGAAAGATGGAGGCCGCCAGAACCGCGCTGGCACCGCCCTTGGTGACGCCCTCTACCAGATGGTCCAGCGTGCCGACACCACCAGAGGCAATCACGGGCACATCGACGGCATCGGATATCGCGCGGGTCAGCGGCAGGTTGAAACCTGATTTGGTGCCGTCGCGGTCCATTGAGGTCAGTAGGATTTCTCCCGCACCTTTGGCCACCACGAGCCGGGCGAATTCAACCGCATCAATTCCGGTTTCGCGGCGACCGCCATGGGTGAAGATCTCCCATTTTCCAGGTGCCACCGTTTTTGCGTCAATGGCGCAGACGATACACTGGCTGCCGAACTGATCCGCAGCCTCGCGAATGACATCCGGGTTGGCCACTGCTGCGGAATTGAACGAGACCTTATCGGCCCCAGCCAGGAGCAAGGCACGCACGTCTTCTTTGGTACGGACCCCACCGCCAACGGTGAGCGGTACGAAACATTGCTCCGCTGTGCGCCGAACCATATCGAACATGGTGCC
Source organism: Phaeobacter sp. S60 (assembly GCF_000826845.1). Lineage (NCBI taxonomy): Bacteria > Pseudomonadati > Pseudomonadota > Alphaproteobacteria > Rhodobacterales > Roseobacteraceae > Phaeobacter > Phaeobacter sp. S60. The sequence continues at coordinate 16,672 of NZ_JSWJ01000023.1, forward strand.
ACGGTTTTCATGGGTCGCGTGGATGTCAAGAAAGCAGATCTCATCCGCGCCGGCCGCATCATAGGCCTTGGCGGCCTCAACGGGATCGCCGGCGTCGCGCAGGCCAACGAAATTCACACCTTTGACCACGCGGCCATCAGCCACGTCGAGACAGGGGATAATGCGGGTTTTCAGCATGGAGGATCCCTTTGCCGCTGCGGTTGGTCTTGTCTTACTGCGCGGGTGGTTGGGATGCAATCGCGGGGCTGTGCCGCGCGATGCGGCGCATACTGTCCCGGACAATCAGGATATGAAACGGCATCACCAGCGCCAGATAGATCCGCCCCTGAAGGTTATGCCGGTGTACCCAGGTGGCCATGTAAATCTGCCCGTCGTGGCGTAAAACGGTGATGCGGAAATCCAGATGACTGTCATCGGCACCCAGGATCAATTCGCGGCTGTCCTCAAAGGTGACGGGAAAGATCGCGCCTTCGCCGGTGTCACTCACCTCGGTTTTCAGTCCCAGCGGGCGCACAATCGCGTTGCGCAGGCGCAAAAGCGCGGAGGCCCATCCCGGCATCGACAGGCCAATATCGGCAGCCTCCCGCGGGGACAATGGGCTTTCAACCGCATAGCCGTCGATGAAATCGCCGGGCGAGACCATCTGCCACAAACGGGCACTGTCGGGGAGGCGGGTCTTGCGGACGCGGGGCATGGGCTGAGTTCCGTTTCTGTCTTCGCACCGGAGAGATCAACGGCACTATTGCGGCGCAATAAACGTCAATTTGCGACAGATGGGAAGCGGGCGCGGTGCCGCAGGGGGCGCGGCATCTGCCTCGGCGCCGTTTATGACTGCGCTTGCTGTGATCAAACGATCGGACCCGGCCCTGTGGCACGGGTTTGCCGATGCCAAAGATGTGAATTGTACACAGGGCTTTGCTGGCTTGTTCTTAGCGCATTCATTCCCCAATTCGGAGCTGCCGTTATGATCAAATCCCTTGCCCTCGCCGGAGCCATTGCTGTTATGTCTGCCCTTCCTGCCGCTGCTGACCTGATCAAAATACCAAGCCAGAAACCCGTGGCCGACACCATGGATGCGCTGCAGGCCGCCGTTGAGGGCGCGGGCGCCACGGTGTTTGCCCGTGTGGATCACGCCGCAGGGGCGCAGAAAGTGGATCTGTCGCTTGGTGACGCGCAGCTGCTGATTTTTGGCAATCCCAAACTGGGCACCCCGGTGATGCAGGCGGATCCGCGCGCGGGGTTGTTCCTGCCCCTGAAAATCCTCGCGTATCAGGACGCGGAGGGGCAGGTCTGGCTGACCTATGAAGATCCGGCCGAGATGCTCTCAGCGCTGGATGTTCCGGCCGATGCGGAGGCCGTGGCCAAGATGCAGGGCGCGCTTGGCAAGCTGACGGGTGCCGCGGTCAAATAACGCGGGCGGTTTCAGCACAGGCGGAGGGGGCGCTGCCCCCTCTGGTCCCTTCACCCCGGGGATATTTTCAGCCAGAAGAGGGGCGATCAGCTTTTCAGGATCTTCAGCGCCTTGCCAAGGTCAATCGCGCCATCATAAAGCGCGCGACCGGAGATGGCGCCGTTCAAAGGCGCGCCGCAGGATTTGAGCGCCTGCAGATCGTCCAACGAAGAAACGCCGCCCGAGGCAATCACCGGAATACTCACGGCATTGGCCAGCGCGGCTGTGGCCTCAACGTTCGGACCTTTCATGGCGCCATCGCGCAGAATATCGGTGTAGATAATCGCGGCCACACCGGCATCCTCAAAGGATTTTGCCAGATCGGTCACCATGACATCGGTCTCTTCGGCCCAGCCCTTGGTGGCGACGCGGCCATTGCGGGCATCAATCCCGACGGCGACCTTGCCGGGGAAGGCGCGCGCCGCTTCGCGGACCAGATCGGGGTTCTCTACCGCGACGGTGCCGAGGATCACCCGCGCCAGACCTTTGTCAATCCAACGCTCGATGGTGGCCATGTCGCGAATGCCGCCGCCCAGCTGGGCCGGGACCTTGCAGCGCTTCAGGATCTCTTCGACCGGGGCCGCGTTGATCGGCTCACCCGCAAAGGCCCCGTTCAGATCCACCAGATGCAGCCAATCACAGCCTGCCTCGACAAACTCCAACGCCTGCGCTGCCGGGTCGTCGTTGAAGACGGTGGTCTTTTCCATATCGCCGTGCAACAGGCGAACGGCCTGGCCATCCTTGAGGTCGATTGCGGGGTAGAGGATCATCCGGCCGGTCCTTCATCAAACTAAGCTGGCCTCTTTTGCACAAGGCCGCGCCGGATTGCAACGCGACCCGAGGTCAAGCTTGCCTGAATTGCCCCTTGGCGGCCAGACTGGCTGCAAAAGGGAGGATGACACATGAAAAAACTGGCACTTGGTATTGCCTGTGCATTGGGACTGGCGGGCATGGCCTCAGCTGATCCGGTGCTGGGCACCTGGAAAACCCAGCCTGATGACGGCTCTTATGCGCATGTCACCATGGCGCCCTGCGGCGCTGCAGTCTGTGGCAAGATCAGCCGGACGTTCAATGCCGAGGGAGAGTATAAATCGCCCAACATCGGCAAAACGCTGGTGATCGACATGGTGGCGAATGGCGATGGCTCTTATGCGGGCAAGGTCTGGCGCCCCTCGAACAACAAGATCTATACCGGCAAGATGAACCTGTCCGGCAAATCGCTGGCCCTGCGCGGCTGCGTGGCGGGTGGGTTGATCTGCTCCAAACAGACCTGGAGCCGGGTGAAGTAAGCGCGCCCTTCAAGGTCACGTGAGTGGATCAGTACCTCAAGGGGGTGGCGGCATCAGATCGGCGCCCTTTTTTGATGGGCGTGCGGATGATGGGTGTGCGAAGACTGGGGCTGGGCCTTAGAACAGTCCCAGCTGCACCGGGATCGGCACAAAGCCACGTTTGATCTGGCGGTCGCGATGTTTCTCGGCAGCGGCCAGGGCGGTTTCCTGGGATGTATAATAGCTGCGCCGTTGTTGACCGCCGGCCTCTCCCAATGGGCCGTTGGTCTGTTCGACACACCACTCCCCGAACAGGGTCTGGCTCAGGTTCAGCACGCAATAGCGGTGCTGACCTTCAATATAGTCGAATTTTTCGAGACGGATCTGCACCGGGCGGCGACCTGCAAAAGACTGGGGATATCTGGGTTTGCGGTGTATGCCCGTGTGCGCCCCCACTGTCCATCCATTCTCGCCCGGATTTCGCATTCCCATGCTGCGTCCGGTTGCCATCTGGCCACAGCACCCTGCGGCCAGATACCTCCCTTTATCGGTCTGCGGCTTGTGATCAGACGTCGCCGTCGTATTCGCCGCGCGCGGGGTAGTCATTGGCGATGGCAAAATCCAGCGCCGAGACCAGCTCCGAGAAATGCGGGCGCACGAAGGGCATGGTCTGCACCGATCCGTAATAAAGCGTCTGCTCAGGCGTCACCATGAACAGGCCGGGTTCGGAAAACAGCGCCGGTTCTTCGATCCCGATGGAGGTCTTCCCGCGCGAGGTGGACAGATACAGCCCCCACTGGCGGGCGACATTCAGCGACAGGTCATAACCAAAGCGCAGCGCCTTAGCGCCGATCTTGTCGGCCATGGCGCGGGTCCGTTCCTCGCCATCACTGCTGACGGCGATACAGGCCACGCCGCGGCTGGCGAAATCAGCAACCCGCTTTTCCAGCTCAGTCAGATAGTTGGCGCAGATCGGGCAGTGCAATCCGCGGTAAAAACAGATCACTGTGCCCCGTGTCGCATCTTCTGACGACAGATTAAATGTCCCGTGGTCCAGTGTCGGCAGGGTGAGATCGGGTGTTTTTTGGCGTGGCATCAGCATGGGGTGGTCCTTGTCAGATCGCAGTTTTGGTGGCTTGTTTTTCATCTTTGCGCAGATTATGGTCACATAAATCCGAAAAATATGATGGATAATCCGATTTCCATGGACCGTCTGACCACATTGATGGATCGCTTCCAGCTCAGCGTATGCGCCGCAGGGCCGGGGGAGGCGAACCTTATCGCCCTTGCGGATCCCAAAGGTGAACCGGTGTGTATCTGCTATCGTACGAATGAGCGGTCACAGATGCCCACCTCTGCTGCGGTGATGTGGGCGGCGCGGGTGGAATGGTCTGGACGCCGCAACCCGTTTCTCGCGGCTCTTCCGGCGCAGGTTGAATATGACATCTCCGATGCTCCGGAGGTACAGGCTCTCGTGCGTGCAATGCGGGGGGAGGCTGAGGCCGGTCGATGTGGGGCGCAATCAGTGATCAACCGCTTGGGCGAGGTGCTGATGGTGCATCTTCTGCGCAACCAGCTTCAGAATGGTGCGACCGAGCCGGGGCTGCTGGCCGGGCTGGCTGACCCACGGCTGAGCCGGGCGATTGTCGCCATGCATGATCATCCGGGCCGCCTCTGGAGCAATGCCGACCTTGCCGAGATCGCAGGATTGTCGCTATCGCGTTTTGCCGAAGTTTTCGCCGCAGAGGTGGGAGAAACCCCGATCGGATACCTGCGCCGCTGGCGGTTGATCCTTGCACATCAGGATCTGTCGCGCGGGGACCGGGTTGATGCCGTGGCCCGGCGCTACGCGTATAGCAGCCCCGAAGGTTTCAGCCGTGCCTTTCGCAAGGCCTATGACGTGGCGCCGCTGTCCCTGCGCATGGCGGCTGCCTGATCGCCGCCGCGCCTGTCATCTTTCCATAAATACTCAAATACAAAAGCCACCTGCGCAGCAGGTGGCTTTCGGATGTCATGATATACCAACCCTTGGGTTACGGCGCCCAGGTCAGGAAATTCCCGATCATCCGCAGGCCAATGTCCTGGCTTTTCTCCGGGTGGAACTGCATCCCCACCATGGTGTCACGACCAATAACCGCGGTGACATCGCCGCCGTAATCCACATGTGCCAACCGTTCGGATGGGTCACTCACTCGGAAATGGTAGGAGTGCACAAAATAGCAGTGATCGCCGGACGTGATGCCATCAAACATCGCGTGGTCATGGTCGATCACCAGATTGTTCCAGCCCATATGCGGCACCTTCAGGGTGCTGTCGCTGGGCGTGATCTTGACCACATCCCCCTGAACCCAGCCGAGGCCTGGAGTGTCGCGGTATTCGTGGCCGGTGGTGGCCATTAGCTGCATACCGACACAGATCCCCAGAAAGGGGCGACCGTTCTGTTCGACCGCCTCCACCATGGCCTCATAGATGCCGCGATGGCCGCGCAGCTCCTCCGCGCAGGCCGGGAAGGCGCCGTCGCCGGGCAGCACCAGCCGGTCGGCCCGCGCCACAACGTCAGCATCCGAGGTCACCACAACCTCGCCGCCATCCACCTCCCGCGCCATGCGCTGAAAGGCTTTTTCGGCCGAGTGCAGATTGCCGGATTCGTAGTCGATGATCGCGGTCAGCATATTAGAGCGCACCTTTGGTCGACGGGATGGCATCGCCTTTGCGCGGATCGGTTTCGACAGCCGTGCGCAGGGCGCGGGCCACGGCCTTGAATGCCGCTTCGGCGATGTGGTGACTGTTGAAGCCGTGCAGTTGGTCAATATGCAGGGTGATGCCGCCGTGCGTGCTCAGCGCCTGAAAGAACTCGCGCACCAGTTCGGTGTCGAAAGTGCCGATCTTCTGGGTCGGAAGGTCTACATTCCAGATTAGAAACGGGCGCGCTGACAGATCCAGCGCACAGCGCACCTGCGCGTCATCCATCGGCAGGTGGCATTCGCCATAGCGGTTGATGCCCTTCTTGTCGCCAAGGGCTGCAACCAGTGCCTGCCCCAGCGCGATGCCGGTATCCTCGACGGTGTGGTGATCATCAATGTGATAATCGCCTTTGGCGCGGATGGTCATATCGATCAGCGAATGGCGGGACAGCTGGTCCAGCATATGGTCGAAAAAGCCGACGCCGGTCTGGTTGTCATAGGCACCGGTCCCGTCGAGGTTGATCTCGACAGTGATCTCGGTTTCGGCGGTCTTGCGGGTGATCTGAGCGCTACGCATGGTCGGCATGTCCTTGATATCCTGCGCCGCTTATAGGGGCAGGGCGGGGGCGCGCTCAAGCCTGCCGCAGCAATTGGCGCAAAACTGTTGCGCCATTCGACAGCGCAGCCCCCACGGGAGGCCGCGCCGGGGATTGCCTCCGCCGCGCCTGCGTGTCAGCTTGGCGGTCAAACCACGCATTCCCAAACAGTTGAGGGGCACCATGTCCACCTGCGTCTTTATCCAGATCCGCTGCAAGCCCGGCACAACCTACAAGGTCGCCGAGGAGATTGCTCTGCGTGAAATCCATTCCGAGCTTTATTCCACCAGCGGGGACTATGATCTGTTGATGAAACTATATATTCCCAGCGATCAGGATGTTGGCAAATATATCAATGACCAGCTCTTGGTCATCGACGGGATCGAACGCTCACTCACCACCATGACCTTCAAGGTGTTCTGATCCGCCGCAGTCTTCGGGGCAGCGGGGGAGCGGCGCGGGTCCATGCCACGCCACCTCCCTTGCCCCGGTTTCCCCGACCTACCGGATACAGTGGTCCCCGGATCCACTGGCGCTCTGTACCCCGCAAGTCCCGGACCGTCTGGTTCCCCCCGAAACCATCTGACCGCAGGGCCATGCGGGATCACATAATCAACTGGTGCTGAAATGCTGGTTTGGAACACCTTTGGAATAGGATAATCCTTGCAGCATTTCACGGTCCATTCACGGGGAAAAATCGCAGGTTTGTGACATTGTCGATTTGGGAGGCCATGCTGCGTCCCACGGTGATAAGCCACCTGACCAAGAAAAAGCGGCGCCATGATCTGACGCCGCTGCCGTGGATTTTGCAGTCTTAATTGCCGCGCTTTTTCGCGTTAGTGGGCCAGGTGGCCACCGGCCTTTAGCTCCGCGTAGCTGGCGTCAATCGCGGTCTTCAGGCGGGTCAGCATCTCGTCAACTTCCTCGCGGGTGATGATCAGCGGCGGGCATAGCGCCACCGCATTGCCAGCCACCGCCCGCAAGATCAGCCCATTATCCTGACACAGCCGTTGCGCGGTTGCACCGGCACGCCCTTTTTCAAAACTCGCGCCGGTGGTTTTGTTCGACACCAGCTCCAGCGCCGCGATCAATCCCTTGCCGCGCACCTCGCCCACCAGCGGATGATCGGTGAAAATCTCCCGCAGCTGCGCCTGCAAATAGCTGCCCACCTCGGCGGCATGCGCAAACAGGTTATCGCGCTCGTAAATCTCCAGCGTCTTCAGCGCTGCCGCACAGGCTGCGGGGTGACCGGAGTAGGTATAGCCGTGGCCAAACACGCCGACCTCATTGGTCTGAACCACCATCGCCTCATACATCCAGCCCGGAATGACTGAGGCGGAGATCGGGAAATAGGCGGACGAGAGCTGCTTGGCGAAGGTCATCAGATCCGGCGTGATGCCCATGGTGGTGCAGCCGAAATCCGCACCGGTGCGGCCAAAGCCACAGATCACCTCATCCGCCCAGATCAGAATGCCGTATTTGCGCAGCAGCGCCTGCAGCCCCTCATAATACCCCTCCGGCGGCACGATCACGCCAGAGGCGCCGGTGATCGGCTCCACGATCATCGCGGCAATGGTGTCGGGATCTTCAGCAAGGATCTGATCCTCAAGGTTTTGCAGGATCCGCTCGACAAACTGCGCTTCGGTCTCATTGCCCTGCCGGGCGGTGTAATAATGCGGCGAGTCGGCGCGCAGGATGCTCAGCGCCTCCAGCGGCGCGTCGAAATGCGCCAGATTCGCGGGCAGGGACGTCAGTGAACCGGCCGCCACCGTGACCCCGTGATAGCCGCGCTCGCGGGTGATGATCTTGCGTTTTTCCGGCTTGCCGATGGCGTTGAAGTAATACCGCAGCATCTTGTAATGGGTGTCATTGGCATCCGAGCCGGAGTTGCCGAAGAAGATATAGGCATCCTCCACCGGCACCATTGCCGCCAGCTTGTCGGCAAGATCCTGGATCGGCTGATGCGTCTTGCCGCCAAAGGTGTGGGAGAAGGGCAGCTTGTGCAGCTGTTCGGTGATCGCATCCATCACCTCGGTGTTGCTGTAGCCCAGCGAGGTGCACCAAAGACCCGCAAGCCCTTCGATATATTTGCGGCCGTCGCTGTCGAACACATAGATGCCTTCGCCCCGCTCAAGGCAAAGCTGTTCAGTGGCGGTGAAATTGGTGGTGGGATAGATTACCGGGGCCATGGGCTGTTGTCCTCCTGAGCTGGCGCGCCGCCGTGGCGGCATATCGGCGATGGGGCTTGCGCCCCCTTTGGCCACAGCATTGGCGGGTTTTGAGAGTCGGGTCAAAGGAATTTGATCAAATCTTCACGCCAATTCCGCACAGGCCACATGTGGCGTGCAGCAAAAGGCAGAAACGCAAAAGGCCGCTCAAAAGAGCGGCCTTTGCAGTCCAAATGGAGCGGGCGAGGCGATTCGAACGCCCGACCCTAACCTTGGCAAGGTTATGCTCTACCCCTGAGCTACGCCCGCGCTGCCATTTGGTGAGGCGGTATGTAGGAAATTGCTGCAGCCCCCGCAAGAGGGAAAATGACCCGCCATAGCAGAAAATAGCAATACCCACGCTGGCCCCGCACATTCGCGGGCCTGCGCTTTACCGCCCGCGCTGATCCGGCAAAAATCCTCTAGTGAATTGTCTTCATTGGATAAAGAAAAAGCCGCTCAATTGAGCGGCCTTTCTGTCCTGATGGAGCGGGCGAGGCGATTCGAACGCCCGACCCTAACCTTGGCAAGGTTATGCTCTACCCCTGAGCTACGCCCGCGCTGCCATCTGGTGAGCCGGTGAATAGGCAATTGCGCGCAGGGCTGCAATAGGAAAACAGCGGCTTTTTACGCCTTGTCGAAAAAATCTTCGCAGCCCGCGTGGCCGGCGCTCGCCGCCAGCCGGGCCTCCGCCAGAGTGGTCAGCTGCGCGGAGATGAATTCGGATCCGCTGCAATGGGGCAGGTTGAGCGCGCGGATCAACTGCGCATCCTTGCGCCCCTCAAGGATCACGATGCCATCGCGGGCCAGAAGGTCGCGGGTGCCATGGCCGCCGTCCGAACGGATCCGCCGCATGAAATCCTTCTGCGCTGCCACGGCCTCCACAACATCCCGCGGAATCGGCTGGCGCTGTACCGCCCGGAACAGGGTCGCCATCCGGGCATTGCCGCTGTCCCCGGCGAAAATCTCCTCCACTACGACCTCGGGCAGCAGACGCCAGAAATTAGCCGGGTAAGGCTGATCGCACAGCAGCCAGAGGATATGCTCAAACCCCTGCGCAGAGATCGACCGTTTGGCGTCCTTGTTCTGCCCGGCGGTCAGGTAATCGCGCCGTGCCACGATCAGCCCCAGATAACAGCGCGCCCGTGGCTCATCTGCCGCCACCAGAATGCAGGGCTGATCCACCGCCTCGGTTGGAATCATCCAGTTGCTGCCCATCGTGTGTTTGATATCCACGTCATGGCCGAGGATTTCGGTATCCAGCCGCCCCTTCGGCAGCCGCAGCAGCGCGCGCAGCTCAATCTCCACCCGCGTACCGATATAGGTCTTTTCGGTCTTCTCCAGATCCTCATAGGCGCGCCGACCAGTTTTGGAGGTCAGGATCACATCGTCAATGCAATCGCGCAGCATTGCGGGGACGCTGCGGGTCAGCTCCATCAACCCGCCCGCGCGGGTGGTGATGTCCTGCGCCAATGCAGACAGCAGGGCGTGATCGGCGTGACCGGGGCTGATCTGGCTGGGCGGCAGTTTCTGTTTCATCGCACGCCCTGTGCTGATCCGCAGCGGCGGGATGAGTATTTCTGGAAAGGTGACAGGGCAGGGTGTGGCCTATCGGAGCAGGCGGAAATCAGACCCGGCATCTCAACGCGCCTCAGCGTCCGGCGGCAGGCGCGGTGACAACCGTCAGGCTGGGGCGTGCAATAGCCAGGCGGATCTGGCGCGCTACAGCCTCCGCTACCGGGGGCGGGAAGGCATTGCCGACCTGGCGATAGGCGTTGGTCTTGGCACCGGTGAAATGCCAGCTGTCGGGGAAACCCTGGATGCGCGCCACCATCCGCACGGTGAGGCGCGGCATATCGTTGTGGAACGGATCCGGTGCCTCATAGGCGATCGTACGCCCCTCAACGCCCAAGGCCGCCCAGGCACGCCGCGCCCGTGTCGGACCCAGATCCGGTCCGCCGTGTTTCTTGGAGCCGCCAACAATGGTCGGGGCTATTTCATCGGCCTTGGCGGCCCAGTCGTCCGCCCCGCGCCAGCCGCGTTCCTTCATCAGGTCGAGCAGCGTCTCACCCACGGTGCGCGGATTATGCGGCAGGGGGTCAGGCCAGTTGAACTGGCCAGAAAATTCCTTGCGCAGGGCAACAATCGCCACGCGGGGGCGCAGCTGCGGCACGCCGTAGTCAGAGGCATTGAGCAGCCGCCAGTCGGTCTCATAGCCAAGCTTGGCGAGCTGTTTCTTCAGCTTCTCGCGGTAATCATGGAACACCGCATCGAGGAAGCCACGTACGTTTTCGATCATCACCGCGCGGGGGCGGGTGGCGGCGACAATCTCGATGGCGTCATCAAAGAGATTGCGCTCGTCTTTCTCACCAAGCTGTTTGCCCGCAACGGAGAATGGCGGGCAGGGCAGGCCGCCGGCCAGGAGATCAATACCGCGATAGGCGTCGGCATCCGCCTTGAAGGCGCGCACGTCCTCCTCCAGTACGTTCCACTGGGGGCGATTGTGGCGCAGGGTGGCGCAGCAGTGTTTGTCGATTTCGACCAGCGCGGTGTGGTCAAATCCGGCCTTTTCAAGCCCCAGCGCCTGACCGCCTGCCCCTGCGCAGAGTTCTACCGATGTGAGCATGCTGCCGTATTACCTGTTCTCGTGCTGCGGATGCAGCTGTTCCCGCTCTGTTCTTAGGCGCTGAAGTGATTCCGCGCAAGCCAGAGGCTACGCCGGATTTCAGAAACACAAAAGGCCACCGTTGCGTCTGCAGCGGTGGCCTTTTTGCTGTCCAAATGGAGCGGGCGAGGCGATTCGAACGCCCGACCCTAACCTTGGCAAGGTTATGCTCTACCCCTGAGCTACGCCCGCGCTGCCATTCGGTGAGGGGGATTTAGTCATTCGCTGGCAGGGCTGCAAGCGAAAAACGCAAAGTGGTCGGCAAAAAATGACCGTCACGGCGATTTGAGCGACGGAACCCGCTGGTTGCTGCGTTTTACCTCTATGATGACACCATGAGCCCGGCCGAAACGACCCCAAGCACAACGTATCAATGAGCCGGGCCAACCCGCAGACAGATCTGCGAAACCGAAAAGGGAGCCGCTTGATGACACTGCTAAGCACACCGCTGCGTGACCGGCTGGGCACATCCTTGGACGACCGGCTGGATACACTGCGTATTCTGGGTCTGACCGTTGCCATTTGTCTGGCAATCGGCGTCAAACTCACCGCCGGTGGACAGGTCGCGGGTCTTCATTCCGCCGAGGCCCCGGTGATGCTGCTGCCCGCGATTGAGACACAGGCGCTGATCTGAGCAGTCCGCGTCTGGCAGCACGCACCATCTGACGGGAAAAAGGCGCCCCCGATCTGAGGGACGCCTTTATATGATATTCGCATTGCCTGCCATCCGTGACAGGCGCTGGCGGCGATCACTCCAGCTCGATCAGCAGATCCTTGGCGTCGATCTGACCACCGGGTTGGACATGCACGGCCTTCACCACCGCATCACGTTCGGCGTGGATGCCGGTCTCCATCTTCATCGCCTCGATGGTCAGGAGCATATCGCCCTCATGCACCGGCTGACCAACCTGCACCGCAACGGAGGCCACAACACCCGGCATCGGCGCACCGATGTGATTGGGGTTGCCCTGCTCGGCCTTCGGATTGGCCTGGGTGGTGGCCTTGACCAGACGGTTCGGGACGCGAATGACGCGGGGCTGACCGTTCAGTTCAAAGAAGACTTTGACCTCACCCTTGTCGTCAGTGTCGCCAATCGCCTGCAGCCGGATTTCCAACGTCTTGCCGGGATCGATTTCGGCAGTGATCTCCTCGCCCGGTTCCATCCCGTAGAAGAAGGTGCGGGTGGGCAGGCTGCGGACCGGGCCATAGGTCCGGTGGCGGCCCATGTAATCGAGGAAGACCTTGGGATACATCAGGTAGCCGTTCAGATCCTCATCATCGACCTCTTTGCCTTCCAGCTCTTTGGACAGTTCGGCGCGGGTCGCTTCCAGATCCACCGGGGCGAGATGGGCGCCGGGGCGTTCCAGATTGGGGGCATCGCCTTTCAGCACCTTGGAGACGATCGCTTCAGGGAAGCCGCCCGGAGGCTGGCCCAGATTGCCGCGCATCATGTCCACCACCGAGTCGGGGAAGGCCACATCGGTCTTCGGATCCTCAACATCATCGCGGGTCAGCCCTTGGGACACCATCATCAGCGCCATATCGCCAACCACCTTGGACGATGGCGTCACCTTCACAATGTCGCCAAACATCTGGTTCACATCGGCATAGGTCTGCGCCACATCTGACCATTTCTCTTCCAGACCCAGCGACCGGGCCTGTGCTTTCAGGTTGGTGAACTGACCACCGGGCATCTCGTGCAGGTAGACCTCGGATGCAGGCGCGGCGAGACCGCTCTCGAAGGCCACATAATGCGCCCGCACCTGCTCCCAGTAACCGGAGATTTCGCGCACGGCGGCAATGTCGATACCGGTATCGCGGTCGGTGTTGCGCAGCGCTTCGACGATGGAGCCGAGGCAGGGCTGCGAGGTGCCGCCACTGAAGGCATCCATCGCCGCATCCACCGCATCCACGCCCGCATCAGCCGCCGCCAGAATGGTGGCACCCGCCACACCGGAGGTGTCATGGGTGTGGAAATGCACCGGCAGGCCAACCTCTTCCTTCAGCGCCTTGACCAGCTGGCGGGCGGCCGCTGGCTTCAACAGGCCGGCCATGTCTTTGAGGCCCAGAATATGCGCGCCTGCGGCTTCCAGCTCCTTGGCCATGCCGACATAATATTTGAGGTCGTATTTGGCCCGGTTCGGATCGAGGATATCGCCGGTGTAGCAGATCGTGCCTTCGCAGATCTTGCCGCTCTCAACAACGGCATCCATGGCGACACGCATGTTTTCAACCCAGTTCAGGCTGTCAAATACGCGGAACACATCCACGCCGGTGGTCGCGGCCTGACGCACGAATTCCTGCACCACATTGTCGGGGTAGTTGGTGTAGCCAACCCCGTTGGAGGCGCGCAGCAGCATCTGGGTCATCAGGTTCGGCATCCGCTCGCGCAGATCGCGCAGGCGCTGCCAGGGACATTCCTGCAAGAAGCGGTAGGCCACGTCGAATGTCGCGCCACCCCAGCACTCAACCGAGAACAGCTGGCTGAGGTTCTGCGCATAGGCCGGGGCCACCTTGATCATGTCGATCGAACGCATCCGGGTCGCCAGCAGCGACTGGTGGCCGTCGCGCATGGTGGTGTCTGTCAGCAGCAGCTGGCGCTGTGCTTTCATCCAGTCGGCCACTGCCTGCGCGCCCTTTTGCTCGAGGAGGTTGCGGGTGCCGTAGGGCTGCGTTGCGGCATCCGCCTTGGGGGCCCGCGGCTCTTTCAAATCGGCATGGGGCGCGGCACGGCCTTCGGTTTCAGGATGCCCGTTGACCGAGATATCGGCGATATAGGTCAGCACCTTGGTGCCCCGGTCGCGGCGCTTGGCGAACTGGAACAGTTCCGGCGTCTCGTCGATGAATTTGGTGGTGTATTCATTCGACAGGAAGGTCGGGTGTTTCAGCAGGTTCTCGACGAAGGCGATGTTGGTGCTGACACCGCGCACCCGGAATTCGCGCAGCGCGCGATCCATCCGCGCAATCGCCTTCTCTGGGGTGGGCGCTTTGGCGGTCACCTTGGTTAGCAGTGAATCGTAGTAGCGCGTGATCACCCCGCCCGCATAAGCGGTGCCACCATCCAGACGGATGCCCATGCCGGTGGCCGAGCGGTAAGCGGTGATGCGGCCATAGTCGGGAATGAAGTTGTTGAGCGGATCCTCGGTGGTGACCCGTGTCTGCAGCGCATGGCCATTGAGGCGGATTTCATCTTGCGATGCCTTGCCGGTGGCCTCGGCAATGGTCTTGCCCTCGGCGATCAGGATCTGCGCCTGCACGATGTCGATACCGGTGACTTCCTCGGTGACCGTATGTTCCACCTGGACCCGCGGGTTCACCTCGATGAAGTAGAATTTGCCGTCGTTCATATCCATCAGGAATTCGACGGTGCCCGCGCATTCATAGTTCACATGCTGGCAGATCTTGCGGCCCAGATCGCAGATCTCTGCGCGCTGCTCCTCCGTCAGATAGGGGGCAGGGGCGCGTTCGACCACTTTCTGGTTGCGGCGCTGAACGGAGCAGTCCCGCTCATAAAGATGGTAGATTTCACCGTGCTTGTCGCCAAGGATTTGCACCTCAACGTGACGGGCGCGGGTGATCATCTTCTCCAGATAGCCCTCGCCATTGCCGAATGCGGCTTCTGCCTCACGGCGGCCTTCCAGCACTTTTTCTTCCAGCTCATCTTCGCTGTGAATGGGGCGCATGCCACGACCACCACCACCCCATGAGGCCTTCAGCATCAGCGGGTAGCCGACCTCAGCCGCTTCCTTGCGGATCGCGTCCATATCATTGCCCAATACCTCGGTGGCCGGGATCACTGGCACATCGGCCTCAATCGCGACGCGGCGCGCCGAAGCCTTGTCGCCAAGGGCGCGCATGGTTTCCGCCTTCGGCCCGATGAAGGTGATGCCGTTGCGGGCGCAGGCATCCACAAAGTCCGGGTTTTCGGACAACAGGCCGTATCCGGGGTGGATCGCATCGGCGCCGCATTCCTTCGCGACACGGATAATCTCATCAATCGACAGATAGGCCGCAACCGGCCCCATGCCTTCTCCTATCCGATAGGCTTCATCTGCCTTGAACCGGTGCAGGCCCAGTTTGTCCTCTTCGGCATAGACGGCCACCGTCTTCTTGCCCATCTCATTGGCTGCCCGCATGACGCGGATGGCGATCTCGCCGCGGTTGGCGATCAGGATTTTCTTGAAGTCGGTCATGGCGTCCTCGGGGTCGTGCAGTTTGGCGAAGTGATAAGCGCAAATTAGGGTCCGGTATAGACGTAGTTCTGGGTATGACCAGCGTGATAGCGCTGACCTGAGGCCAGAAACCGGCATAATTCGCATTTATGGCGGTGCATTTATGTCCGTATCGGACCTATCTGTCGTGAACGGGGTGGCAAACGACGCAAGTGCCAACGGTTGGGGCAGCGCAGACAGTGTCTCAAGGCCCAGTTGCCCCATATTGGCCTCCAGATCTTTGCGCAGAATATCCACCAGATGATCCGGCCCCCGTGGCCCAAGTGCGGCGAGCGCAAAGTGGAAGGCGCGGCCCAGCATCACATAGTCGGCCCCCAGTGCCAGCGCGCGCAAAATATCCAGCCCGCTCTCGATCCCGCTGTCGAATATCAGCGGCAGGCGGGTGGCGGCGCGAATGCCTGGCAGGGCCTCGATCGTGGAGGGTGCGGCGTCGAATTGGCGGCCCGCATGGTTGGACACCCACAGCGCATCGGCGCCGATGGCCTCCAGCGGCGCTGCATCCTCTGCGCGCATCACCCCCTTGATGATCAGCGGGCCATCCCAATGGTCGCGCAGCCACTGCACATAATCCCAGTCCGGTGAGGTGCGCAGCAGGTAGCCGACATGGGCTGTTGATGACAGGCTTGCGCCCGCTCCGCTCACATATTTGTCCAGTGTCCGCATATGTGGCAGGCCACGGCGTGCCATGCCCATCGCCCAGGCCGGTCGCATGGCAACCTGCGCCAGCAACCGGGGTGTCAGCCGCGGCGGCTGCGTCAGCCCGGAGCGGGTCTGCCGTTCCCGCCGGGAGGCGACAGGCACATCCACGGTCAGCACCAGCCCGGCAAATCCGGCGGCCTTGGCGCGCGCCAGCAGATCTCGGCGGATGTCAGGGG
This sequence comes from Phaeobacter sp. S60, assembly GCF_000826845.1. NCBI lineage: Bacteria > Pseudomonadati > Pseudomonadota > Alphaproteobacteria > Rhodobacterales > Roseobacteraceae > Phaeobacter > Phaeobacter sp. S60. The sequence continues at coordinate 32,649 of NZ_JSWJ01000023.1, forward strand.
CCTTCGGCGGGTAGAGCTGGAACCACGGCGCGGCCCCCAAATCATCCACCAGATCCTCGGGCGACTGGCTGGCCACGGTGGACAGGCAATAGGGCAGGCCCTGTGCCGCAGCGCAGCGCGCCAGCAACCGTTCCGCATCCGGCCAGATCAGCCCGGACATGCCAACCGGCGCCACACCAAACGGCAGTGGCCGGTCAACGCCCAGAAAGCGACGGCGCAGATTGGTCTGCTGAGGCCCATGCAGGATAGACGGCGAAAACCCCAGCAGATCCAGCGCAGCACGGTTGCGGACCTTGGTTGCCTCGGTCCCGGTGCCGCTGTCCAGATACTCCCAAACGAACCGCGGCAGGCGCCGCCGGGCGCGCTGGCGAAGGTCACTGAGAGCGGGATAACGCTGGTGCAGATCCATGCCGCGCATTTGTCGCTGCCTTGCAGCAAAAGTCTAGTGCCGAGTGCGGGTTTGAAACAATTTTGTAACTATTCGTGCTGGGCCTGTTTACTCTGGCCTGTTGTTCCTCGACCTTCTGACATCAGCTGCTCAAATGCGGTGTGACGACGCCATGGTGTGATGTACTGCCTCACGAGCATCTGACAGGCCATGATTGATGCGAGGTCGCGCCACCGTTGCAGCGTGCGCCCGTATTACTCGGCAGCGATCGGGCTGTCGGACCCGGGAGGCTTTGGCTTTATGTTCTGCGCCGCTGGATCACGCGGAGCCTGCTCTGCTGAGGATGCGACGCAGACCTGGTTGCGGCCCTTTGCCTTCGCCTCGTAAAGCGCTTCATCCGATGCCCGCAGTAGATCCTGCGGCATGGTGCCGTGACGCGGATAGTGAGCGACGCCAAGTGAGATCGAAATCGCCGGGAGCGCCTTTTCTCCATAGCGCACAACGATGGCTTCCACGGCTTGGCGCAGCAGCTCTGCCTTGGTCATGACATCTTCCTGGCAGGCGCCTGGCAGGATCAGGGTGAATTCCTCGCCTCCGGGGCGGCAGGCAACTTCGTCGCCGTCGCAGGCCTGTTCCAGCACCGAGCCGACGGCGCGCAAAACCATATCGCCAGCGTCATGGCCGTGATTGTCGTTGAACTTCTTGAAGTGATCCACATCCACGGCAATGATGCTGAGTGGCGTACCGGCATTCTGGCTGTTGTTGATGCTCTTGCGCAGGGTCTCGGTCATATGGCGGCGGTTAAACAGGCCGGTGAGCGGGTCACGTACAGACTGATCATGCAATTGATCGCGCATGCGCACATTGGCGATGGCCATGGAGATCTGTTCCGCGCACATCTGGGCCAGTTTCTTGCTATTGATGAAAGCCTCGGTTGCATCCGTCAATGCGCGCAGATGCATCAGGCCAACCGTTTCCCCATGCGCGAGGATCGGGAAGCAGTAATAGGCGCGACCATCATGAGGCTCAGCGTGTCCGCAGACAAAATCAATCTCCGAGGCGCCAAATTCATAGGTGCGGCCACGGCGCAACCCCCAGCATTCTTCCGGGTGAATGTGATCTTTGTGGGTGCCGCCATTCCAGCTGGCGCAGCCATCCAGCACATCGCGTGAGTTGGAGTAGACATAGACGCTGCCCTCTGCGGTGGGCAGGATATGGGTCATGAAGCGCGCAACCATGTCAAACAGTTCATCCAGTGAACGGCTGGATTGTAACCATTCGTTCAGTTCGCCCAGCAGCTGCACCTCGCGGGCCAACCGCAGCTGTTCGTCCAGAATTTCACGTTCGGTTTCACCGCGCTGACGCAGCTGGTTCATCCGAAACCGGTTCGATTTGAAAATCACATAAGCGGCAATTGTCATCGCCGCCAGGGCAATACCGGTCAGCAGAGCGACCAGCAACCGGGCTAGCTGTATGAATGTGGTGCGAAGGTCGGTGATATCAGTGTGAAAATCGATGGCACCGTCAAAATGACCATTGTGCATCAGCGGGACGTAGATGCGGGCGACCTCTCGGGTCAGCTCTTCAGTGTAGCTGCCGCTAAGGGGTGAGTTGTCGACCTCAAACACGGGCACCGTGTCGCTGTCGTAATAGGTTTCTCCACGAGAGACCTGAGTTGAGAAAAAGACATTGGATTCGAATTCCCCAATCTCATCACTGCGCGACGACCAGAAAATCTCGCCTGCACTGGTCAGTAGGCGATAGCGGTAAACGGCGGTTTCTTCGGTAAACAGAGTCAGCAGCGAGGCGTCCTGCGGCTGGATAATCCCCTCCTCAAAGGCGGATTCAGCATCGGCCATATGTAGTGTGACACGGCGCTGCCAGAGTTCCGCTTGCTGGCGGATGTCCGCCTCAAGCATCCTGTCGACAACCGGGCCAGGGACTGCAAGTACGGCCCAGGTCGAAACCGCTGTGGCGGCAATCAGCATGAGCAACAGGGACAGACCACGTAGTCTATCCACAATACTGGAGGTCAGTGCTTTTTTCATAATGCGCTGGTCTGCCTTGCCGGATGTCGAGTGTCAAAAAAACAACCTATAGATGAAGGCACGATGCCTGAATGGGTTTTAGAAAACGTTAATGCCTCACCGCGCGGTCTTTCTTGGCACGGCGCTGACATCCCGCAGGCGGCACAAACGCCACATCTCGTACCGCGAATTTGGGGTGGAACAGACTGTGAACGCCCTCTTTCCGCCGGGATTGAATCGCGCTAATGTCCCGCTCATGAGCAGTTTTGACGATATCGACCCCTATGAGGGGATCTCGCTGTCCGCGCGCGCCATGGCAGCGCGGCCGATGCCGTATCTCGACGGGCTGAACCCGGCACAGCGGGCCGCCGTTGAATGCCTGGAGGGACCTGTGCTGATGCTGGCCGGGGCCGGCACCGGCAAGACGAAGGCGCTGACTGCGCGCATCGTGCATCTTCTGACCACGGGCACCGCCAAACCAAATGAGATCCTTGCTGTGACCTTTACCAACAAGGCCGCGCGCGAGATGAAGGAGCGGGTTGCAGGCATGTTGGGGCAGGCGGTTGAGGGGATGCCCTGGCTTGGCACCTTCCATTCGATCTGCGTGAAGCTGCTGCGCCGCCATGCCGAATTGGTCGGGCTCAAATCCAATTTCACCATTCTGGATACCGATGATCAGATCCGCCTGCTGAAACAGCTGATCAAGGCGGAAGGCATTGATGACAAACGCTGGCCCGCGCGCATGCTGGCAGGTGTCATAGACGATTGGAAAAACCGCGCGCTGACGCCGTCGAAAGTGCCGGTGTCCGATGCCAGTGCCTACAACCATCGCGGCGTGGATTTCTACGCCCAGTATCAGGCGCGGCTGAAGGATCTGAACGCGGTCGATTTTGGTGATCTGCTGCTGCATATGGTCACCATATTTCAGGATAACCCGGATGTGCTGGAGCAATATCAGCGCTGGTTCCGCTTCATCATGGTGGACGAATATCAGGATACCAACGTGGCGCAGTACCTCTGGCTGCGGCTGCTGGCGGGCGCCCATAAGAACATCTGCTGCGTCGGTGACGATGACCAGTCGATCTATGGCTGGCGTGGCGCAGAGGTGGGCAATATCCTGCGGTTTGAAAAGGATTTTCCCGGTGCCAATGTGGTGCGGCTGGAACAAAACTACCGCTCGACTGAACATATTCTCAGCGCCGCCTCCGGTGTGATCCGTGGCAATTCCGGCCGTCTGGGCAAGGAGCTGTGGACCGAGGCGCGCGGCGGCGAGAAGGTCCGCCTGATCGGTCATTGGGACGGCGAGGAGGAGGCCCGCTGGATCGGCGAGGAGATTGAGGCGATGCAGCGCGGCACCCGTGGCCTGGCGCCGGTCGATCTCAACAATATGGCCATCCTCGTGCGGGCCTCGCATCAGATGCGCGCCTTTGAGGATCGGTTTCTGACCATCGGCCTGCCGTACCGGGTCATTGGCGGGCCACGCTTTTATGAGCGGCTCGAAATTCGCGATGCCATGGCCTATTTCCGGCTGGTGGTCAGTGCAGACGATGATCTTGCCTTTGAGCGGATCGTCAACACGCCGAAGCGCGGCCTTGGCGATAAGGCGCAGCAGACCATTCAGACCATGGCGCGCAGCAATGGAGTCTCCCTGGTGGAGGGCGCGCGGCTTGCGGTTGAATCCGGCCAGATCAAGGGGAAGGGTGGCAATGCCCTGCGCCAGCTGGTCACCGATCTTGCCCGCTGGGGGCGTCTGGCGGGGGATGCGGATATGACCCATATGGAGCTGGCCGAAACCATTCTGGATGAAAGCGGCTACACCACCATGTGGCAGACCGACAAAAACCCGGATTCGCCGGGGCGTCTGGAAAACCTCAAGGAACTGGTGAAGGCGCTGGAGGCGTTTGAAAACCTGCAAGGCTTCCTCGAACATGTCAGTCTGATCATGGATAATGACAAACAGGACGCCGCCCAAAAGGTGTCGATCATGACGCTACACGCCGCCAAAGGGTTGGAATTTCCGGCTGTGTTCCTGCCTGGCTGGGAGGATGGGCTGTTCCCCTCGCAGCGCTCCATGGATGAAAGCGGCCTGAAGGGCCTCGAGGAGGAGCGCCGTCTGGCCTATGTCGGCATCACACGGGCCGAGGAAATCTGCACGATCTCCTTTGCCGGCAATCGCCGCGTCTTTGGGCAATGGCAGTCACAACTGCCCTCCCGCTTCATTGATGAGTTGCCGGAAGAGCATGTGGAGGTGCTGACCCCGCCCGGTCTTTATGGTGGCGGTTACGGGGCTGCGGCCCCCGGCGGCGGCAGTGGGGCGGTGCGCTCCACGATTGAGGATCGCATGGCGGCCGCCGACGGGTACAACTCGCCCGGCTGGAAACGCATGCAATCCCGCGCCGGTGAGCGTGGTTTGTCACAACCCAAGGAAAGCAAATCCAGCGTCATCGACCTCACCGCGACATCCGCCTTCATGGTCGGGGAGCGGGTGTTTCACCAGAAATTTGGCTATGGCGCGATCACCGGGATCGAAGGCGACAAACTGGAGGTGGATTTCGAGAAGGCTGGCACCAAGAAAGTCGTCGCCCGCTTTGTCTCCGCAGCGGAGGACGTGCCCTTTTAATCCACGCCTCGGTGGGACCTTGCCGTGATGGATCACATCTATTGGTCGTCGCAGTGAAGAGGGCCGACATAGCAGCCACAACAGATCAGGCGTCGACATTCTGTCGGCGCCTTTTTTGCGGCCGGTGATCAGTGGGAGGGACTGCGGTGCAGACCATAAGGCACAAAAAAACGGCGGTGCCAGGGAGGAGGAGGGCACCGCCGTTCTGTGCAACACCATACCATCAGGGAGGAGGAGGTATGATGTATCAGGATCCGGCTATGACGCCGGTATAGGGTGCGGTGACATCAGGGAGGAGGAGGATGTCACCGCGATTACAGGCCCTCAAGGGAGGAGGAGAAGAGAGCCTGAACTCTTTATTTCGTGCCGTAGGCGGCCTCATAGGCAACGCTGCGCAGCATGGAGCGGCTCAGCCCCAGATCTGCCAGTTCGCGACCAGAGAGCGTCGACAGCTCATTCATGGTCTGGCGGTACAGGCGGTAGCGTGCAATCTTGCCTTTCAGTTCGTCAAACACGGCGCGCGGGCTGAAGGCCAGAGCGCCTTTACGGGTTGTCATATTATCAACAGCGGCCATCGGTGTTGTCCTTAACGTCTATGTGTGTGTCTGGCCGTTCCCGGCCTCGCTTGACCCCATAAATATGATAATGCTGCGAGCGCACAATCCCTGAAAGGGGCATTTCTGCTATGCAGCAAATGCATGGGTTTCCTAAGGGAAACGGGGTTGATCCTGCTGAGTTATGCATCAAGGAGCGATCAGGCGCTCAAAAACCGGGCGGGGCGTAAACCGGCGTGCCATGGCGCCTGCCTTGATCGGCGCGGTCTCTCATTGCAATGCGGCCTTGGGCTTGGTCGCGGCAGGTCTTATATGGCTGGAAACCATGAGGAGACCGGCCATGACCCCCACCCAGGAAGAGATTCGCGACGCCCTTGCGCGGCTGCAGCTGCCCGATGGCGGGACGCTGGTCTCACGTGACATGCTGCGCGCGGTGATGGTCGATGGCGGGCGCGTCAGTTTCGTGATCGAGGCCCCCAATCCGCAGATCGCCGCCCAGATGGAGCCGCTGCGCCGCGCTGCCGAGGCCACTGTTCTGGCCTTGCCGGGGGTGGACAGCGTGTCCGCTGCACTGACCGCCCATGCTGATGCGGCCGCCAAACCGGCACCGACCCTGAAACTGGGCGGCCATCCCAAACCGCAGCAGGGGCCGCTGAAACCCAGTGGTGTCAAACGCATTCTCGCGGTTGGTTCGGGCAAGGGCGGCGTGGGCAAATCCACCGTCAGCGCCAATCTCGCCGTGGCTCTGACGCGGCAGGGCCGCAAGGTGGGGTTGCTGGATGCGGATATATATGGACCGAGCCAGCCGCGCATGATGGGCGCCAGTGGCCGCCCCGCCAGCCCGGATGGCAAAATCATTGAACCGCTGCACGCCCATGGCGTCACCTTGATGTCCATCGGCTTCATGGTGGATGAGGCCAAGGCCGTGGTCTGGCGCGGCCCGATGCTGATGGGCGCGTTGCAGCAGATGCTGGGCCAGGTGAACTGGGGTGAACTCGACGTGCTGATCGTGGACCTGCCGCCCGGCACCGGCGATGTGCAGCTGACCCTCTGCACGAAGGCGGAGCTGTCCGGCGCCATCGTGGTTTCCACGCCGCAAGATGTGGCGCTTCTCGATGCGCGCAAAGCGCTCGACATGTTCAACACCCTCAAGACCCCCGTGCTGGGCCTGATTGAGAATATGTCCTTCTTCGCCTGCCCGGACTGCGGTGGCGAGCATCATATCTTTGGCCATGGCGGGGTCGCTGCGGAGGCGGAGCGCCTTGGCGTGCCGCTGTTGGGCGCGCTGCCGATTGATCTTGAAACCCGGTTGGCAGGCGATAATGGCACGCCGATTGCGGCCGGTGACGGCGTGATGGCGCAGGCCTACGCCAAAATGGCCGAAGGGCTGATCCGCGGCGGTATGGCCTGACACACTATCTGATCGCCAATCGACCGGCCTGCTGAAGGCCGGTCTCACCCGCAGGTGCTTTTTTCGGGTCTCACAGCAATCTGACCGCCGGGCCGACCTTGGGAAACTATGGGCTGTCTGGGAAATTATGGGAGCCATGGGAATTCATGGGGCCGGTGGGAATTTATGGGCGTGCGCGCATGTTTTGCCGCCGCTACTCCGAATCACTGTGCCATTACGGTGCGATTATTCAGGGATATCGGCAAAATCAGGCCGTTTCTAATATCCGATACGGGTGGCGCCGTGTGAACGAATGGGGAACACATGGATTCTCCAGATCTCTGTCCAGAATATCTGGGAAATCATGGCACTTTTTTCAGATCCACGATCACACCTATATGTAGTGGGTTTTGCGATCACTTAATCTATCACTGGGAATATTATCGATTCCTCTCCGTAGAATCGGCGTGGCATTATCTACATGCGGCAGGAGGGTCCACAGAAAACAGTTGTGGCCCACGTTTTCCCATAGTATCCCTAGTTTATCGAATGAGACGAAGAGCAGGGGCGCCAAACGACCCCAACCAAGACTACTAAGAAGCAGGTTTCATACAGGCCTTCGCTTTCATCGAAAATAGAGAGATCCGGCGCGCGAGCGAGCAGACATCCCCCCAGGTGGCGCGCGCAGTCGGACACCCCGCACGTCGGGATTAGGGAGGCGGGTTGATCAGTGGCAGCAGATCAGCCCGCCCCTTTTGCTTCTGGGGATCGCTTCGGCACGAGGGACGCTGAAAAAAGGGACGATAGATTGGGCCGTAGGTTCAGAGGTGAAAGCCACCATAAGGTGGATACAAAGGGGCGGGTCTCGATTCCGGCCTCCTTTCGCCGTGTTCTGGAAGCGGGCGATCCCAACTGGCAATCCGGCAGCAACCCCGAACTGGTGATCGTCTACGGTGATCATCGTCGCAATTTTCTCGAATGTTACACGATGGAGGCGATCGCGGAAGTCGACGCCAAAATCGATGCCTTGCCGCGGGGCTCAATGCCGCGCAAAATGTTGCAGCGTATGTTCCACGGTCAGTCCTTCCCGACCACCGTAGATGAAACTGGGCGCCTGGTGCTGCCTGCCAAGCTGCGCAACAAGATTGATCTGGAGGCCGAAGCCTTCTTTATCGCGGCCGGCGATACTTTCCAGATCTGGAAGCCTGAAACCTATGAAGAGGAAGAGCTGGCGAAATCTGAGGAGTGGATGGATGATCTGCCCGAGGACTTCGACCCGATGGAACTCCTCGACGGCGCCGGAGGCGCTTGATCCATGACAACGGACCGCCCAACCTCAACCGGTCCTCACGTACCGGTTCTTCTGCGTCCGCTGCTGAAAGCGGTGGCGCCGGTCACCGGGCGCTGGCTTGATGGCACCTTTGGGGCCGGAGGTTATAGCCGTGGCCTGCTGGAGGCGGGCGCGGATCATGTCATTGGCGTCGACCGCGATCCGCTGGCCTTTGAAATGGCCGAAGGCTGGATCGGCGACTATGCTGGCCGTCTGAGCCTGCAACAGGGTGTGTTCTCCCGCATGGACGACTATGCGCAGGATCTTGATGGCGTTGTGCTGGACCTTGGCGTCTCCTCCATGCAGCTGGATCTGGCCGAACGCGGCTTTTCCTTTATGCGTGACGGGCCGTTGGATATGCGGATGTCCCAGGATGGCCCCTCAGCCGCCGATCTGGTTGCGGAGTTGGACGAGGCCGCCTTAGCCGATATCCTGTTCCTCTTTGGGGAAGAACGCGCCAGCCGCCGTATCGCCCGCGCCATCGTGAAGGCCCGGACCGAAGCGCCGATCACCACCACGCTGCAACTGGCTGGCATTATCGAAGGCTGCCTGCCGCGCTCCAAACCCGGCCAGTCACATCCTGCCACCCGCAGCTTTCAGGGGCTGCGCATTGCGGTGAACGCCGAATACGAGGAGCTGTTCGAGGGGCTTCTGGCCGCTGAGCGCGCGCTGAAACCCGGCGGATTGCTGGCGGTTGTGACGTTTCATTCGATCGAGGATCGCATGGTCAAACGCTTTTTCCAGCATCGCGCCGGCAAGACCGGCCGTGCCAACCGCTACGCGCCCGAGGTGGAGGAGACCCCCTCGCAGTTCACACTGGTCACCCGCAAGGCGGTGGGCCCCGATGATGACGAACTGGCCGAAAACCCGCGCTCCCGCTCTGCACGCTTGCGGGTCGGACGCCGCACCGAGGCCGCGCCGATTGCAATCAGCGCCAAGGACATCGGCATGCCCCAGCTGAAGCAGGCGCAGGGGAGAAACAAACGCTCATGAAGACGCTGCTTTATATCGCCACCTGTCTGGCTGTCTTTGGGTTGGCGTTCTGGGCTTACCGCGAGAATTACACCACTCAGCAGGTGCTGAAGGAGACCCGCAGCCTGCAACGCCAGATCGGTGCCTCGCAGGTCCGGCTCAGTGTGTTGCGCGCCGAATGGGCCTATCTCAACCGTCCGGATCGCCTGCGCGAACTGGCGGAGCTGAACTTTGATCGCCTCAGCCTGCTGCCGCTGCGCCCGGAACAATTTGGCCGCGTGGATGAGGTCGCCTATCCCCCGCAAGAGGATGAGCGGCTGGATTTCACCAACGGGGTTGAGGTTTCCTCGCTTGGGACCAATGGCCAGACCGCCACGGGGACGCAGCCATGATCCGCACGCCGCTGCGCCCCTTGGCCCGGGTTTTGACAGCGCGCGCACGTGGCGAGAACCCGGACGCCATCGAACGGGAGAATCTACGCCAGCGTCATGCGGAGATGCAGGCCCAATCCCGCCAGCGCGCCGAGGGGCGCCTGCTGGTGCTGGGGATGTTTTTCCTCTGCGCCTTTACCGCGATTGGCGCGCGGATGGCGACGCTGGCCACCTCCGAACCGGTTGAGCCAGTCGCCAGCGCGCCGGGCAGCGCCATCGCCATGCAGCGTGCCGATATCGTCGACCGCAAGGGCCGCATTTTGGCGACCAACTTTGAAACCCATTCGCTCTATGCTCAGCCGCCGCAAATGGTGGATCCGGAAGGGGCCGCTCGACGCCTCGTTGAGATTTTCCCCGATCTGGAGCTGGAGCGTTTGGTCAGCGACTTCACCGGCAAGCGTAAGTTTATATGGATCAAAAAGAAAATCAGCCCCGAGCAGAAACAGGCGGTGCATGATATCGGTGATCCCGGCCTGCTGTTTGGCCCCCGCGAGATGCGGCTTTATCCCAATGGCAGTGTCGCGGCGCATGTGCTGGGCGGCGCCGGTTTCGGCAAGGAAGGCGTCAGCGCGGCTGAGGTGATCGGCGTGGCAGGTGTTGAAAAGCAGTTTGACGACTACCTGCGCGACCCGGCCAATGGCGGGCGCCCGCTGAAGCTGTCGCTGGATCTGACTGTACAGGCCGCAGCTGAACAGGTGCTTTATGGCGGCATGAAGCTGATGAACGCCAAGGGAGCGACCTCGATCCTGATGGACGTCCACACCGGCGAGGTAATCTCCGTCGTGTCGCTGCCAGATTTTGACCCCAATGACCGCCCGCGTCCGCCCACCTCCGGCTTCGATCCCTCTACCAGTCCGCTGTTCAACCGCGCGGTGCAGGGGGTCTATGAACTCGGTTCGACCTTCAAGATTTTCACGGCGGCACAGGCAGTTGATCTAGGAATTGTGAACTCCGAGACCATTATCGACACTTCCGGTCCAATGCGAATCGGGCGTTTCCCGATTGGTGAGTTCCACAACAAGAATTACGGCAAGTTGAGCGTCGCCGATATCATCGTCAAAAGCTCCAACCGGGGCACCGGGCGTCTGGCCTTGCAGATTGGCGCGCAGCGTCAGCAGGATTTCCTGCGCGCGATGGGCATGTTTGACCCCACCCCGATTGAGATCGCCGAGGCGGCAGGCGGCAAACCGCTGAAACCCCGCAAATGGGGGGAGCTGAGCACGGTGACGATTTCCTATGGGCATGGGTTGTCCACCAGCCCGATGCATCTGGCGGCGGGCTATGCGGCGATTGCCAATGGCGGCCAATATGTTGCCCCCACCATCCTGCGTCAGAAGGGGCCACAGCTGGGCCACCGGATCATGTCGCCGGAAGCCGCGCGCCAGGCTCGCGCGATGCTGCGCAAGGTGGTGACCAGCGGGACCGCCAGTTTTGGCGAGGTGCCCGGCTATCAGGTCGGTGGCAAAACCGGCACCGCTGACAAGCCCAAACCCCGTGGCGGCTATTACGAGAGCAAGGTCATCGCCACCTTTGCTGCGATGTTCCCGGCCCATGATCCGAAATATGTGTTGGTGGTGACGCTGGATGAACCGTCGGTCATTGCCCATGGTGAGGAGCGCCGCACCGCAGGCTGGACAGCTGTGCCGGTCGCGGGTGAAATGATCGGCCGCGTTGCGCCGCTTCTGGGGCTTAGACCACAAGTTGAACCCGATGGGCTTGCTGCTATAACCCTCACCTCAAACTGAACAGGTGGGGTTGCTATGAGCACCATTGAAAACCGTCCTCTCAGCCAGTTGGGGCTGACCGCGCGTGGCGGCGTCGATCCGATGATCCGGGGCATTGCCGTGGACAGCCGCAAGGTGATCGAGGGTGGGCTGTTTGCGGCCCTTCCCGGCAGTCAGGTGCATGGGGCGAAATTCACCCCCGCAGCACTTGGCAATGGGGCGGCGGCAATCCTGACCGACGCGGCCGGAGCGCAGATCGTGGCGGAGCTTTTGCGCGAGTCGACCGTGGCGCTGGTGGTTGTCGAAGACCCGCGTCAGGCGCTGGCCTATGCGGCCGCCCTGTGGTTTGGCGCGCAGCCTGAAACCATGGTGGCGGTCACCGGCACCAATGGAAAGACGTCGGTGGCGAGCTTCGTGCGCCAGATCTGGGTTGAGCTGGGCCATCAGGCGGTGAACCTTGGCACCACCGGTGTTGAGGGCGCCTGGAGCCACCCGCTCAATCACACCACACCGGAACCGGTCACCCTGCAAGATGCGCTGTCGCAGGCAGCAGCTGCCGGTGTCACCCATGCCGCGATGGAGGCCTCGTCTCACGGATTGGAGCAACGGCGCTTGGACGGCGTGCATCTGGCGGCGGCGGGGTTTACCAATTTCACCCAGGATCATCTGGACTATCACGAGACATTTGAGGCGTATTTCACTGCCAAGGCGGGTCTGTTCCGCCGGGTCCTGCCGGATGATGGCGTGGCGGTCATTAACATGGATGATCCCCGCGGGGCGCAAATGCGCGCTGTCGCTGCCGCTCGCGGGCAGGAGGTGATCTCCGTGGGGCGCGGTCTCGGTGATCTCAGCCTTGTGGGTGCGCGCTATGACGCCTCCGGGCAGGACATGCGCTTCACCTGGCACGACAAACCCTATCAGGCGCGGCTGAATCTCATCGGGGGCTTTCAGGCGGAGAATATCCTGCTGGCCTGCGGTCTGGTGATTGCCAGCGGTGAGGATCCGCAGGCGGTGTTTGACACGCTGCCGCATCTTCAGACCGTGCGGGGGCGGATGCAACTGGCCGCCACGCGGGAAAACGGCGCGACGGTGTTTGTCGACTACGCCCATACCCCCGATGCCGTGGCCACCGCGATCAAGGCGCTGCGCCCGCATGTGCTGGGCCGGCTGGTGGCCATTGTCGGCGCAGGTGGTGACCGTGACGCCGCCAAACGCCCGCTGATGGGGCAGGCGGCGCAGAACAACGCCGATCTGGTGATCGTCACCGATGACAACCCCCGCAGCGAGGATCCGGCGGTGATCCGCGCCGCCGTCAAGGGCGGCGCGCCGGATGCGATGGAGGTTGGCGACCGGGCCGAGGCGATCCTGCGCGGCGTTGATGCGCTTGGGGCGGGCGATGCCCTGCTGATCTGCGGCAAGGGGCATGAAACCGGCCAGATCGTCGGCAGCGATGTTCTGCCTTTTGATGACGTGGAGCAGGCCAGTATGGCTGTCGCGGCGCTGGACGGGAGATTGGTATGAGCCTTTGGACAGCTGAGGAGGCCGCCGCCGCAACTGGCGGTCAGGCCATTGGCAACTGGTATGTGAACGGTATTTCCATCGACACCCGCAGCATTGCCAAGGGCGATCTGTTTGTGGCGCTGAAGGCGGCGCGCGATGGCCATGACTTCGTGGCGCAAGCGCTGGAGAAAGGCGCCGGTGCTGCGCTGGTCTCACACCGACCCGAGGGCGTGGCCGAAGATGCGCCATTGTTGCTAGTTGACGACGTGCAGACCGGGCTGGAGGCCCTGGGCCGGGCAGGCCGTGCGCGCACAGATGCGCGGGTGATCGCGGTCACCGGATCCGTTGGCAAGACCTCGACCAAGGAAATGCTGGCACGAATGCTGTCGGATCAGGGCCGCACCCATGCGGCCGTCGCCAGCTACAACAACCACTGGGGCGTACCGCTGACATTGGCGCGGATGCCGCGTGACACCGAATTTGCCGTGATTGAGATTGGCATGAACCACCCCGGTGAGATCAGCCCGCTTGCGAAACAGACGCGCCCGCATGTGGCGATGGTGACAACCGTGGCCCCTGTGCATCTGGAGGCCTTTGACGGGATCGACGGCATCGCCGCCGAGAAGGCCGCCATCATGGATGGGCTGGAGCCCGGTGGCGTCGCGGTTCTGAACGCCGATATTGCCGAGGCCCCGATCCTGCAGTCGGTTGCCGAGGGCGCGGCTGGCGATGTGTTGTGGTTCGGCGCCGGGCAGGGGTCGATTGCCCCCACATACCGGCTTACCGCAACCACCCTGCGCGGGGATGAGACCGAGGCCGAGGTGACGCTGCCCGGCGGTCAGGTGCACAGCCTGCATATCCAGTCGCTTGGCGCGCATTTCGCGATGAACGCGCTAGGGGCGCTGGCCTGTCTCGCGGCGCTGAAACTGGATCTGACCAAGGCGGTGCAGAGCCTGTCGCTCTGGTCGCCGGTCACCGGTCGTGGCGCGCGGGAAACCGTGTCGCTGGGTGAAGGGAGGGGTGACATCCTGCTGCTGGATGACAGTTATAACGCCAACCCCACGTCTGTGGCGGCGGCGCTGACGGTGCTGGCGGCAACCCCCTGCGACGGTCGCCGGATTGCCTACCTCGGCGATATGAAGGAACTCGGCCCGCAGGAGGTTGAGTTGCATGTGGCGCTGGCCGAGCTGCCCGCGATGGCAGATCTGGAGGCGGTGCATTGCATTGGCCCCCTGATGGGCGCTCTCCATGCCGCGCTGCCTGTGGACAAACGCGGCGGTCATTACGCCAGCAGCGCTGATGTGCTGGCGGATCTGGCGGGTCAGATCGGTGCGGGGGACGTGGTGCTTGCAAAAGGCTCGCTCAGCATGGCATTGGCCAAGATCGTTGACGGCATCCGTGAATTGAGTCATGGCGAGACCACTTTCTGAACTTTGATGAACTGAGGACCGGCTGACATGCTCTATTGGTTAACCGCGCTGTCGGATGGGGGGGATCTCTTCAACCTCTTCCGCTACATCACCTTCCGCGCGGGCGGGGCGTTTCTGACGGCGCTTCTGTTTGGGTTTCTGTTTGGGCCGCCGCTGATCAACGTGCTGCGCCGCAAGCAGGGCAAGGGCCAGCCGATCCGCGACGATGGGCCCGAGGGGCATCTGGCAAAGGCGGGCACCCCGACCATGGGGGGCTTGCTGATTGTCGGCGCGCTGGTGACCGCGACGCTTTTGTGGGCGCGTTGGGACAATCCCTTTGTCTGGCTGGTGCTGTTTGTCACGCTGTCCTTCGCGCTGATCGGCTTTGCGGATGATTATGCCAAGGTCTCCAAACAGAACACCGCAGGCGTTCCGGGCAAGCTGCGGCTGGCGCTGGGGATCACCATCGCGGTGATCGCAGCCCTCTGGGCCTCCGCCTATCATCCGGTGGAGCTGCAAAACCAGCTGGCGCTGCCGGTGTTCAAGGATACGCTGATCAATCTGGGCCTGTTCTATGTGCCGTTTTCGATCTGCGTGATCGTTGGCGCGGCCAATGCGGTGAACCTGACCGACGGTCTGGACGGTCTGGCGATTATGCCGGTGATGATTGCCACCTCTACGCTGGGCGTGATCGCCTATGCGGTGGGGCGTGTTGACTTCACCGAGTATCTGGATGTGCATTATGTGCCCGGCACCGGGGAAATCCTGATCTTTGCCGCGGCGCTGTTTGGCGGTGGTCTGGGGTTCCTGTGGTACAACGCGCCGCCGGCTGCCGTGTTTATGGGTGATACCGGGTCGTTGGCGCTGGGTGGCGCGCTGGGAGCCATTGCGGTGGTCACCAAACACGAGCTGGTGCTGGCGATTGTTGGCGGTCTCTTTGTGGTGGAGGCGCTGTCGGTGATCATTCAGGTGCTCTATTTCAAGCGCACTGGCAAGCGGGTGTTCCTGATGGCGCCGATCCATCACCACTATGAGAAAAAGGGCTGGGCGGAGCCGACCATTGTGATCCGCTTCTGGATCATCTCGCTGATCCTCGCGATGATTGGTCTGGCGACCCTGAAAGTGCGCTAAGTCACGGCCGATTGCCGCCGCGCAGGCTGTCCTGCGGGGCCGGTGGGCCGGTCTGGTCTGATATCTGGAACCGCTCTGGGCAGGGATGCCTTGGGCGGTTTTTCAGTACGAAGAAGGCGGCGCCGCCGGAGGGGCGGAGGGTGGATGACCTTTGCTAGGGGTCATCTCCGTCTGTCGGCCTGTGCGGATCCCCCGACAGCCTTGGTGGGACTGGTAATGGGGGACGGTCTCCTGGTCTTCGTGTTGCAACGTCTCTAGGGTAGCGGTGGTACCTAAACGGAGGATAACCGCTGCGTGCGCAGGGCTGGCAACGCGGCTAAAACACCGACCAGTCCATTTCCCGGGCAAGACGTTCCATCGCCTCAGTACCCAGTTTGGAATTACCATTGCGGTCCAGCCCCGGCGACCAGACGGCGATGCAGGCCTGACCCGGCACAACACCAAGGATACCGCCGCCGACGCCGCTTTTGGCGGGCAGGCCGACGCGATAGGCAAACTCACCCGAGCCGTCATAATGCCCGCAGGTCAGCATCAGCGCATTGAGCCGCCGCACCCGGTCCAGCGAGACCATGCGCGGATGGCAGTCGGCGCCGATCAAAAACCGCCCTGCGCGTGCCAGCTGCGTGGTGGTCAGTTCGGTGGCGCAATGGTGGAAATAGGTGCCCAGCACCTTCTCCGGCGGGTTCTTGAGATTGCCGAAAGAGGCGAGAAAATGCGCGTGGGCAAAGTTGCGGTGCCCATGGGCAGTTTCCGAGCGGGCCACATCGGCGTTGATGTGAATGTCGTCATCCTCCGCCGCGGCGCGGATAAAGCTGAGGAACTCGGCCAGCGCTTCACGCGGCTCGCGACCTGCGAGCACCTCATCCGTGGTGACGATTGCGCCTGCGTTCACAAATGGATTGCGGGGGCGGCCACGTTCGTGTTCCAGCTGGACGATGGAATTGAACGCTGTGCCCGAAGGCTCCCGCCCGACCCGCCGCCACAGCTGATCGCCAGAGCGACCGAGCGCGATGGCGAGGGTGAAGACCTTGGTGATGCTTTGGGCCGAAAACCGCGTGGCGGCATCCCCCGCGCTGTAGATCTGCCCGTCGGCGGTTGCCACGGTGATGGCAAATTGGTCGGGATCGACCTGACCCAGTTCAGGGATGTAGCTGGCGACCTCGCCCCGGTCGGGATCATCGCGAAGATCGCTGTTGATGGCGTCGAGGATCTGCTGCAAGCGCGCGTCCATGGCTGCGGGGCCTCCCAATTTATGGCCGACGTTAGCCGGATGCTGGTGCTAAGACAAACGCAACGGGACTGGCATTGGTTCCATGGATCGGGTAGCGATTTGATCAAAGGTTTTGCGGGAGGTTGGGCGATGATCCCTGTCACAGGTTTTGAGGGCGCAAAAGTCGCCGTGTTGGGGCTGGGCCGGTCGGGATTTGCCACCGCACGGGCGCTGCGCGAAGGCGGAGCAGAGCCGATCTGCTGGGACGACAATCCCGGCGCGCGGGCGCGGGCCGAGGTTGAGGGGCTCACCTGCCGCGATCTGCTGAAATCCGGGGCATTTGATGACATTGCCTCATTGGTTGTCTCGCCGGGGATCCCGCATCTTTATCCCAAACCCAACCCGGTGATCCGCGCGGCGATGATCGCGGGCGTGCCGGTGGACAATGACATCGGGCTGTTTTTTCGCTCGGTTGCGACACGGGGCTGGGAACGGTTCGATCAGGCGCCGCGCATCGTGGCGGTCACGGGGTCCAACGGCAAATCCACCACGGTGGCGTTGCTGCACCACATCCTGCAGGAGGCCGGACGCGAGAGCCAGCTGGCGGGCAATATCGGCCGGGGTGTGCTGGACATTGATCCGCCGGGATCGGGCGGCATCGTGGTGCTGGAGCTGTCGAGCTATCAGACAGATCTGGCCCGCGCGCTGACGCCGGACGTGGCGGTGTTCACCAACCTCAGCCCCGACCATTTGGACCGGCACGCGGGCATGGGCGGCTATTTCGCAGCCAAGCGGCGGCTGTTTGCCGAAGGCGGACCGGATCGCGCTATCATTGGCGTGGATGAGGATGAGGGGCTGTATCTGGCCGGTCAGCTCTCTGAGGCCGCCAGCGACGACCGGGTGATCCGCATCTCGGCCAGTCGGAAACTGACCGGGCCGGGCTGGCAGGTCTTCGCCCGCAAGGGGTTCCTCAGTGAATACCGCAAAGGGCGACAGGCGGCGTCGATTGATCTGCGCCAGATGCAGGGGCTGCCCGGCGCGCATAACCATCAGAATGCCTGTGCGGCCTATGCTGCGGCGCGTGCTTTGGGCCTCGCACCACGTCTCATCGAGGACGCGCTGGCCAGCTATCCGGGTCTGCCGCATCGCAGTCAGACCATCGCGACCCACGCAGGCGTGCGCTATGTCAACGACAGCAAGGCCACCAATCTGGACAGCGCGGTGAAGGCCTTGAGCGCCTTTGACAATATCCGCTGGATTTGCGGCGGGCTGGAGAAAGACGGCGGGCTGGAGGCCCTGCGCGGCCAGACTGGCAAGGTGCGCAAAGCCTATGTGATCGGGCGCGAGGCGGCGGGCTTTGCCATGCAGCTGGACGTTGAGGCTGAGGTCTGCATCACCATGGCCGAGGCCGTCGCCCGCGCCAGCGCCGAGGCGGAGGCGGGCGATACGGTTCTGCTGGCCCCTGCGGCGGCGAGCTTTGACCAATACGACAACTTCGAACAGCGCGGCGAGGACTTTATCTCCGAGGTGGCGAAGCTGCAGAGTTGACGCCTACTGAGCTGCGGATTGCGCCATCTCTCTGGACAGGATCTGGTAGTATTCGGGCAGGGTGGCCTGTAGCCGGGCATGGCCCTCGGGGGTCAGTGTCACCTCCTTGGAACGGCCATCGGTCTCGCTTGCGGTGATGCGAACCAGCCCGTCGGCCTGCAGCGCGTGCAGCGTGCGGGTCATCACCGGTTTCGAGACATCAATCCGCTGCGCGATCTCATTCGGGCTGAGCCATTGGCGATCCGGTTCCCGGTCGATGACGATCAGCACCAGAAATCGCAGCTGCGACAGGCCATGCCCCGCAAAATAGGTTTCCAACTTGCGGATCAGCAGGCTGGCCCGGCGCATCATCAGCAGGGCATCGCTGATGAGCGCCGGGTCGCTGCCATAGGCCTCCACGTAGCGTTCGACCATCTGGCGGGAGGGCAGCTCCTTGAGGAAGAACATGCGGTCAGGCCAGCGCGGTCATCTTGTGGATTTCAGCCGGGGCCGCCAGCCAGTTTTCATATTTGGCAAAGATCGGTTTGATGTAATCCATATCGTAATGGGCAGCGAGGGCGTCGTCGCTGGTCCATTCCTCATCCAAGTAGAAACAATCGCCGCTGCGACCTTCAAGCAGGTTGAATTTCAGGCAGCCGGGTTCGGCGCGGGTGGGGGCAAGGATGCTGGTGAGGCTATCCCGGACGTCCTGCATATGCTCGGGCTTCGGGGTGATTTTGGCGATCAGTTGAAATTGCGTTTTCATCAAAAGGCTCCTTAATGAGTTATCATGATAACTAAATAGATATGCGGTCGCGAATGTCAAGCCACAGGCGGGCGGCTTGGCTCAGCTGCGGGCTGCGATTGCGCTGCCTGCGGCCACCCCAGAGGCCCAGGCCCATTGGAAATTATAGCCGCCAAGCCAGCCGGTCACATCAACCGCTTCACCAATGGCATAAAGGCCGGGAACGGTCTTCGCTTCCATGGTTTTGGACGACAGCGCATCGGTGTCGATGCCGCCCAGCGTGACCTCTGCCGTGCGGTAGCCTTCGCTGCCGGAGGGGGTGAGGTGCCAGTTTTCAAGACGGTCGCTGAGATCGCGCAAAGCGGCGTCGGATTGATCTGCCAGCCGCCCCTTGAGGTTGAACTCGGGCGCCAGAAAATCCACCAGCCGCCCGGGCAGGTGGCGCGCCAGCTCGGTGGTCAGGGCCTTGCGCCCGGCCTCCTGACGTTGGCTGCGCAGCAGGTCAAATAGTGGCGTTTCAGGGATCAGATTGACGCTGATCTGCTCCCCCTCACGCCAGTAGGATGACAGTTGCAACACCGACGGGCCAGACAGGCCGCGATGGGTGAACAACAGGGCCTCGTCAAAACGGGTGCGCTCATTCGACAGCCGCGCGGGCAGGGCAACGCCTGCCAGCGGTTTGAATCGTTCTTCGGAAAAGGTGAAAGGCACCAGACCGGGGCGGGTGTCCGTCAGGGGCAGATCAAACTGGCGTGCCAGATCATAGGCGAGGCCGGTGGCCCCCATCTTGGGGATGGATTTGCCGCCCGTGGCAATCACCAGATTGCGGGCGGTCAGCACCTGCGGCTTGCCCTCGCGCGCCACTTCGACGCGGAACCCATCAGCGCTGCGCGTCACGGAGGTCACGCTGGTTTGCAGCCACAGATCGGCGCCCGCTGCCTTCAGTTCCTCCACCAGCATCGCGACAATCTGCTTGGCCGAGCCATCGCAAAACAGCTGGCCGAGGGTTTTTTCATGCCAGGCGATGCCGTGACGGTCCACCAGCTCGATGAAATCCCACTGGGTGTAGCGGGCCATGGCGGATTTGCAGAAATGCGGGTTCTGCGACAGGTAGTTTTCCGGGCTTGCGTACATATTGGTGAAATTGCAGCGCCCGCCGCCAGAGATGCGGATTTTTTCACCCGGTGCCTTGGCGTGATCAATCACCAGCGTGCCGGGGCCGGAACGCGTTGCACACATCATGCCAGCTGCGCCAGCGCCAAGGATCAGGGTTTCATAAGCCATGCCCGGCCATAGGCGCGGATAACTGCCAAAGGCAAGAGGAAGAGGGTGGCCTGATGAAAACTTTCCGGGTACTGTTTGCCCAACGATCCCGAAAACGGGACGGATCACGAGGCAGATAGTGGCGGTTTACCCATGACTGAAATGGTCTATGGCGCGCTCCCCGTACAGGCGGGCGAGCCGATTCTACCCAAATGGTGGCGGACGCTGGACAAATGGACAATGTCCTGCGTCCTGATGCTGTTTGTTATCGGGCTTTTACTGGGGCTTGCGGCCTCGGTCCCGCTGGCAGAGCGCAACGGATTTGACAATTTCCACTATGTTGAGCGTCAGGCGGTGTTTGGTATCACGGCGCTGGTAGCGATGGTGATCACCTCGATGATGTCACCGACGCTGGTGCGGCGGTTGGCAGTCATCGGGTTTATCTGCGCCTTTGTGGCGCTGGCCCTGCTGCCGGTGTTCGGCACCGATTTTGGCAAGGGCGCGACGCGCTGGTACAGCCTTGGCTTTGCCTCGCTTCAGCCGTCAGAATTCCTGAAGCCCGGATTTATCGTGGTGGCGGCTTGGATGATTGCTGCAAGCCAGCAGATCAACGGGCCGCCGGGCACGCTGATGTCCTTTGGCCTGTGTCTGACCGTGGTGTTGATGCTGGTGATGCAGCCTGACTTTGGTCAGGCCTGTCTGGTGCTGTTTGGCTGGGGCGTGATGTACTTCGTGGCTGGCGCGCCGATGCTGCTGTTGGTGATCATGGCGGCGGTGGTGGTGATGGGGGGCGTTGTCGCCTATTCCAGCTCAGAGCATTTTGCCCGCCGCATTGACGGCTTCCTGAACCCTGAAATCGACCCGACGACTCAGATGGGCTATGCCACCAACGCCATCCGCGAGGGCGGTTTGTTTGGCGTCGGTGTCGGCGAGGGTGAGGTGAAATGGTCGCTGCCTGATGCGCACACCGATTTCATCATTGCCGTCGCGGCCGAGGAATACGGGTTGGTCCTCGTCGTAATCCTGATCCTGCTCTACACCGCTGTTGTGGCGCGGACCCTGTTCCGCCTGATGCGGGAGCGGGACACGTTCATCCGCCTTGCAGGCACCGGTCTGGTTTGCACCTTCGGGGTGCAGGCGATGATCAACATGGGCGTTGCTGTACGGCTCTTGCCGGCCAAGGGGATGACCCTGCCGTTTGTGAGCTATGGTGGTTCCTCCCTCATTGCGGGCGGTATTGCGGTTGGTATGCTGCTGGCGTTTTCGCGCTCGCGTCCGCAGGGCGAGATCGCGGATTTCCTGCGTGGGCACGGACGGGGTCACGGGCATCAAACCGGGCCTGCGCGCGGCCATGGGCGCGGATAGAAGAAAGACCTGAATTACGATGGCGCAGAAATTGCTCTTGATGGCGGCGGGTGGCACCGGGGGGCATATGTTCCCCGCGCAGGCTCTGGCCGAAGCGATGCTGAGACGCGGCTGGCGGGTGAAGCTGTCCACCGATGCGCGCGGGGCGCGCTACACCGGTGGCTATCCGCACACGACGGAGATCACGGAGGTGTCCTCGGCCACCTTTGCCCGTGGCGGGCTGCTGGCGAAGGCGATGGTGGCACCGAAGATCGCGGCGGGTGTTACCCGGATGGCACTGCAGATGCGGCGCGACCGGCCCGATGTGGTGGTGGGATTTGGCGGCTACCCGTCGATTCCGGCGCTGGGGGCGGCGACGCTGCTGAAACTGCCGCGTATGATCCATGAACAAAACGGCGTGCTGGGCCGGGTCAATCAGCTGTTTGCGACCCGCGTGGCCGGGGTGGCCTGCGGTGTCTGGCCCACGGATCTGCCGGAAGGGGTTGATGGCGTGCATGTCGGCAACCCGGTGCGCGGCGCTGTTCTTGAACGCGCTGGGGCCGGCTATATCCCCCCCGGTGATTACCCGATGTCGGTGCTGGTGATGGGCGGAAGCCAGGGCGCGCGGATCCTGTCGGACGTGGTGCCGGGGGCAATTGCGGCGCTACCCGAGGCGCTGCGCAGCCGGTTGCGTGTCTCGCATCAGGCGCGCGATGAGGATGGCGCGCGGGTGACGCAATTTTATGCCGAACATGGGATTTCGGCGGAGGTGCAGCCCTTCTTCAGTGATGTGCCTGCGCGCATGTCGGAGGCGCAGCTGGTGATTTCACGCTCT
The DNA here is from genome assembly GCF_000826845.1 of Phaeobacter sp. S60. Lineage (NCBI taxonomy): Bacteria > Pseudomonadati > Pseudomonadota > Alphaproteobacteria > Rhodobacterales > Roseobacteraceae > Phaeobacter > Phaeobacter sp. S60. The sequence goes on from NZ_JSWJ01000023.1 coordinate 55,049, forward strand.
GGCGCCTCTTCGGTCGCGGATATCGCGGTGATTGGCCGCCCGTCGATCCTGATCCCCTTTGCTGCAGCGGCTGGCGATCATCAAAGCGCCAATGCCCGTGGGCTAGTGGATGCCGGTGCGGCGATCCTGATCCCGGAGAGCGCCCTTGACGTTTCGGCGCTGACAGAGCAAATGAGCGCGGTTCTCAGCAATCCCGATGGTGCCAGTCAGATGGCGCGGGCCGCCTTGCAGGTGGGTATTCCCGACGCGACCGAGCGGCTGGTGGGGCTTGTTGAACAGCTGTCCGAGGAAGGAATGACATGACCCCTGCAACCAAACTCCCCGGCGACGTCGGCCCGATCCATTTTGTGGGTATCGGCGGCATCGGCATGTCCGGCATTGCCGAAGTGCTGCTGAACCTCGGCTATGTGGTGCAGGGTTCGGATCTGAAGGCGTCAAAGATCACCAACCGGCTGACAGAGCTGGGCGCGCGAATCTTTGTCGGGCAGGCGGCGGAAAACTTGGAAGAGGCCGCAGTTGTGGTCATTTCCTCAGCGATCAAACCGGGCAATCCCGAGCTGGACGAGGCGCGCTTGCGTGGTCTGCCGGTAGTGCGCCGGGCGGAGATGCTGGCAGAGCTGATGCGCCTGAAATCCAACATCGCCATTGCAGGCACCCATGGCAAAACAACCACCACCACCATGATGGCAGAGCTGATGGTGGCGGGGCATTTTGATCCGACGATTGTGAATGGCGGGATTATTCACGCCTATGGCTCCAACGCGCGGATGGGGCAGGGCGAGTGGATGGTGGTTGAGGCCGATGAGAGTGACGGCACATTCAACCGCCTGCCCGCGACCATCGCGGTGGTGACCAATATCGACCCGGAACACATGGAGCATTGGGGGGATTTTGACACTCTGCGGGACGGGTTTTATGACTTTGTCTCCAACATCCCGTTTTATGGCGTCGCGGTCTGCTGCACCGATCACCCTGAGGTACAGGCGCTGGTGGGCCGGATCACCGACCGCCGGGTTGTCACCTATGGCTTCAACGCGCAGGCGGATGTGCGTGCGGTCAACCTGAGCTACAAGGCCGGTGTGGCGCATTTCGACATTCACTTGCAGGCCGAAGACCGCGTGATCGAGGGCTGCACCCTGCCGATGCCGGGGGATCACAATGTCTCCAACGCATTGTCCGCCGTGGCCGTGGCGCGCCACCTGGGCATGAAGAGCAGTGAGATCCGCGAGGCGCTGGCGGCCTTTGGCGGGGTGAACCGTCGCTTTACCAAGGTGGGCGAAGTGGATGGTGTGACCATCATTGACGACTATGGCCACCATCCGGTTGAGATCACCGCCGTGCTGAAAGCGGCGCGTCAGGCCTGCGACGGGCGGGTAATTGCGGTACATCAGCCGCATCGTTACTCGCGCCTGTCCAGCCTGTTTGAAGATTTCTGTGCCTGTTTCAATGAGGCCGATGTCGTCGCCATCGCCGAGGTCTTTGCCGCCGGTGAAGACCCGATCGAGGGCGCCGGTCGCGATGATCTGGTGGCCGGTCTGATCCGCCATGGCCACCGCCACGCGCGCGCCCTGCTGGACGAATCGGATCTTGAACGCCTGGTGCGCGAACAGGCGCGCCCCGGTGATATGGTGGTCTGCCTTGGGGCGGGGACCATCAGCGCCTGGGCCAATGGCCTGCCCGAACGGTTGCGGGGCTGAGGGTGACTGGCGTGATCTCATATCTGCTGGCGGTTGGCCCGGTGGGTGAGGTGACGCCATGCTGAGCCTGCTTGCTGCCATCCTCTGGGTGTTCGTGGCCACCGGCGTCGCCGCATTGCCGTTGCGCTGGCAGCGGGGACCGGGGATTGCACTGATCGCTGTGGCGCCGGGTCTGATCTATCTGCTGGGACGGGATCACGGCTGGTTTGCCGCCGCTTTTGGAACCTTTGCGCTGGTGTCGATGTTCCGCCGCCCGTTGTTGCATGTGCTGTCGCGCCTGCGCCGCGCTCCGACGCCGGAGGTGAAGGAATGACGCTGTCGCTCATCCTTGCCTGTCTTTGGGTGGTGGCGGCCAATGTGTTGGCGATGGTGCCCAGCCGCGACAATCACTGGTCGCGCGCCTATCTGCTGATCGCGGCAGGAATCCCGCTCGTCGGCTATGTGACCTATGAAAACGGCCCCTGGTGGGGGCTGGGTGTGCTGTTTGCAGGCATGTCGATGCTGCGTTGGCCGGTGATCTATTTGGGCCGCTGGCTGCGCAGTCGGCTGAGCCGCGGCTGAAGCCCGCCGATTCTTTCGCTCTTGCAATCTTCCTTTGGCACCTGGCATCGGGTTGGGCCATTGTGTGCCCGACCCAAACCGGAGTAAACGCAGGTCTGATCCGGCGCGCATGAGTCTTTTTCTGCGTCCGGGTGGCCATAATGGCGCCAGTGCGTATTGGTGCGACAGGCAGGGGCAGGGCATATGAATATCGACGGGCTGCGTGGCAAGCTTCATCCCAATCGCGATCTATCCGGGTTGACCTGGCTGCAGGTTGGCGGCCCGGCGGATTATCTGTTTCAGCCTGCTGATATCGAGGATCTGAGCCATATGCTGCGCAGTCTCGACCCAGAGGTGCCGGTGTTTCCGATGGGGGTCGGCTCAAACCTGATCGTGCGGGACGGCGGTATGCGGGCGCTGGTGATCCGGTTGGGGCGCGGGTTCAATTCGATTGAGATTGAGGGCGACACGGTTGTGGCGGGGGCTGCCGCGCTGGATGGTCATGTGGCGCGCAAGGCGGCAGACGCGGGCATTGATCTGACATTTCTGCGCACCATCCCCGGCTCCATTGGCGGCGCTGTGCGGATGAATGCGGGCTGTTATGGCAGCTATGTCGCGGATGTGTTCCAGTCGGCCACCGTGGTGCTGCGCAGTGGTGAGGTGGTGACGTTGAGCGGGGAAGACCTGAATTTTGCCTACCGCCAGAGCGATCTGCCAGAGGGGGCGGTGCTGGTATCGGCGACCCTGCGCGGTGGCAAGGGTGAGCCGGATGCGCTGCATGCGCGGATGGAGGAGCAGCTGGCCAAGCGCGATGCGACACAGCCAACCAAGGACCGGTCTGCCGGATCCACCTTTCGCAATCCGGCGGGGTTTTCCTCCACCGGGCAGGCGGATGACGTTCATGATCTGAAGGCCTGGAAGGTCATTGATGATGCCGGAATGCGCGGTGCGCGGCGCGGGGCTGCGCAGATGAGCGAGAAGCACTCCAATTTCTTGATTAACACGGGTGGCGCATCTGCCGCAGATCTTGAGGGATTGGGGGAAGATGTCAGAAAAAAGGTTTACGCCAATTCTGGCATAACGCTAGAGTGGGAAATCATGCGGGTGGGGGATCCGCTTTCCAAATAGCCGACAAAGGCCATGTTTTTCAGGATGTTACTCCTGATCAGCAGGGTGCCGCTTTGGGAATCGCAGCGGCAGGCTAACTGGAAAAGCGTGATCTTGGTAAAGGCACTGTTAACGGGCCGGTAACGTTTATGACGTTAATGTGGTGACAGCGAACCACAAGGGTGCGCGCAGTGCGGGGAACACGCCTCGCGATATCAAAAAGGCAGGTTCTGACCTGCCGCATTTGCGGTCAATTTGGGATCGCACAACAAGGGGCGAAAAGCCCCGGAACATTTGAGGCGCTTGTCGTGAGTAAGTCGAGCAGGACACTCCCGAAAGTGGCGGTATTGATGGGGGGCCCCTCGGCTGAGCGCGAGGTGTCTTTGTCCACTGGGCGCGAATGCGCCACCGCGCTGCGGGACGAGGGATATCAGGTTACGGAACTGGACGCGGGTCCGGATCTTGCCGCACGTTTGCAGGCGGATCGCCCCGATGTGGTGTTCAATGCGCTGCATGGCCGCTGGGGCGAGGATGGCTGCGTTCAGGGTCTGCTGGAATGGCTTGCCATCCCCTACACCCATTCCGGGGTGTTGGCTTCGGCGTTGGCGATGGACAAGCAGCGCGCCAAATCAATCTACCGCGCCGCTGGCCTGCCGGTTGTTGAGAGCGGGATCTATTCCAAAGCCGAGGTGATGGCGGGGCATGTGATGGCGCCGCCCTATGTGGTGAAGCCCAACAACGAAGGCTCCAGCGTCGGCGTCTATCTGGTGAATGAGGTGGCCAATGGCCCGCCGCAGCTGTCGCAGGATATGCCGCATGAGGTGATGGTCGAAAGCTTTGCCCCCGGACGTGAGCTGACCACCACGGTGCTGGGTGACCGGCCATTGACGGTAACGGATATCCTGACCGACGGCTGGTATGACTACGACGCGAAATACAAACCCGGCGGTTCGCGGCATGTGTTGCCGGCAGATGTCCCCGAAGAGATTTTTGCGCTTTGCCTGGACTACGCGGTGAAGGCCCATGATGCGCTGGGGTGCCGGGGCATCAGCCGGACCGATTTCCGCTGGGATGAGGCGCGGGGCGCCGAAGGGTTGATCCTGCTGGAGACCAACACCCAGCCCGGCATGACCCCGACCTCTCTGACGCCGGAGCAGGCGGAGCATAGCGGTATGACCTTCGGGCAGCTTTGTTCCTGGCTGGTTGAGGATGCGACATGTCCTCGTTGATCGACCGTTTCCGCAAACCCCGCGAGGGGCGCCCTGATCCGGCGCCATCGCGGCTGACCTATCGCATCCAGCGCTGGATGCTGACGCCGGGCATCCGCTTTGGTGTGCGGTTTGGCATTCCCTTCTGTCTGGTTTTTGTCGCCGGGGCCGCCTTTATGGCGGATGATGCGCGGCGTGACCGGTTGCAGGTGATGATCAGCGACCTGCGGGCGTCGATCGAGGAGCGACCGGAGTTCATGGTCAATGTGATGGCCATTGATGGGGCCGGGCGCAGCGTTGCCGAAGACATCCGCGAAGTGGTGCCGATTGATTTCCCCATCAGCTCCTTCGATCTGGATCTGACGCAGATCCGCGATGAGATCACCGGGCTGGACCCGGTGCAGACGGCGGATGTGCGGATCCGCCCCGGTGGTGTGCTTCAGGTCACGGTGGAAGAACGCCAGCCCGCTGTTGTTTGGCGCAGCCGCGAAGGGTTGGCGCTGCTGGATGCAAATGGGGTGCATGTGGCTGAGCTGGGCGCGCGCAATATGCACCCGGACCTGCCGCTGGTGGCCGGGCGCAGTGCGGATGATGCCATTGTGGAAGCGCTGCGGCTGTTTGCCGTGGCCAAGCCACTGGGGCCGCGGATGCGCGGGTTGGTGCGCATTGGCGAGCGGCGCTGGGATCTGGTGCTGGACCGTGGTCAGCGGATCATGTTGCCGGCCGAAAACCCTGTGCCCGCGCTGGAGCGGGTGATTGCCGTCAGCGAAGTGCGCGACCTTCTGGAGCGCGACGTGGCTGCGGTGGATATGCGCCTGGCGGCGCGTCCGACCGTAAGAATGACCGAAAACGCCGTCGAGGACTGGTGGCGGATCCGACAGTTGAACGCAGGCGGGCTATGACATGACCGATCTTTACCAATCCCAGCGCGCCATGCGGCAGATGCGACGTCAGGCGATGCAGCGCGGTGTTGTGGCCATTCTGGATGTGGGCAGTTCCAAGATCGCTTGTCTGGTGCTGCGCTTTGACGGCACCGGGCGGCTGAGCGAGGACAATTCCATCGGCTCACTGGCGGGGCAGTCGGGATTCCGGGTGATCGGCGCGGCCACCACCCGCTCCCGCGGGGTGCAGTTTGGCGAGATCACCGCCATGCAGGAAACCGAGCGCGCCATCCGCACCGCTGTTCAGGCGGCGCAGAAAATGGCTGAGGTGCGGGTGGATCACGTGATCGCCTGTTTCTCGGGGGCCAACCCGCGCTCCTACGGGCTGGATGCACAGGTCGATCTGGAAGGTCAGGTGGTGACCGAGAATGAAATCGCCCGCGTGCTGGCCGCCTGCGAGGTGCCGGAATATGGCGCCGGTCGCGAGGTGCTGCATGCACAGCCGGTGAACTTTGCGCTGGATAACCGCTCCGGTCTGAACGATCCGCGTGGTCAGATGGGGCAGACGCTGGCGGCGGATATGCACATGCTGACGGTGGATGCACTGACGGTGCAGAACCTCGTGCGCTGTATCCAGCGCTGCGATCTGGAACTGGCGGGAATTGCCTCCTCTGCCTATGCCTCCGGCTTTGCCGCGCTGGTTGAGGATGAGCAGGAACTGGGGGCGGCCTGCATCGATATGGGCGGCGGCTCGACCTCGATTTCGGTCTTCATGAAGAAACATATGATTTATGCCGATGCGGTGCGTATGGGTGGCGATCACATCACCAGCGATATCTCCATGGGTCTGGGGGTTCCGACCGCCAATGCGGAGCGGATCAAGACCTTCCATGGCGGGGTGCATGCCACTGGCGCGGATGACCGCGAGATGATCGACATCCATGCCGACACCGGCGATTGGGAGCATGATCGCCGCACAGTCAGCCGGGCCGAGTTGATCGGCATCATGCGTCCGCGTGTTGAGGAGATCCTCGAAGAGGTCCGTGCGCGTCTGGATGCGGCTGGGTTTGACAGCCTGCCGAGCCAGCAGATCGTGCTGACCGGTGGGTCCAGCCAGATCATGGGTCTGGACGGGTTGGCGAGCCGTGTTCTGGGGCAGCAGGTGCGGCTTGGCCGGCCTTTGCGCGTCCACGGCCTGCCGCAATCGGCGACCGGTCCCGGCTTTGCCTCCGCCGTTGGTCTCAGCCTGTTTGCTGCCCATCCACAGGATGAGTGGTGGGATTTTGAAATGCCGGTGGATCGCAACGCCAGCGGCACCTTGAAGCGGGCGGTCAAATGGTTCCGCGACAACTGGTGAGCGGTGGTGCCCGGCAGGGCTGACAAGGGCCTGCCGTCACCTCGGGACCTGTGGTTGCAGGGCTTTCATTAATCAAATGTTAACGAAAAACTTCGCTGGCAAGGCGGTTTCGCGGGTGACAGCGAAATCCCGCCGCGTTAATATTCCGATAACGACCGCATCATGCGGCGCATGTAGGCCGAGCAGTGGCCACCAGTATCAGTGACGAGATGTGCTTTCGAGGGCTTTGGTTTTCGGGGGCTGACGTCATGTTGTGGTGTGTTGCGTGGCTTTCCACAGCATTTGCCAAAATCGGCGAAATGTCGCGAAATTAGACAATACTATGTCTATATTTTGTGGAAAATAGCGCTTTTTTGGATGACGCGACTCGTGCTGCGCGGTAGGATTGTCGCAAAGATGGACAGGAATAGGCCCTTGCGGGAGGGCTGATAAACACAGGCGGAACGAGCATGACCTTGAACCTTTCGATGCCCGGCCAGGAAGAGCTGAAGCCCCGGATTACCGTGTTTGGCGTCGGCGGGGCAGGCGGCAATGCCGTCAACAACATGATCGACAAACAGCTGGATGGCGTGGACTTTGTCGTCGCCAACACCGACGCGCAGGCGCTGCAGCAAAGCGCCTCCAAGAGCCGCGTTCAGCTGGGCATCAAGGTGACCGAAGGTCTGGGCGCGGGCGCGCGCCCTTCGGTCGGGTCTGCTGCCGCTGAAGAGAGTATCGAACAGATCGTGGATCACCTCGCGGGGGCGCATATGTGCTTCATCACCGCAGGTATGGGTGGCGGCACCGGCACCGGCGCGGCGCCGATCATCGCGCAGGCCGCCCGTGAACTGGGTGTGCTAACCGTCGGTGTTGTCACCAAGCCGTTCCAGTTCGAAGGCAACAAGCGGATGCGTCAGGCCGAGGAGGGTGTCGAAGCCCTGCAGAAGGTCGTCGATACGCTGATCATTATTCCGAACCAGAACCTGTTCCGTCTGGCCAATGAAAAAACCACCTTCACCGAGGCGTTCTCCATGGCGGATGACGTTCTTTATCAGGGTGTTAAGGGTGTGACTGACCTGATGGTTCGCCCCGGTCTCATCAACCTCGACTTTGCGGACGTGCGCGCCGTGATGGACGAGATGGGCAAGGCAATGATGGGCACCGGCGAGGCCGAGGGCGAAGATCGCGCCGTGCAGGCCGCCGAGAAGGCCATTGCCAACCCGCTCCTGGATGAAATCAGCCTCAAAGGCGCGAAGGGTGTTCTGATCAACATCACCGGCGCCCATGATCTGACCCTGTTTGAACTGGACGAAGCGGCCAACCGCATTCGCGAAGAGGTCGACCCGAACGCAAACATCATCGTTGGCTCTACCCTCGACACTGAGATGGAAGGCAAGATGCGCGTTTCCGTGGTTGCCACGGGTATTGATGCGGTTGACGTCCACTCCGACATTCCGGTGCCGCGTCGTCCGATGTCCGCGCCGCTGAAACAGACCGTAAGCGTTGAAGAAACCCGCAGCGCCGCGCCGCTGGAGCTGAGCACCCCGGTCGAGCAGCCCGTGGCCGCCACCGCAGAGCCGGTTGCCGCAGCGCAGGAAGAACCGTCGCTGTTCTCGGAATTCGATGACGGTCAGGCCGCTGCGGAGGGCCACTACGAAGAGGTTCTGGAAGACGCAGGCGAACAACTGGGCGCCGATGGTCTGCCAGCACCGGCCTATCAGGGCACGCCTGCGCCGGAATTCCAGCCGCAAGCAGATGTGGGCAGCACTCAGGCCGAAAGCTTTGTCGCGCCGAAGGCACCTGCGCCCGGCACCCCGTCGCCTGAGGCGATCGTGCGTCTTCAGGCCGCCGCACAGCGTGCGCAGCCTCAGCAGCCGATGCAACAGCAGGTCCAGCAGCCGCCTATGCAGCAGCGTCCCTCGATTGATGCGGTTCAGCCGCGTGCGCCGCAGCCTCAGCAGGTGCAGCAGCACCAGCCTCAGCACCAGCCCGCTGCAGCAGGTCAGGAACAGCGCCGTTTTGGCCTGAACTCTCTGATCCACCGCATGACTGGCAGCGCCGCTGAAGGCCAGCCTGCCAAGCCGCAGCAGCCGACGCGCCAGCAGCCGCCAGTGCAGCAGTCCCCGGTTCAACAGGCGCCGATGCATCAGCCCCAAGTTGCGCATCAGGGCCAGCAGGCGGCCCCGGCTGCCCAGCCGCAGCGTCAGGCCAACCCGGAGCAGGAACGTATCGAAATTCCGGCATTCCTGCGCCGTCAAGCCAACTGAGTTGATCACATATATGATAAAAAGGTCGCCATCTGGCGGCCTTTTTTCGTTTTTTATCAAGGGGTTGTTGTCGATTGGGCAGTGTTTTGCCTATCTGTTACAGGGATGTTTCATTCCGTTACAAAGATTGAGTTGAGCCTAACGGACTGACACCTTACCTCTGTTCCGCAACAAGGGCCAAGACTGCGGCCCTCCCATACGGAATGAGGCCAACGTGCAGAATACGCTTAAAGCATCAGTGACATTTGACGGGGTGGGCCTCCACTCCGGCAAACCCGTTCGCATGATCCTGAAGCCTGCTGCAGCAGGGCACGGTATCTGCTTCCGGCGCACTGACATTGCCTTGGGCAACACTTTGGTTCCTGCGCTTTGGGACCGGGTCGAGCGGACGCCGCTCTGCACACGTTTGGTCAACGCCTCCGGCGTTGCGGTCTCCACCGTAGAACACATCATGGCCGCGCTGGCAGGCTGTGGCATCCACAATGCGATGATTGATCTCGACGGCCCGGAAGTGCCGATCATGGATGGGTCTTCGGCCTATTTTGTTCGCGGCATCATGCAGACTGGCATTCAGCGCCTTGCTGCGCCTGTCACCGCCTATCAAATCCTGAAGCCAGTGAGCGTCAGCCACGACGGCGCTACAGCGACCCTGTTGCCGAGCAACCGTCTGACCATCGAATTCCACATCGATTTTGCCGAGGCTGCCATCGGGCGTCAGAGCAAGACACTGGATCTGCGCAATGGCGCCTTCGCACGTGAGCTTTGTGACAGCCGCACCTTCTGCCGTCGTGTTGACGTCGAAAGCATGCAGGCCAATGGTCTGGCGCTGGGGGGTGTTCCTGGTGAAAACGCAGTGGTGTTTGACGGTCCCGAAGTCCAAAGCGGTCTGGGGTTGCGCCACGCGGATGAGCCGGTGCGCCACAAGATGCTGGATGCGCTTGGCGATCTGTCGCTGGCCGGTGGTCCTGTGTTTGGCCATTACATTGGCGACCGTGCCGGTCATTCGCTGACCAACACATTGCTTCGGGCCGTGTTTGCAACGCCCGGCGCCGTGCGTCAGGTGACCTGCGATACCGCGATGACAGCGCGCCTGCCCGGGCAGGGGTTGGTCTGGGCGGAGATCCCGACCGACGCGCGCCGCGTTGCGTAATTGAATTGAGGCTATCGGGCGGAAACGTCGACTGGGGGGTTGACGTTCGATCTGGGTTCCCCCGGCAATCGGGGCGCACCCGGCGCCAACCGGACCGTGCGCTGCAACGACAGCACTTCGGTCATCTTCGGACAGAGTGAAGCAGCAGGCGTGCCGGGCACAGGCTGCACCTCAGTCCGCTTCTATACAGGCCTATGCGTTGGCGCAGCCCGACCGGAGCAGCTTGCACCGAGGGCACCGGGGGGAGATCTTCGAGCCGTTCTTAGGCACAGACCCTTGAGGGGCGGGGCGGTTCGAAGATCACACTGTTAGTGGTGCCTTGCGCCAGCAGCTGCTGCGCCTCGCCGGTTTCACCTTGTTTTGACAGTTTGGGATTTCATTGCATTGTGGGCGCGATCCTCCCACGGCTCGGTGCTGGGCCACTTCGCACTCTTGACCCCGCCGCGCTTTCTCTGCCAAGTGGGCTGGAAATCGGTTAAAGACGTTTTGCACGTCAGTTGAATGTGCTAGACCGGGCAGAACCGGGGTTCACACCCGTAAGTAAATGACGGTGAGGTTAGGCGGACATGATCGGCATGGGGGCGGCAGCCAAAACCATCGGCGCGGTTCTACTCGTAGCTGCGCTTTCGGGATGCGGCGGAGATGGGGGCGCGGCCAAGAGTTCGCAACCGCTTGAGGGCTTTACACCGGAGCAGATCTACGAACGTGGTGAGTTCGAGATGGAGCGTAACCGGACCGAGGATGCGGCCTTCTATTTCTCCGAGATTGAACGTCTTTATCCCTATTCGTCCTGGGCTAAACAGGCCCTGATCATGCAGGCCTACGCCTACCATCTGGGCCGGGACTATGAGGACAGCCGCGCTGCGGCGCAGCGCTATATCGACTTCTACCCGACCGAGGAAGATGCCGCTTATGCGCAGTATCTGCTGGCGCTGAGCTATTATGACCAGATCGACGAAGTTGGCCGCGATCAGGGGCTAACCTTTCAGGCGCTGCAATCGCTGCGCACTGTGATCGAAGTCTATCCCGACAGTGAATATGCCAGTTCAGCGATCCTGAAATTCGACCTCGCCTTTGACCATTTGGCGGGCAAGGAAATGGAGATCGGTCGCTACTACCTGCGCAAGGGGCATTATACTTCTGCGGTGAATCGGTTCCGCGTCGTGGTCGAGGATTTCCAGACCACCACCCATACCGCAGAGGCGCTGCACCGCTTGGTTGAGGCCTATCTGTCGCTGGGGCTGGTGAATGAAGCGCAGACCGCCGGTGCCATTCTGGGCCATAACTATCAATCGACCGAATGGTATGAGGACAGCTTCAAGCTGTTGACAGACAACGGGCTGAAAATGCGCGATGTCGGCAACAACTGGTTGAGCCAGATCTACCGTCAGTCCATCAAGGGGCAGTGGCTGTAATCGCCACGTCCGCAATGGGGCCGGGCCATGCTGCGCGCGCTTGATATCCGCGATATTCTGATTATCGACCATCTTGAGCTGAATTTTCAGCCGGGATTGAACGTGCTGACCGGGGAAACCGGCGCCGGTAAGTCCATCCTGCTGGATTCGCTTGGGTTTGTTCTGGGCTGGCGCGGGCGGGCCGAACTGGTGCGCCAGGGCGCCAAACAGGGCGAGGTTCTGGCAGAGTTCGACCTGACCCCGGACCATCCTGCCCATGCGGTGCTGGCGGAAGCCGGACTGCCCGGTGGCGACACGCTGTTGTTGCGCCGGGTGAACACCGCTGAGGGGCGCAAGACCGCCTGGGTCAACGACCGGCGCTGTTCCGGTGAGGTGCTCAGGGCGCTGTCCGACACTCTGCTGGAGCTACATGGGCAACATGACGACCGGGGGCTGCTGAACCCGCGCGGCCACCGCGCCATGCTGGATGAATTTGCGGGGCTGGGCGACATGTTGGCCACCGTGCGCGATCGCTGGGCCACCGCCAGCCGGGCACGCAAGGCCGTCGAGGAAACCCGTGTCGCGCTGGAGGCCATCCGCGCCGAGGAGGACTTTCTGCGCCATGCGGTCGCAGAACTGGACGCGCTGGACCCGCAACCTGGCGAGGATGCCGCGCTGGATCAGCGCCGCCGTGAGATGCAGTCTGCCGAACGCATTCGCGGTGATATCCAACGTGCGCAGGGTATTCTGACAGATGGGGCCGAGGCGGCATTGGGTGATGCGCAGCGCTGGCTGGAAGGGGTTTCGGATCAGGCGGAAAATGCGCTGGATGCGCCAATTGCCGCGTTGCTCAGAGCGATGATTGAACTGGGCGAGGCGCAGGACGGCGTTGCCCGGGTGCTGGATGGGCTGGATTTCAACCCCGGTGAGCTGGAGGAGAGCGAGGAGCGCCTCTTTGCGATCCGGGCGCTGGCACGCAAGCATGATGTGCTACCGGATGATCTGGGTGGCTATGCCGAGACGCTGCGCCGGAAACTGGCGGCAGTTGACGCAGGTGATCAGGATCTGGCCAATCAGGAGGCCGCATTGGCCGAGGCTGAGGCTGCCTATGCAGGCGCTGCCGCGCAGCTGTCGGCAGCGCGCCGCGAAACAGCTGCTGCACTGGACACGGCGGTGATGGCGGAGCTGGCGCCGCTGAAGATGGAGCGGGCAGTGTTTGAAACACGGCTCACCGATGCTGAGCCGGGGCCGGAGGGCAAGGACGCTGTCGCCTTTACCGTGGCAACCAATCCGGGCGCGCCGGCAGGGCCACTGAACAAGATCGCCTCGGGCGGTGAGCTCAGTCGCTTCCTGCTGGCCCTAAAAGTGTGTCTGCGCGGTGAGACCGGCAACCAAACAATGATCTTCGATGAGATCGACCGCGGAGTTGGCGGTGCCACCGCCGATGCTGTGGGACGGCGGCTGAAATCGCTGGCTGAGGGCAGTCAGGTTCTGGTGGTGACCCATTCACCGCAGGTTGCCGCACAGGGCGCGCATCACTGGCGGGTGCAGAAACAGGTGATCGACGGCCAGACGCTGTCGCAGGTGGTGCCTCTGGATGAGGGCGAGCGCGTTGATGAGCTGGCGCGGATGGTTTCCGGTGATACAATCACCCCAGAGGCCCGCGCAGCCGCCAAGGCGCTGCTGACGGGCTGAAGTAAAACTGTCGCTCAGGCGGCCGTAAGCGGTTGAGTTTTCACGATGGTTTAACCACCCAACCGATAGTCTGCCGCCGAACGAGACAAGAACGACACCGGGACAATCGGGTTCATGCCACAGACCATTCGCTCCGTTATTTCTGCCCAGTTTACTCAGGGCATTGCCGCGGCGCGGGATGTCTGGAGGGTGTTGCGCCACCGTGGGCCAAGCCAGATTCAATTCTGGTTCATCGCTCTTCTGATCGGTATCGCCGCCGGGTTTGCGGCGCTGTTCTTTCGCAAAGGGATCACGGCGTTTCAGGCTTGGGTCTACGGCGCGGAAGATGTGAATTTTCTGCATAGTTTTGCGCAGGACATGCCGTGGTACTGGCTCATGGCGATTCCAACGCTGGGCGGGTTGGTGGTCGGGTTGATCTTGCACCGGTTCACTCCTGACGCCCGCGTGCGCTCGGTTGCGGATGTGATCGAGGGGGCAGCCCTTGGCGATGGCCGGGTCGAGATGCGCGCCGGGCTGGCCTCGGCCTGTGCATCCTTTCTGACACTCAGTACCGGAGGTTCAACCGGGCGGGAGGGACCGGTGGTCCATATGGCCGGGGTAATTTCGACCTGGGTCAGCAACCGCATTCAGGCCGATGGCATCACTGGGCGCGATCTTCTGGGCTGTGCAGTGGCGGCGGCTGTCTCCGCCAGTTTCAATGCGCCGATCGCCGGGGCGCTCTTTGCCTTGGAGGTGGTTCTGCGCCATTTTGCGGTCCATGCCTTTGCGCCGATTGTGATTGCCTCGGTCGCCGGGACGGTGATCAACCGGCTGGAATACGGCGATGTGACCGAATTTGATCTGATCACGCCGGGTGCGCTGCAGTTTTATGTCGAGTTGCCGGCGTTTCTGATGCTGGGCCTGATTTGCGGGTTGGTGGCGGTGGTGCTGATGCGCTCAATCTTCTTTGCCGAGCAGATCGGCAATGCGCTGCAGGACCGGCTACAGCTGCCGCGCTGGCTGCGCCCGGCAGCGTCGGGTCTGCTGCTGGGCATGATTGCGGTCTGGTTTCCCCATATTATCGGTGTCGGCTATGAGACCACGGTTTTGGCGCTGACAGGGGCGTTGGTGTTGCATCAGACGATCCTCTTTACGGTGGTCAAGACCGCCGCTGTGGCGATCACCATGGGCGGACGCATGGGGGGCGGGGTGTTTTCGCCCTCGCTGATGGTGGGCGCGTTGACCGGATTGGCCTTTGGGTTAATTGCTACGGCGGTGTTGCCGGATGTCTCGGGGACGCACACGCTTTATGCCTTTGCCGGAATGGGGGCGGTGGCGGCGGCTGTTCTGGGGGCACCGATTTCCACCACGTTGATTGTGTTTGAGCTGACCGGCGACTGGCAAATTGGCCTGGCGGTGATGGTGGCGGTGTCGATATCGACAGCGCTGGCCTCACGTATTGTGGATCGGTCGTTCTTCCTCACCCAGCTGGAGCGGCGCAATATCCACTGTGCCGCAGGTCCGCAGGCCTATCTGCTGTCGATGCTGCGCGCAGGTGCGGTGATGCGGCCGATGGGGGATCCGCGCTGTGCCAGCGCCGAAGACTGCACCGTGTTGATTGAACATGGGCTTTCGATCCGTGCCTCTGCCTCGCTGGAAGCAGCGATGCCGGTCTTCGATCGGGCCGAAATTGACTATCTGCCGGTGCTGGCTGAGGGGGGCGGTGGCGACAATCCGCCGAATCTCATCGGCGCTCTTTACCACGTTGATTCGCTCAAGGCCTACAATCGCGCATTGGCCGCAGCGGCTGCCGAAGAGCACAGTTGACGGCTGAAAGCTGCGGCAGCTTAGTGCCGGTTTGCGACATTTCCGGCAAAGGAGTCGCTCAAAGACATGTTTACCCGCAAAAGACGATCTTGAATATGTGATATTTCTGAAACGGGTGGTCGGTTTTTTCCTTAAGTAATTTTAACCTTTGTCGGCGCGACCGCTTAATTATGGTTAACATAAGGCTAATAGTGATCATTCTTCGGAAGTGAAAACATGCAACACAATAAAATCAGCCCAGCAGAGGCTGAACACGTGGCGAAGGCAGTAGAGCAGGAAAACGAGCGGGCCTCCTATGAGGCCCTGATCGACTATGTTGTTCAAAGTGCTCGGGATGCGCAGATGTTCTGTACAGGCGAGTCGGTCGAGGCGGCGCGTGAGCATCTGTGCCAGACTATCCTCAGCTGACAGGCACAGTGTTTCAGTTGGCCTATTTCGGTTTGTTAATTGGTACTATTTCTATCTTTTTAGGTCTGCTTCAAAGGATCTAAAAAACGGCCCGGATAAAGAAAACGACATAGCAATCAAAATGATCGTTATACGTGCGTTTTGTTGCGGGTCTTTACGGCCAAGGCTATCTGCCCGCGGCCTGCTGCCGATTGAATCGTGTCGCTCTGTGCCCAGCCTTGTGCCGTGCCGCGCTGTGAGTTCCTGATTTCGCACGGCCTGCCGAAGATCCTGAGACGGTTCTGTTTGGCGGTCTCAGGCCACCGGAAATGTCGGCGAAAGCTTGCTTACCCATAAATGGGGCGCCCCGATATGGGACGCCTGTAACGTGTTAGCAGCGTAATTCCGCTGATGATATTCAGGCCTCAGATCTGCTCAACCTTGACCGTGTCTCCGGTGACAAAGGCGAGGTGATCCTTGATCTCGGCCACCGCAGCGATCGGATCTTCATAGCTCCAGACGGCGTTTTCGGTCACCGAGGATTTGTTCACGATGGAATAGTAGCTGGCGTCGCCCTTGCCCGCGCAATGGGTGGTTTTGTCACTGCGATCGAGGAAGGCGGTTGCGATGTCGCCGCGCGGAAAATAAATGACGGGCGCCAGATCGCCCTCGCTCAGCTCAAGCGCGTTGCTGCTCTCGCCGAGCACAGCGCCCCCGGAGCGCACCACCCAGGTGCCGGCTGCCTTGCGAATTTGGATCTTTGTCATGGTCTTTTCCTTCACGTCGTTCGTCACGGATCAATATCGTCTTTGGTTGTAACACTGCGGTATCACAGCGGTGCCGTAGCGGCATCCAGCCAGCGTCGCGCCGGGGCTGTTACGTTGGGTCCAATCTTGTCGGCCACAGCCGCATGATAGGTGTTCACCCAGTCCCGCTCTGCCGTTGTGAGCATCTCTGCGACAATCAGTCGCCGGTCCAGCGGGGCGTAGGTCAGGGTGCGCCAGCTCAGCATCTCGCGGTCTGCGTCAGCACTGTCCAGCTCAGGCGCCGGTTCTACCACCAACAGGTTTTCAATGCGAATACCAAAAGCGCCTTCCCGGTAATATCCCGGCTCATTGGACAGAATCATGCCGGGGTCCAGGGGAACGGTGCCAGAGCGGCTGAGCCGCTGCGGGCCCTCGTGAACGCTGAGAAAGGCACCGACCCCGTGGCCCAGCCCATGGTTGAAATCCTGTCCGGCCAGCCAGAGCGGCATTCGGCCCACCGCTTCGATGTCGCGCCCGGCGAGACCTCTGGGCCAGCGCAGCCGCGACATGGCAATCATACCCTGAAGGACGCGGGTATAGGCCTCCCGGGCGTCCTGCGGTGGGGTGCCTATGGCGAGGGTGCGGGTGATGTCGGTGGTGCCGTCCAGATATTGCCCGCCGCTGTCGAGCACCAGAAGGTGGCCGTCGTCCAGCGTGGCATTGCTGTCCTCGCTGACGCGGTAGTGAATGATTGCGCCGTTGGGGCCGGTGCCGGAGATGGTCTCAAAGCTGATGTCGCGCAGTTTGGGATCCTTGCGGCGCTCCGCTTCGAGGTGTTTGACCACGTCGATTTCGGTGACGCTGCCGGCGGGCTGCGCATCGAGCCAGGCGAGGGTTTCGACCACAGCGGCCCCGTCGCGCAGATGAGCGGCGGCGCTGCCCTCGATCTCGGCGGCGCATTTGCGGGCCTTGGGCAAAGCGCAGGGATCACCGGCTGCGACCAGCGCATCACCGAGCTGATCGGCGACGATCTGGGGCAGGGTGGTCAGGTCTGCCGCGACGGCTGCGTTCGGGCCCTGAGCAAGGTCCGCCACTGCCGGGAGGAAGGCCGCAGGCGTTTGCACGGACACATCCGGGCCGAGATGTGCGGTGACGTCAGCCAGCTTTTCTGCGGCCATGAACAGATCCACCCGCGCGTCGGCGTGCAGAATGGCAAAACCGTGGGCGACCGGGTTGTGAGCGATATCGCTGCCACGGATGTTCAACAGCCACATGATGCTGTCAGGCAGGGTGATCACCGCCGCGCTCTGACCCGCGTTGCGCAGCCCCTCGGCCAGAGAGGTGATCTTGGCGGCGGCGGTTGTGCCTGCGTAGTCAACAGGATGGGCGATGACGGGTTGCATGGGCGGAGCGGGCTGATCGGGCCAGATGCGGTTCACCAGATTGTCGCATTGGACGAAGTCAAAACCATGGTCGCCCAGTGATGCGGTCAGCGCTTGGATCTGGCTCGCGGAATGCAGCCAGGGGTCATAGCCGATGCGTCCGCCCTCTGGCAGCTGTTCTTTCAGCCAGTCGGCGAGCTGCACCTCTGGCCAATGGACCGGGGTGTAGACCTCTGCCACCTGCTGTTTCACCTGCGTGCGGTAACGCCCGTCTATGAAGACGCCTGCGATGTCGCGCAACACGGCGCAGAAACCGGCCGAACCGGTGAAGCCAGTGAGCCAGGCCAGCCGCTCATCGCCGGGGGCAACATACTCGCCCTGATGGGCATCGGCGCGGGGCACCAGAAAGCCGTCCAGCGCCTCCTGTTGCATCTCCGCGCGCAGCGCGTTGAGCCGGGGCGGGCCTTGGTCCGGGCGGGTCACTACGTCAAAGGTCTGGAACATCGGCTCCCTCCATCTGTTTCGGGTGGTCCGCGACGGTCGGTCAGAGCGCAGCGACCGGCCCTTCCGGGAGGGTGTTGCGCGACGTCGGCGGGAACAAGGAAATGACGCGGCAATCATGGCGCGCTCTGTCGCGAATACTTGTTCCAAATCCGGCGGCTTCCCGCAACCCCTGTAACACAAAGCCCCGCACGGTTGGCGGGGCTTTGGTAAGAAGGGACGGCTGACAGATCGGATCAGCTGGCGCGTTTGATGCCCATGACGCGGGCACGGGCGCGCGGATCACTGTCAAACAGCGCGGCGAGCTGTTCGGTCATGGCACCTGCCAGCTGTTCAACATCGGTGATGGTGACGGCGCGGTCATAGTAGCGGGTCACGTCATGGCCGATGCCGATGGCCAGCAGTTCGACCTGCTTGCGCCGCTCCACCATGGCGATTACATCGCGCAGGTGTTTTTCCAGATAGTTGGCCGGGTTCACCGACAGGGTGCTGTCATCCACCGGCGCACCATCGGAAATCACCATCAGGATTTTGCGCGCCTCTTGCCGCGCGATCATGCGGCGGTGCGCCCATTCCAGCGCCTCACCGTCGATGTTTTCCTTCAGGAGGCCCTCTTTCATCATCAGGCCAAGGTTGTCACGGGTCCGGCGCATCGGCGCATCGGCGCCTTTGTAGATGATGTGGCGCAGGTCGTTGAGGCGGCCGGGCAATTGCGGACGACCCTCATTGAGCCAGGCCTCGCGGGCCAGGCCACCTTTCCAGGCGCGGGTGGTAAAGCCGAGGATTTCGACCTTCACGTTGCAGCGTTCCAGCGTGCGGGCCAGAACATCGGCGCAGATCGCGGCGATGGAGATCGGGCGCCCCCGCATGGAGCCGGAGTTATCGAGGAGCAATGTCACCACGGTGTCGCGGAATTCGGTGTCTTTCTCGCGTTTGAACGACAAGGGCGTGGTGGGGTTCGCGACCACACGGGCCAGACGACCGGCATCCAGAATGCCCTCTTCCAGATCAAACTCCCAAGAGCGGTTCTGCTGCGCCTGAAGGCGGCGCTGCAATTTATTGGCCAGCCGAGAAACAGCACCTTTCAGCGGTTCCAGCTGTTGATCGAGATAGGCACGCAGACGCTCCAGCTCGGCAGGTTCGGCGAGGTCCTCGGCGGCGATTTCCTCGTCATGGGCATCGTTGAACACCTTATAGTCGGGATCCGCCTCCGACACAGCTGGCGGCGGGGGTGGGTCCAGCGGTGCCTCACCATCGGGCATTTCGGTGTCTTCGGCGAGTTCATCATCCGCCATTTCATCCATGGAGACCTGCGCCTGACTCTCGTCCTGCTGCTGTTCCTGAGCCTGCTCGGGGTTGGCGTCGGCTTCCTCCTCGTCGGAATCGTCCTGACCGTTGCTGTCGGGGTCCTGCTGCTCCTCAGCGTCCTCTTCAGCGTCGTTTTCCTGCTCATCGTCGAGCTGGTCCGGGTCCTCACCCAGCTGATCGCCATAGCCAAGATCGGTGATCACCTGGCGGGCGAATTTGGCAAAGGTGGCCTGATCCTCGATAGTGTCGTCAAGGTTGGCCAGTGTTTCACCGGCCTGCTGTTCAATAAACCCGCGCCAGAGTTCCATGACATTGGCAGCAGCTTCGGGCATGGGGCGGCCAGTGGCCAGATGGCGGATCAGGTAGCCGGCCGAGACGGCCAACGGCGCCTCGGTTGCGGATTTGATCTGGTCATAGCCCTTGCGCAGGGCCTCGTTCTGGATCTTGACGTCAATATTGGAGGCGGTGCCGGGCATGTGCCGCGCGCCCATCGCCTCGCAGCGGGCGGACTCCAGCGCCTCATAGAGGTCCCGCGCCATATCGCCGGGTGGGGCGTAGCGGGCATGGGTGGCGGTGTCGTGGAATTTGTGGCGCAGCGCCAGTGCGTCGGCGGTGCCACGGGCCAGCAGCACTTCTTCCCGGCTCATCCGGCGGGAGACCTGCGGCAGCCGCATGCTGTCCCCGGACATTCCAGCCGGGTCAACGGAATAGGACACGTTCAATTCCGGGTCGTCGGCCATCACCTTGGTGGCTTCGGCCAGCGCCTTCTTGAACGGATCGGCGGGGTTATCGTTGGGCTTTTTAGCCATTGAACGCACTCCAGATCGACACCGTCAGGAACAAAAGGGCGTACTCCCAACGCAGCCGTATCAAATGACTGTGTTGACTGCCCGTCATCGCTGACGGGGCAGTCTTCTTCCAACCAGTTTTGTCAAACAACCAGACTGCGTCAAGCGCGACCCAAATAGCTGCTATGACGAAAAATGGCGTCACCCCAAGCTCACGCTGGCAGCGCTTTCGGGCAGCTCTTCGTCAAAGCAGCGCTGGTAGAACTCGGCCACGGTCTGGCGTTCCAGCTCGTCGCATTTGTTCAGGAACGACAGGCGGAAGGCATAGCCCACATCGCGGAAAATCTCGACGTTCTGTGCCCAGTTGATCACGGTCCGGGGCGACATCACAGTGGAGAGGTCGCCGTTCATAAAGGCGGTCCGGGTGAGGTCGGCGACGGTCACCATCTGGGAGATGGTCTTGCGCCCCTCGGCAGTGTTGTAATGCGGCGCCTTGGACAGCACGATGGCCGCTTCGGCATCATGGCTGAGGTAGTTCAGTGTCGCCACCAGCGACCAGCGGTCCATCTGGGCCTGGTTGATCTGCTGGGTGCCGTGGTAGAGCCCGGTAGTGTCCCCAAGGCCCACGGTGTTGGCGGTGGCAAACAGGCGGAAGTAGGGGTTCGGGGTGATGATTTCGTTCTGGTCCAGCAGCGTCAGCTTGCCGTCATGCTCCAGCACCCGCTGGATCACGAACATCACGTCGGCGCGGCCGGCATCATATTCGTCAAACACGATGGCAACCGGATTGCGCAGGGCCCAGGGCAGGATGCCCTCGTGGAATTCGGTGACCTGCTTGCCGTCGCGCAGCTTGATCGCGTCCTTACCAATGAGGTCGATCCGGGAGATGTGACTGTCGAGGTTCACCCGCACGGAGGGCCAGTTCAGGCGGGCGGCAACCTGTTCGATATGGGTCGACTTACCGGTGCCGTGGTAGCCTTGGATCATCACGCGGCGGTTGTGGCTGAAGCCTGCAAGAATGGCCAGTGTTGTTTCGGGATCGAATTTGTAGGTGGGGTCCAGAGCCGGAACCCGGTCAGAGCCTTCGGCGAAGCCCTTGACGGTCATATCCGTATCAATTCCGAACACATCGCGCACCGAAAAGGTCTCGGTGGGTTTCGCGTTCATATCCAGCAAACCGTCGGTCATCGCAGTCGATCCTTATCCTCATCCGCGCAGCGTCCGTTGGCTGCGGGCAATCCGCTGGATTGGTGCCTGATCTTGTCTGCAATCGCAAGGGGCCATGACCGGGTTTGACCAGCTGTCGTGACGTTTGGATCAAAACTGGCCCTATGGGGGCTGTCCTCGCTACCGGACGCGCTATGTTTCCTCCGCCTAACGCGTGTTGTGCTGAAGGGCGGCGGCGCTGTGGGATGTCGCTGCAAACGCATAGCGGGGTTGCGTCTACGGGCGGTCTGCGGCGCCCTGATGGGCAAATGAACCCTGTACAACAGGGGGCAAAGCCGATATCAGCGCGCACTTGGATGATGCCATCCGCGTTCCTGCGCAGTCGGGGACATTCCCGATATCGGCGTGCCCTCTGGCGGCGCGCCCCGCAGCAAGCGAAATGAAATCTTGAAAACAGCACTCGAACAAGCGCTTCAGGCGCGCGGCTACGAGCATTTGACACCCGTGCAAGAGGCCGTCACCGCAGCCGAGCTGGATCAGTCCGACCTTCTGGTGTCGGCACAGACCGGATCCGGCAAAACCGTAGGCTTTGGCCTGGCGATGGCCCCCACATTGTTGGGCGACGCCGAGAAACTGGACCGTGCCGATCTGCCGCTGGCACTGGTTATTGCGCCGACCCGCGAATTGGCGTTGCAGGTCAAACGCGAACTTGGCTGGCTTTATGCCGAAGCAGGCGCGCATGTGGTCTCCACCGTTGGCGGTATGGATATGCGCGATGAGCGGCGCGCGCTGGAACGTGGCGCCCATATTGTTGTGGCAACCCCCGGGCGTCTGCGCGACCACATTATGCGCGGCTCCATCAATCTGTCGCAGGTCCGCGCCGTGGTGCTGGACGAAGCCGATGAGATGCTCGATCTGGGCTTCCGCGAAGACCTTGAGTTCATTCTGGGCGAGTCCCCGGAAGAGCGCCGGACCCTGATGTTCTCGGCCACCGTGCCTGCGGGCATTGCGCGGCTGGCGGAGACCTATCTGAAGGATCACCAGCGCATCAAAACCGTGGCGGAAGCCTCGCAGCACGCCGATATCGAATACCAGATGCTGGCCGTGGCGCAGCGGGATGTTGAGAATGCGGTCATTAACGTGCTGCGTTTCCACGAGTCGCCCAATGCCATTGTGTTCTGCAACACCCGCGCGGTGGTGAATCGGATGACCACACGGCTGAGCAATCGCGGATTTTCCGTGGTTGCCCTATCCGGCGAGCTGTCCCAGGCGGAGCGGTCCAACGCGCTGCAGTCCCTGCGGGACGGGCGCGCGCGGGTCTGCGTGGCAACGGATGTGGCGGCGCGCGGGATCGACCTTCCGAAGCTGGATCTGGTCATTCACGCGGATCTGCCATCCAGCCATGAGACGCTGTTGCACCGGTCGGGCCGTACTGGCCGTGCCGGGCGTCAGGGCGTGTCCGCGCTGATCGTGCCACCAAAGGCAAAGGGCAAGGCCCTGCGCCTGTTGCGGTCGGCCAAGATCACGGCAGAGACCAGCCCGGCCCCCAGTGCCGATGATGTCCGCACCCGCGACTTTGAGCGCCTTCTGGGCGACAAGGCCTGGAGCGAACCGGTCAGCGAAAATGAGACCGCCCCTGTGGCAGAGCTGGTTGAGCGGTTCTCGCCCGAGCAGCTGGCCGCCGCCTATCTGCGTCTGTTCCACGATCGCCACAGCGCGCCTGAGGAGCTGAGCGATCCGCAGCACGACAAACGTGAGCGCCAAGAACGCGCGCCCTTTGGTCCGTCCGTGTGGTTTGCCGTCAGCGGTGGCCGTAAGGCTGGTGCCGAGCCGCGCCGACTGCTGCCTGCGCTGTGCAATGCCGGTGGGTTGACCAAGGATGATATCGGCGCGATCCGGGTCCAGTTTGACCAAAGCTATGTGGAAGTGCGCGAAGGCAGCGCCGAAAGCTTCTGGGGCGCAGTGAAACATGACGGTCTGGAAGAGGGGGCAAATGTCACCCGTCTGGACAAGGCGCCGGATCTGCCCAAATCTCCACGCCCGCAGGGGCGTGAAGGCGGTGGTTTCCGCGATGACAAGCGCGGCCATCGTGGACAGGATCGCGGAGATCGTGGAGATCGCGGCGGCGAGCGGGGGGAGCGTAAGCCCTATGGCGACAAGCCCCGCTATGACAAACCGCGCGGCGACAAGCCTGCTTACGGTGACAAGCCACGTGGTGAAAAACCATATGGTGACAAGCCTCGTGCCAGCAAACCCTATGGCGATAAACCGCGCGGTGACAAACCGGCCTATGGCGACAAGCCCCGTTTCGATAAGCCCAAGCGCACAGGTGAGGGCGGCAAAGCCACGGTGACCGCACGCGGGTCGTCGGACCGGGGGGCAACGCCGTCGGCGCCTGCCAAACCTGCGGTTCCGGGCAAGCCCAAAGGCGATTGGTCCAATCCGGGGAAATCCGGTCGCAAGGGGCCGCCACCGCCGAAGGGCAAGCCCAACAGCAAGAAGAACAAGGCGCGTGCAGCCGTTTCCGGGAAGCCCGGCGGCAACGCGCGACCGCAGCGCAAGGGCAGCTGAGCCGCCTATCAGCGTAAAACAAAAAAGCCACGGCACCAATGTGCCGTGGCTTTTTTGTTTTGTCGTGACTGCAAGTCGTGTTGGGAAATCTATCGACTGGTCTTTGGATTTCCCCATTTGGCCAAGATCGCTCCTAATAACAGCGGAGCGGCTCTCACATGCACACGATTTTCGGGCATTCCTCGACCGGTTCAATGACCTGACCTCGGCGCAGGTCGAAGACGCCAGAAGTGGGCGCGACCCCGCTCCGGTGGTCAACGGGCGCCAGGCAGATCAGCGAAAACCTGGGGGAGGCGAAGCATTGGGCAAATAAAAAGCACCGCTTGCGCGACGCTTTCTGGTGTTTTCAAAACGGCAAAGACACCGTTGAGACGAACTTGCTTTAGGTGCTGCGGCTCACTTGAAGCTGCGGCTGTCCTTGATCTGGTCCCAGGCCCAGACCACCTCTTGCAGCTGTTCTTCCTGGCTGCGGTCGCCCCCGTTCATGTCGGGGTGCAGCACTTTGATCAGCTTTTTGTAGGCCTTGCGGATGTCGGCCTTGCTCCAGTCATCCTTGGCCTCCAGCACCTCAAGCGCGCGGCGTTCGGTCGGCGGCAGACGGCGCCCGGCAGGGGCGGAGCGGCCCGGATTGCGAGTGGCGTTCTGACCGAGCACCTGATGCGGATCCTCAATGCCTAGCCGCGCCCAGGCCCGTGCCTCCGGGTCGCCCATGGGTTTGGTCTGGCGTTCCCAGACCTTGTCCTTGGACTGCTGGGCGTTCATCTCAGCCTCAGTGGTGCCTTCAAAGAAGTTCCACTTGTTGTTGTATTCGCGCACGTGCTCCTGGCAGAACCAGTAGAAATCATCCAGCACATCGGGCGCCTTGGGGGCGCGGAATTTGCCGGGTTCATTGCAACCGTCCTTGTCGCAGACGCGTTGGGAGGTTTCGGACGCGCCGGTGGCGGCCCGCCGCCCGCGGGGGTTCTTTTTCTTCGCTGACCGGATGGACATATCGAAACCAAAGGGATCTGACTTGGTCATGGGGCGCACCTTCTAGACGCAACTGTTCGACTCGGAGGCAGCAGTTTAGTCTAAGGGGCGGCAGATTGAAGGGGGCTGGGAAAATTAATACGGGGATTTTTGTGCAGGACACGGCAGAATGAGCATTCGTGATGAGATTGAGGCCCGCCTGCGTGCTGAATTTGCGCCAAGCGTGCTGCGGGTCGAGGATGAGAGCGATCAACACATCGGCCATGCAGGCCACGACGGGCGCGGCGAGAGCCATTTCAACGTGCATATCCGGGCCGCGGCCTTTGCGGATATGAGCCGCGTCGCGCAGCATCGTGCGGTGCATCAGGCGTTGGGCGACATTGTGCCACGCATCCACGCGCTGGCGCTGGATATTGGCGCCTAGCGCGGCAAGTCAGGCAAAGCCCCGCCTATGTGACCAAGCGGCAACGTCGGCGGGGAATTCGGGTAAGGGGCTGGTCAGCTCCCTGCCGGATCTTTGGAGGGGTCTTGCGCCTTTGTCAGCTTTGGCTCGGCCTTTGCGGCGGGTTTGGCTGCGGCGCCTTTCGGCGTTGCGGCGAGGGTGGCGCGGGCCTTCAGTGCGGCGGTCACGCCGGACACCGGGCTGAGTTCCTCCACGCCATCATCAGCCATCATCGCACGTGCACCACGACCGGGAACGGCGATGGCGCCCGCCGGGGCCTCCGGATCACCGGCAATGGCGGTGGGCGGTACGTTGGCGGTGGTGGTCGCCGGACCAAGGGTCGGCACAGTGGTGGTTTCCGGGCGACTGGCGGCCGCGGGCTCCGCGGTGGCGGCTGCGACGTCCTTGGTGTCCGGATCTGCCGGCTCGCTGATGGCCGGACCCGTGGTCTGAGTGGCGATCTGGGCGCTGAGCTGTGCCGCCAGCTGGGCGATGGCCGTGGACTGCGAGTCCTCAGCCGTTGCGGGCAAGGCGCGGCGGAAAATCAGCACGTTGCGCCAATTGGTGGTCGAGCCGGTCAGCCCGCTGCGTTCTTCTGAGGGCAGAAGCTCCGCGCGCTGATACTCCCAGCCCTCTGCTGCCATCTCATTAAGCAGAATATCTATGGAATTGGCGAACCGGGCTTCGGCTGTTTTGACCCCCTTGGCCTTGGTGCCCTTGGCGGGGGCGGGAACAACCTTGTACTCAAAAGCTTGCATAAACGTCTCCTGTGTCGACGGCAGGTTTAGCGCAAGCGTGCGGGGGGTCAAGCGTCCGCGTTCCCCATGGGCGGGGACCTGTCGATGGGCAAGTCGATCTGCAGTATAACCAAATTCCGCGGCGGAATTCCAGTTTGATGACGGGGGCTTGCGCTGTGATGTCAGCACAAAGGGGACACAGGCGGCTGAGTTACAGCCTGCGCAGGCACCAAAAAGGGCGCCACCGGGGCGCCCTTGGTCAATCTGCAATTCGGTCTGATCTGCGACTGGCGGCTTGCGCTCACTCGCCCAGTTTCTTGGCCACCAGCTCATTCACCGCCTTGGGGTTGGCCTTGCCGCCGGTGGCTTTCATCACCTGGCCGACAAACCAGCCTGCGAGCTTGGGGTTCACCTTGGCCTTTTCCACCTGTGCGGGGTTGGCTGCGATGATCTCGTCCAGTGCGGCCTCGATGGCGCCGGTATCTGTCACCTGCTTCATACCGCGCTCTTCGACGATCTGAGCCGGGTCGCCACCTTCGGTATAGACGATCTCGAACAGGTCCTTGGCGATTTTGCCGGAAATCGCATCGGAAGAAATCAGGTCAATGATACCGCCGAGTTGCGCCGGGGAGACCGGGCTGTCGGTGATCTGTTTGTCCTCATCCTTCTTCAGGCGGCCGAAGAGTTCGTTGATCACCCAGTTGGCAGCCAGTTTGCCGCTGCGGCCCTTGGCGGTTTCCTCAAAGAAGGTGGCCGATTCCACGTCGGCGGTCAGCACCGATGCGTCATAATCGGACAGACCGAAATCCTTGATGAAACGTGCCTTTTTCTCGTCCGGCAGTTCCGGCAGGTTGGCGGCGATATCATCGACCCAAGCCTGTTCGATTTCCAGCGGCAGCAGATCCGGGTCGGGGAAATAGCGGTAGTCATGCGCCTCTTCCTTGGAGCGCATGGAGCGGGTTTCGCCCTTGTCGGGATCGTACAGGCGGGTTTCCTGATCGATGGTGCCGCCCGCCTCGATGATGGCGATCTGGCGGCGGGCCTCGACGTCGATGGCCTGCTGGATAAAGCGCATGGAGTTCATGTTCTTGATCTCGCAGCGGGTGCCGAGGTGGGAGAAGTCCTGGGTTTCCTGATACTTCTCATACTGGCCCGGGCGGCAGACCGAGACGTTCACATCGGCGCGCAGGTTGCCGTTCTGCATGTTGCCGTCGCAGGTGCCCAGATACTGCATGATCTGGCGCAGCTTGGCGATATAGGCGGCGGCTTCCTCGGGCCCGCGGATGTCGGGGCGAGAGACGATCTCCATCAGGCAGACGCCGGTGCGGTTCAGGTCCACGAAGGACATGTTGGGATCCATGTCGTGGATCGATTTGCCCGCGTCCTGCTCCATGTGGATGCGTTCCACCCGCACATTGCGCGCGGTGCCGTCGCCCAGTTCCACCAGCACTTCGCCCTCGCCCACGATGGGGTGATAGAGCTGTGAAATTTGGTAGCCCTGCGGCAGATCGGGGTAAAAATAGTTCTTGCGGTCAAAGGCGGACCACAGGTTGATATCGGCCTTGAGGCCAAGACCCGTGCGCACGGCCTGCTCGACGCAGTAGTCGTTGATCACCGGCAGCATCCCCGGCATCGCCGCATCCACGAAGGCGACGTTGGAGTTCGGCTCGGCGCCGAAGCGCGTGGAGGCGCCGGAGAACAGCTTGGCATTGGAGCTGACCTGGGCATGCACTTCCATGCCGATGACCAGTTCCCAGTCATGCTTGGCGCCCGCGATTACTTTGGGCTTGGGGAGTTCATATGTCAGGTCGAGCATGGTTTTCCGCCGTATCCGAATGTCTATAGTTGGCAAGCGTTCTAGGCCTCTGCGCGGGCAGGAGCAAGAGGGCAATGGCGGCACGGGATTGCCGCGGCGGTATTTGCCCTCTTGGCGGGGTTAGGGCGTGCAGATAGAACTGGCAGCCCGAGCAGTTCAACAGGAGGCCGCCTTGGACACATCCGCCCGTATCAGCCAGACCATTGCCACGGAAATCGGCGCTGCCGCAAAACAGGTGAGCGCCGCTGTCGCGCTGCTGGACGAAGGCGCCACCGTGCCCTTTGTCGCGCGCTACCGGAAAGAGGCGACCGGGGGTCTGGACGACACCCAGCTGCGCCGGCTGGCGGAACGGCTGGAGTATCTGCGTGAGCTGGAAAAGCGGCGGGCGGCGATCCTTGAGTCGGTGAAATCGCAGGACAAGCTGACCGATGCGCTGGCATCCTCAATCGCGACGGCAGAAACCAAGGCGCAGCTGGAAGATATCTATCTGCCTTATAAGCCAAAGCGGCGCACCAAGGCGATGATTGCCCGCGAAAACGGGTTGGAGCCACTGGCAGAGGCCATTCTGGCCGACCGCCGCATAGACCCGGAAAAGCTGGCGGAAGGGTACATTACCGAGGCGGTGGAATCGGTGAAGGATGCGCTGAACGGCG
The DNA here is from genome assembly GCF_000826845.1 of Phaeobacter sp. S60. Classification (NCBI taxonomy): domain Bacteria; kingdom Pseudomonadati; phylum Pseudomonadota; class Alphaproteobacteria; order Rhodobacterales; family Roseobacteraceae; genus Phaeobacter; species Phaeobacter sp. S60. The sequence continues at coordinate 83,597 of NZ_JSWJ01000023.1, forward strand.
CGCGCGATATCCTGACCGAGCGGTTGACGGAAAATGCAGCCCTATTGGGGCGGTTGCGGGGGTTCCTGCAAAAGGAAGCGGTGGTCACCGCCAAGGTGATCGAGGGCAAGGAGCAGGAGGGCGCCAAGTTCTCCGACTATTTCGCCCATACCGAGCGTTGGGCCGATGTGCCCTCGCACCGGGCGCTGGCGATGCTGCGTGGGTCAAACGAGGGCGTGCTGACGCTGGATGTGGGGCCGGAGCCGGAAGAAGGTGCCGCGCGGGCCGAAGGCATGGTTGCGGCGGAGCTGGGCGCGGGCGGCAACGGGCCGGGGGATATCTGGCTGCGCAAGGTCGCGGGTTGGGCCTGGCGGGTGAAGCTGTCGCTGTCGATGATGCTGGAGCTGATGGGAGACCTGCGCGGTCGTGCGCAGGAAGACGCCATCCAGGTGTTTGCGCGCAATCTGAAAGACCTGCTGTTTGCAGCGCCAGCCGGTGCGCGGCCGACTCTCGGGCTGGACCCGGGCATTCGCACCGGCGTCAAGGCGGCAGTGGTTGATGCAACCGGGAAACTGGTGGCCACCGAAACGCTGTATCCCTTCCAGCCGAAGAACGATCTGCGCGGGGCGCAGGTGTCCATCGTCAAGCTGATCGCGGAACATGGCGTCGAGCTGATCGCCATCGGCAACGGCACCGCCAGCCGCGAGACTGAGCGGATGGTGGCAGAGGTGCTGAAACACCTGCCCGCCAAGATCAAGGCGCCGACCAAGGTGGTGGTGTCAGAGGCGGGTGCTTCGGTCTACTCCGCGTCTGAGCTGGCGGCGCGGGAGTTCCCGGATCTGGACGTGAGTTTGCGCGGTGCGGTGTCGATTGCCCGCCGCCTGCAGGACCCGCTGGCGGAGCTGGTGAAGATTGAGCCCAAGAGCATCGGCGTCGGCCAGTACCAGCATGACGTGGACCAGCACAAACTGTCGAAATCGCTGGAAGCGGTGATCGAGGACGTGGTGAACGCGGTGGGTGTGGATCTCAACATGGCGTCGGCGCCGCTCTTGTCCCATGTCTCGGGCCTTGGCCCCGGTCTGGCAGAGGCAATTGTCGCCCATCGCGATGTGAACGGGGCGTTTGCCTCGCGCCGCGAGCTGCTGAAGGTGGCGAGGCTTGGCCCCAAAGCCTATGAACAATGCGCGGGGTTTCTGCGCATCCGGGATGGCAAGGAGCCGCTGGATGCGTCCTCGGTTCACCCCGAAAGCTATGCCGTGGCGCGCAAGATTGTGGCTGCCTGCGGGCGCGATATTCGTCAGATCATGGGCGACGGGGCAGCGCTGAAGTCTCTGCGGGCAGAGGAATTCGTGGGTGGCGACGTCGGGCTGCCGACCGTGCGCGACATTTTCGAGGAGTTGGAAAAGCCTGGCCGCGATCCGCGTCCGTCCTTTGTGACGGCCTCGTTCAAGGATGGGGTTGAGACGATTACCGATCTTAAGCCCGGTATGGTGCTGGAGGGCACGGTGACCAATGTTGCAGCCTTTGGCGCCTTTGTGGACATTGGCGTGCATCAGGACGGGCTGGTGCATGTCAGCCAGCTGGCGGACCGGTTTGTGAAAGACCCCCATGAGGTGGTGAAGACTGGTCAGGTGGTCAAGGTCACCGTCACGGAAGTGGACGTGCCGCGCAAGCGGATTGCGCTGACCATGAAGAAGGACGGCGGAGCCTCTGCCAAAGAGGAGCGTAACGCACGCGGACCGGCCAAGGGGGCAGGCCCGCGACAGGGCGGCAAGCCTGCGTCAGCTCATGGCAGGCATAAGGGCCCGGGTCAGAAGCAGGGCAAAACTCAAAACGCGCGTCAAAACTCCGGTCAGAAGACTGATCAGAATACCGGCGCGCTGGGGGCCGCTCTGATGGATGCTTTCAAGAAGCGATAGCAGGACACCGGATGGAGCATGAGGGCCACGCAGGCGCGCGAGGCGCCTGTGCTAGTTTGAGGAGACCCTCAGGCCGCTGGCGGAGAATTCCACCCTCTGGCCTGCCTCGATCTCATTGCGGAACAGTTTCGCGATAAATGCCAGTGCATCCTTGCGTCCGTGATCGGCAAAGCGGCGCGGGGAGGCGATGCGCAGGTTGTTGTCGAACCGCTGGGCTGCGTGGGCCCAGATCAGGGGATGGATTTCGCGCAGGTGATCGCGGATCAGCCATTCTGCGGCCTCCACGATTTCGGCGCGCTGCGGGGGGCCTTTGGTGGCGGCTTCCTCGCCGTAGCGCAGGGCCACAGCGCAATAGGAGGCGAGAAGGTTGATCATCTCCTGATCTGGGCGACTGGCCACGATATCGCGCAGACCGTCCATGAAGAAGTCGATATCGACGCGGGCGCAGGCCTCTGGGTCCAGTGCAATGGCGTCGAAATAAACCCAGGCATAGGCGCCGTGGCCCCAAGTGGCCTCGGTGCGGGCGGCGGTGCGGCGGGCCTCCAGTTCGAGCGCGGTATAGTCGCCGAACCAGCGCGGCAGCATATGGGTGCCCAGACTGCGCATGTGGCGATGGTTGTCGGGGTCAAGATCAATGAGTGCTGCAAAGTCATCGGCGACCTGTGTGGTTCCGGCAGAGCGTTGCCCGGCCAGAAGGGCGGTTTTGGCGGCGGCTATGAAGGGGCTGTCAAGCGCAATGCCATCCAGCGGGTGCAACAGCGCGGCGGCCCTGTCGAAATGGGCTGCACAACGCTGACCGTTGGCGACGGTGATCGACAAGACGTCGGAATACCCCCGCCAGATCCACGCCACATCAATATGGGCCAGGGCCACCAAGGTGCGCAGATAGGGATCATCGCGATGCTCGACGGACATGGCCTCCAGCCCCATGACACCTTCGATCATCTTGCGCCGGTCTGCGGCGTGGCCGAGGCTCAGCGCGTGTTCGACGGCATTGACCACATCGCCGCGGGCACCATGGGCCAGCAGTTCGGCGACGGGAAGGCCATGCGGCGTGTTGCGTCGCGCCCTATCCGCCTCTGCGATCCGGGCGGAGAGGTCAGCCCAGCGATCCTGACGGGCGAGGAACTGCCCCTGATCCTGCAGTGCCGCGCAGTCACTGCCTGAGTGCGCAGGATCGCAGATTGGCACGATCAGTTGCTCGGTTGATTGGGTGATGGCGCTGCTGTGGCTGCGCGGCTCGGAGGTGCTGTCCTGAACCGTTGTTGGTTGTGGCAAGCGGACGGGGTGATCATCGGCGGTCTGGACAGTCGGTGCGCGCCCGTCGCCGGGCAGAAATGTCGCAAAAACCTGTTTGAAAAGATCGCGCGCTGGGGTGTTTTTTTTGAGCATATCGATGTCCGCGTGCTGGCAGCTTAAATCACTGAAAACAAACTGACCCGGCTTTGGGGCGCAATCATGGCGCGCGCGCGCCATTGCAGAGGACGATTGGGATATTCCAGTGGCAGGTTAACGGGCGTTAAGAGTTGGGTTTGCGGCGGAGGCGCCGCTCAGACCGCTAGAAGATCTGAAAATGATGTCGCTCAACCCGCAGATTGGCGGCAATCAGTGCCTGCTCAAAGCGCTGATGCGGCGGCAGGCAATCCGGCGGGATACGCAGGCGTTTGCCGCTGTCTGTGAAAACCGTGGCCCGATGGGAGAAATCCCAGCGCCTGTCGAGCCGGATGTGGCTGATCCGATCCAGGGGGATATCTGTGCTGCCGGAGGCCGCGCTGCGCCAGCTAAGGCCCTTGCTGTCCAGCGTCAGCATCGCAGTAGGGTTGCGCCATAGCTCCCACAGGCCGGGGAGCAGAGGCAGCGCCAGCACCACAGCAATCCAGACGGCAGCGGAGAAATAAAGAGATATGATCAGGATGCCGGCCGCCCAGAGGCCAAGCGCCACGGTGAGGCGCGGTGTGCGGGCGGTCCGGCTGTAGCGATACGCCGTGGAGGAGACACCGCCGTCAGACACCCGCCAGACCTACGGCACGGCGGGTGTCACCGAGATCCGGCTGACGGCAAAGCTGCACCGTTTCCAGATCTACAGAGGGGAACGGGCAGTCAGGCCGCCCGCTCTTTCTGCGTGGCTTGGGCGTCACCCCTGCAGGATCCGGCTGACCATCTCATGGGTGTCCCGGCTGAGACCCTCTGTGGCGAGGATGCGCTCCAGCTCAACCCGGATCAGGGCCTGTCGCGCACTGTCGTAGCGTTTCCAGGTCTGGAAGGCCGCACACATCCGCGCGGTGGTCTGGGGGTTCAGGCTGTCCAGCGCGATCAGGTTCTTTGCCAGCAGCTGATAGCCCGCGCCACTGACATGGTGGAAGCCCGCGTGATTGCCCGCCAGCGCGCCCATCACGGCGCGGAAGCGGTTGGGGTTCTTCATGTCAAAGAGCGCGTGACCGGTGAGGTCTGAGGCAACCCCGGCTGCCGCATCGGGGGCGGCACAGGCCACCTGCAGGGCGAACCATTTGTCCATCACCAGACGATCGCTCTGCCATTGGTCGAAGAACGCCTGACTTTGGCTCTCGCCATTTTCCGCCTTCATCAGTGATGCCAGCGCCGCATATTGTTGGGTCATATTGTCGGCGGCCTGATACTGGCGTGCCGCCTGTTCGCCGCCATCCAGCCGGGTCAGCAGGGACAGGATACGACCGTTCAGCGCCCGCAGACCGGCACCATGGGCATCGGGCTGATAGGGGCCATCTACAGTGGTTGCGGCGTAGAGCCGGGGCAGGCTGGTCTCCAGCTGCTGCGCCAGCGTCTGAGCGAAGGTCTCTGCCGCATCGTAGATCTTCTGCGGATCGGGGGTGACACCGCGGTTGTGCAGAGATTGAGCAATCTCGGACTGGCTGGGCGGCGATAGCACCAGCGCGCGGAAGGCCGGATCAAGCGTGTCATCGCGCACCAGTTTCTCCAGCGCATCCAGATAGGCCCCGTCGGGCGCGGCGCCCTCGGTCACCATGCTGACGCGGGTTTCGGTGGCCAGAGCGTTGCCCGCCTCCCAGCGGTTGAAGGGATCAGTGTCATGGGCCAGCAGGAAGGCGCGTTCTGCGTTGGTGGTCTCGCGCTCCAGGATCACCGGGGCCGAGAACTCGCGCAGGATGGAGGGCACGGGTTTCGTGGCGAGGCCATCAAAGGTGAAGCTCTGCTTGGCTTCGGTCAGCTCCAGCACCTCCGTGGCGCGCACTTCACCGCCGTTGGGGGAAAGCAGCCCCACCGCGATTGGAATAACGCGAGGGGCCTTGTCGGGCTGGCCGGGGGTGGGCGGCGTCGATTGCTCAAAGGTGAGGGTATAGTGACCGTCGGCATAGTCCTCAGAGACCTGCACCTGCGGGGTGCCTGCCTGACTGTACCAGAGTTTGAACTGGCTGAGGTCACGCCCGGTGGCATCCTCAAACACCTTCAACCAGTCTTCGATCGTACAGGCCTGACCGTCGTGCCGGTCAAAGTAGAGATCCAGCGCCGCTGCGTAATTCTCATCGCCCACAAGGCGCTTCAGCATCCCAATGACCTCAGCGCCTTTTTCATAGACGGTGGCGGTGTAGAAGTTGTTGATCTCTTGAAATTGTTCCGGGCGTGGCGGATGAGCGAGGGGGCCGTTGTCCTCGGGGAACTGGCGGGCGCGCAGCGCAATCACATCCTCAATCCGCTTCACCGGCTCTGACCGCATATCAGCGGTGAACTGGGCATCGCGGAACACGGTCAGGCCTTCCTTCAGGCACAGCTGGAACCAGTCGCGGCAGGTGATGCGATTGCCGGTCCAGTTGTGGAAATACTCATGGGCGATGATCGCCTCAATCCGTTCGAAATTGGCATCCGTGGAGGTCTCGGGCGAGGCGAGAACGCAGGAGGAGTTGAAGATGTTCAGCCCCTTATTCTCCATCGCGCCCATGTTGAAATCATCTACTGCCACGATGTTGAAGATATCCAGATCGTATTCGCGGCCGTAGACATCCTCGTCCCATTTCATCGACTTCTTCAGCGCTTCCATGCCAAAGGCGCATTTGCCCTCGTCTCCCGGGCGGACCCAGATGTTGAGTTCGACATCCTTGCCGGACCGGGTGGTGAAGCTGTCGGGATGGTTCACCAGATCACCGGCCACCAGCGCAAAGAGATAGGCCGGTTTCGGCCATGGATCGTGCCACTCCGCCCAACCGTCGCCTGACCCAGTGGGATTGCCATTGGATAGAAGGACCTTTTCATTCCCTTCGATACGGACCGAGAAGGTCGACATCACGTCAGGGCGGTCAGGGTAATAGGTGATCTTGCGAAACCCCTCGGCCTCACATTGGGTGCAATACATGCCGCTGGACATATAAAGCCCTTCCAGCGCGGTGTTGGCAGCGGGGTCGATCTCCACCTCCGCTTCCCAGGTGAAGGGGGTGTCGGGTGTGTCGCAGATGAGACCACCCGCGATCAGCTCCGGCGTCACGGGTGCGCCGTCGATCTTGGCGGAGATGAGTTTCAGGGCCTCACCGTGCAGGAAAAACCGCGGATCGGCGGCGTTTTCCTTGGGGGCAAAGCGGATCTTGCTCAGCACGCGGGTCGAATTCGGCGCCAGCTTGAATGTCAGCTCTACCGCCTCCACCTCAAATCCGAAAGGTTTGTAATCCTTCAGATAAAATGTCTCCGGTGCGGTGGTGGGCGCGGCATCTTTCATGGTTTTTTCCTGTTCCGTGGAACCCGAGCGGGTCGGTCAGCGTATCTATTACAAGCCTGTGTACCAGCGGCTGCGGCCCCGCGCCAGCAACCGCGCAAACTTGTAGACAAAGGAGCGGCCCATGTCGGCACCTGACACCAATGTTGAACGCGAAGAGAAGCTGCACAAGCCGGCCCTGCTGGGGGTTCGGGGCGTTGTGGTCGCCGTGCTGCTGATGTTTGCCGTTTTCCTGCTTTGGGTTTTCAACAAAGGCGGCGGGCAAGACGTCGTTGAAGCACCGCAGACGGCTGCCGAGGTGCAGGCGACCATCGCGGACGACTGACCCACACCCCCGACCACCCAGAGTTCCTCCCCGACCTACCCGGCAGATTTCTGCCGGGTCTTTTTTTGGTTTTTTCTATAGCGCTGGGTTTGTTCCGGGAAATCCTAAAGGGAGAACAGCACCTATCGTGTTTATTTGAAGCAGCTTCGCCCGAATTGGTAAACTAATATTACCACCATCGTTGCTGATAGGAAACTTTTGGTGTATCCGGGTCTGCAAACGCGCATTTACAGGAGGATCACCCCATGAGCGGGATGCAGGAACGTCATGATATGCAGGTGGCTGACACGCTGGTGTCCTTCATCGAAGACAAGGCTTTGCCCGGCACTGGTGTGACAGCGGATGCGTTCTGGGCTGGTCTGTCCGGGCTGGTCAACGGGATGGGCGATGAGAACCGCGCCCTTCTGGCAAAACGTGCGGATCTGCAGGGACAGATTGACGCCTGGCACATCGAACGCAAAGGGCAGGCCCATGACGCCGCCGCCTATGAGGCGTTTCTGCGCGATATCGGCTATCTGCTGCCTGAGGGCGACGATTTTGAGATCGAGACGCAGAATGTCGACGATGAGATCGCGAATGTTCCGGGACCGCAGCTGGTGGTGCCAATCACCAATGCGCGCTTTGCTCTGAATGCGGCCAACGCTCGTTGGGGCAGCCTCTATGATGCGCTCTATGGCACCGATGCCATGGGCGATCTGCCTGAGGGCAAAGGCTATGATGCCGGGCGCGGTGCGCGGGTGATCGCCTGGGGTCGCGGGTTCCTTGATCAGACCTTCCCGCTGGCTGAGGGGTCGTGGAACGACTGTACCGGTCTGTCTGTGGAAGGCGGCGCGCTGGTGCCAACGCTCAAGGACGCCGCGCAGTTTGCAGGCTATGCAGGCGATGCGGCCACGCCGGGCAAGATTCTGTTGAAGAACAATGGCCTGCACGCGGTGATCGTGGTGGATGCCAACGGGAACATCGGCACGGGCGATCAGGCCGGGATCAATGATATTGTCCTGGAATCGGCGCTCTCCACCATTATGGACTGCGAAGATTCCGTGGCCTGCGTCGATGGTGAGGACAAGGTCACGGCCTATACGAACTGGCTTGGGCTGATGAAACGCGACCTCGCCGAAGAGGTGACGAAGGGCGGTGAAACCTTCACCCGTGTGCTGAACGACGACCAGACGTTCACCGCACCGGATGGCTCGGAGCTGACGCTGAAGGGGCGCTCGCTCCTGCTGGTGCGCAACGTCGGCCATCTGATGACCAACCCCGCCGTCCGCGACAGCGCTGGGCGCGAGGCAGGCGAGGGCTTCATTGATGCGATGACCACCGTCCTGTGTGCGATGCATGATCTTCAGGCGGAGGGCGGTAACTCGCTGCATGGGTCCGTCTACGTGGTGAAGCCAAAGATGCACGGGCCGGAGGAGGTTGCCTTTACCGACCGAATTTTCGCCCATGTCGAAGACGCGCTGGGCTTGCCGCGTCACACCGTCAAGATCGGCATCATGGATGAGGAGCGTCGCACTTCGGTGAACCTCAAATCCTGTATCCGGGCCGCGAAACATCGGGTTGCCTTCATCAACACCGGCTTCCTTGACCGGACGGGTGACGAGATCCACACGTCGATGGAAGCGGGGCCAATGATGCGCAAGGGCGAGATGAAAGCGACGCCCTGGATTGCCTCCTATGAGGATCGCAATGTTGATATCGGTCTGGCCTGCGGCCTGAAAGGGCGGGCCCAGATTGGCAAGGGCATGTGGGCGATGCCGGATCGCATGGGCGAGATGCTGGAGGCCAAGATCGGCCATCCGAAATCCGGCGCGACCTGCGCCTGGGTGCCGTCGCCAACCGCCGCGACGCTGCATGCCACGCATTACCACCGCGTGAACGTCCATCAGGTGCAGGATCAGCTGAAAGCGGGCGGCGCGCGGGGCACGTTGGATGATCTGCTGACCATCCCGGTGATGCAGGGCGAAAACCTGTCGGAGGCCGAAATCGCGCAGGAGATCGAAAACAATGCGCAAGGTATTCTGGGCTATGTGGTGCGCTGGGTCGATCAGGGCGTGGGGTGCTCCAAGGTGCCCGACATCCACAACGTGGGCCTGATGGAAGACCGTGCAACCTGCCGGATTTCCAGCCAGGCACTGGCCAACTGGCTCCATCACGGCATTGTGGATGAGGCGCAGGTCATGGCCGCGATGCAGAAAATGGCCGCAGTCGTGGACGGACAGAACGCGGGCGACGCCAGCTACACGCCTATGGCACCGGGATTTGACGGAGTTGCCTTTCAGGCGGCCTGCGATCTGGTGTTCCGTGGGCGGATTCAGCCCTCCGGCTATACCGAGCCGGTGCTGCATGCGCGTCGCCTTGAACTGAAGGCGCAGGGCTAAGAGAACAGATGGGGTCGGGCGCTGTGCCCGGCCTCTTTTTTTGCGAACATACCAGAGCATATCAAGGACACCGAAATGACCCTTACATTGGATCAGGCCCGCAGCATCATTGATCACACCCGGGCGAAGGGCCGCGAGATGGCGCTCAAACCGCTATCAGTCGTCGTTCTGGACGCCGGCGGTCATGTGCTGGCGTTTGAACGTGAAGATGGTGCCGCTCCGGGGCGTTTTGCCATCGCGCATGGCAAGGCATACGGCGCGGTGATGCTGGGCATGGCGGGCACAGCCCAGATGGCGCGGGCTGAGCAACAGGCCTATTTCATGGCGGCCGTGAACGGTGTCTATGGTGGGCAGGTTGTGCCGGTTCCGGGCGGCGTTCTGCTGCGCAGTGAGGCGGGGGTCGTGATCGGTGCGGTTGGGGTTACCGGGGATACCTCCGACAATGACGCGGAGGCCGCGATGGCGGGCATCCGGGCCACCGGCCTGAACGGCGAGGCGTGATTGGTTTGCCCGACATCATGCGAGGTCGGGCAGGAAGACAGGCCACAGACGACATGACCGATGTGAAAGCTGCGGCCCATATGCAGCTTTTTACGGGCTGACGGCGGGTCCCGCCCTTAAGGGGAATTGCCACTCGCCGCAGCGTGGCTGTAGGATTGTCCTGATCCGGTCGTGCCGCCCGTAAGGGCGCGTGACCGATGCCCAAACCGCTGAGGACAGAATGACACGCCCCAAAGTCGGCATTATTGGCAACTCCTATCTGATCAACGATGAATACCCGGCCCATGCCGGGGGAACCATGAACTCCGAGGCGGTGGCCGAGGTGGCGGGCTGCATGCCGCTGCTGATCCCCTCCGATCCCCGGTTCCTCTCGGTTGAGGAGCTGTTGGAGAGTTTCGACGGTTTCCTGCTGACCGGCGGGCGACCGAACGTGCATCCAAATGAATATGGTGAGGCGGAAACCGATGCGCATGGCGCCTTTGACCGGGCGCGCGATGCCATCGCGTTGCCGCTGGTGCGGGCCTGTGTGGAGCGGGGGCAGCCTTTCCTCGGAATTTGCCGGGGGTTTCAGGAAGTGAATGTGGCCATGGGTGGCACGCTGTACCCGGAGATTCGTGAGCTGCCGGGGCGCATGAACCACCGGATGCCGCCCGATGGTACGCTGGAGGAGAAATTCGCCATGCGCCATATCGTGGAGCTGAGCGAGGGTGGTGTGTTCCACCGATTGTTCGGTGCGCCTGAGGTGATGACCAATTCGCTGCATGGGCAGGGGATCAAGGCACCGGGCAACCGGATTGTGATTGACGGGACTGCGCCTGATGGTACGCCTGAGGCAATTTATGTGAAAGACGCGCCCGGCTTTACCCTTGCGGTGCAATGGCACCCGGAATGGGACGCCGCCAATGATCCGGTGTCGCGGCCCTTGTTCACGGCCTTTGGGGATGCGGTGCGGGATTGGGCGGATGGGACCGGAGCGCGGGGCCATCGGCAAAGCGCCTGATGTGAGGCATCTGACGGGGCTGCTTCTGCTTGCGTTTGTATCAACAGGCACCGCGATGACGGTGCCTGTTGTCGTGTCAGGGAAGCCTTCTCAGACCAGAAGGTCAAACTCATGCATCAGCGGCAATTGCCGTGCGCGCTTGCCCGTGAGGTCAAAGAGAGCATTGGCCAGCGCAGGCGCGGCAGGCGGGGTGCCCGGTTCACCGGCTCCGCCCATTCGGGGCTGATTTTCCAGCAGGGTCACCTCAACCCGGGGCATCGTGTGCATGCGCAGCGCGTCATAGTCGGGGAAGTTCTCCTGCTCGACCGCGCCGCCATCAATGGTGATCTCCCCAAAACAGGCGGCTGACAAGCCGTAGACCATGCCGCCAAACATCTGCGCGCGGGTGTTCTTCGGGTCGATGACACGCCCCAGATCGGCAGCGATCCAGGCGTTGGTCATTCGGATCTGGCCCTCTTCATCGGCCACTTCGATCACCTGAGCGACCGGTGTGCCAAAGCTGTAGGCCATGGCGACCCCGCGGCCGATGCCGTCGGGTGTCTGGCCGGTCCAGCCGGACATGTCACGCACGGTCTCCAGCACCTTGGCGGCGGGGTCCCATTCGGCGCGGGCCAATTCCAGCCGGAAGTCCAGCGGATCGCGGCCCGCCGCATGGGCCATTTCGTCAATAATACTGTCGGAGAAGAACCCGTTGAACGACGCCCCGACCGAGCGCCAGAAACCAACCGGGAGCATGGGCGCGGCCAGATAGCCCTCAACCCGGAAGTTTGGGATGGCCAGCGGCTGGTTGAAGGCAGCGTCGACATGCCCCTTGTCCGGGCCGCTCATCGGCAGGCCCAGCATCCGGCCTGCGCCCTCAACCGTGGCGGATTGTGCGGCGATCTTGCCATGGACCATCACTGCCTTGCCATCTTTCACCGCCGCGCGGTAGCGGGCAACGGCACCGGGGCGGTAGACGTCGTGCGTCATGTCCTCCTCGCGGCTCCATGTCAGTTGCACCGGGGTATCGGGCATTTGCAGGGCGATCTGCACTGCACGGTCCGTGTAGTCGGTTTCGATACGCCGCCCGAAGCCGCCGCCCAGATAGGTGGTATTCACCTCCACCGCGTCGGTGTCGAGCCCTGCCAAGGCTGCGGCGTTTTTCTGCACAATGGTTGGACCCTGATTGGGAGCCCAGATCTGCAAGCTGTCTCCGGAATAGAGCGCGGTGGCATTCATCGGCTCCATCGTGGCGTGGGCGAGGTAAGGCAACCGGTATTCAGCCTCGATCACGGTCGCGCCCTCTGGCAGAGCGTCCACATCGCCATCATCACGCATGGTGGAATTTGGTGCGGCGTCAAAGCTGCGGCTGATTTCGTCAAAAATCGCCTCAGTCGTCTCGGGGTAGGGGGCTTTTTCCCAGGTGACATCAATCGCGTCCACGGCCTGCTGGGCAAGCCAGGTATTGCTGGCCACGACTGCAACCGCATCGCCTAGGTCGAGGATCATTTCGACACCGGCCATCCCCTCGGCAGCGCTGGCGTCAAAGGCGGTTTTGCCGACGCCGAAATGCGGGCTTTGCCGGATGGCAGCGAATTTCATGCCGGGCAGGCGGACGTCGACGCCAAACTCTGCAGTACCGGTGGATTTGGCGACCATGTCGACGCGCGGCACGTCTTTGCCAATCAGACGCCATTCAGAGGCCGGCCGCAGATCTGCTTCGATCGGCGCAAGGGAGGCAGCGGCATTTGCAAGCGCGCTATAGGGCAGGCGGGCGCCGTCGGGAGCAATAACATGGCCGTCCTCGGTCGTGAGCTGATCACGGCTGAGACCCAGTTGATCGGCGGCGGCCTGTTTCAGGGTTTCGCGGGCGCTGGCGCCAGCATGGCGCATCCGTTCAAACCCGTCCCGCATGGAGGAGGAGCCGCCGGTAACCTGCAGATCAAGAAACTTCGACATGTGGCCGACGATTTCGCCCAGCGAGTGCTGGAAATCGGAGGCATCATAACCGCGACCGGGCAGCGCCTCGGACATCATGGCGCTGTTGTAATAGGCCTTGGCTGCCGGGCCATGCAGCACGGTGACCTTGGCGGGATCGACGTCCAGCTCCTCGGCAATTAGGCTGGCCCATGCGGATTTCACACCCTGTCCCATTTCGGCCCGAGGCGCGATCAGCGTGACGCCAGACTGATCGACAAAGACAAAGGGGTTGAGTACCGCGCGCCCGTCTACCTGTGCCAGCGGATTGGGGGCGGGCTGGTGGTATTTATAGGTGCCGAAGGCAACACCGCCGACGATGGCGGCAGAGCCGATGAGAAAGCTGCGGCGGGCGATTTTCTTGAGGCTGGCCATGAATCAGACCTCTCTCATCATGCTGGCAGCGTCGTGAATGGCGGCGCGGATACGCGGGTAGGTGCCGCAGCGGCAGAGGTTGCCCTGCATCGCCTCGTCGATTTCTGCGTCACTGGGGGAGGGGTTCTCTGCCAGGAGGCTCGCTGCCTGCATGATTTGGCCGGACTGGCAGTAGCCACATTGGGCCACCTGATTGGCGACCCATGCCTTTTGCACAACGGCCATTGTGTCGGGTGCTCCGACCCCTTCGATTGTGGTGACATCACCCCAGACGTCGGAGAGTGCCACCTGACAGGAGCGCACCGCCTCGCCATCAATATGCACCGTGCAGGCGCCGCAGGCCGCGACGCCGCAGCCGAATTTTGTGCCGGTAAGACCAATCTCATCCCGCAGCACCCACAGCAGGGGCACGTCGTCCGGCAGATCGACCTGATGAGAGGTTCCATTGATGCGAAGGGTGGTGGACATGGCGGGCTCTTTCTCGATTGGCTGACGTGTTGACACAATTAGCCTATTTTGTCAGGTTGTCAATTGACATAATTGAGGTGAAGTGTCAGAAGCGATTTCATGATCAAAGCTCCCAGCGATCCGAAACAACGCGCCATCCTTGAAGCGGCCTGGGGGGGATTTGCGACCTACGGGTATCGCAAGACCTCGATGGACGACATTGCAAGGCGGGCGGGCATGTCGCGCCCGGCGGTCTATCTGCATTTCCGGAACAAGGAAGCGATCCTGAAAGCGTTGATTGATGCGCATTATGCGGAGACTGCTGACCGGCTCCGCGCGGCGCTGACGTCCAAAGGCACAGCAGCGGCGCAACTGCTTGCGGCCTTTGAGGCGCAGGGCGGTGAGGCGATGGAAGCAATGTTGAACACGCCCCATGGAATGGAAGTGCTGGAAGCCAGCTTGAGCAGTGCCGGGGATCATATCGACGCAGGCGAGGCGCTTTTGCGGGATGTTTACGCGGCATGGCTGGCTGAGATGGCTGCGACGGGCACCATTCGTTTGACAGGCACGGCCGAAGAGGTCGCACGGACATTTTGTAGCGCGATGAAGGGCGTAAAACACACCTCTGCGGATTACGCCAGCTATCGCGCAGGTGTGCGTCAGCTGGCGCAGCTGTTTGCGGTGGGGCTGTCCCCGCGCTGAGGCAGACCAAGCAGGCCTGCCTCAGGGAGTGGCGCGTCAGAGCACGGTGCGCAGGTGCCAGAGTTCCGGGAACAGTTCCACCTCCAGCATCCGTTTCAGGTAGCTGACACCACCAGTGCCGCCGGTGCCACGCTTGAAACCGATGACGCGCTCGACCGTGGTCACGTGATTGAAGCGCCAGCGGCGGAAGTAATCCTCAAAATCCACCAGCTTTTCTGCCAGCTCATAGAGATCCCAATGCGCCTCAGTGTTGCGGTAGACCTCGCACCAGGCAGCCTCGACCGCGGGATGGGGCGTGTAGGCCTCTGACAGATCGCGGTTCAGCACCTCATCCGGCAGGTCGAAGCGCTGGCCAAGCGTCCGTAGCGCGACATCATAGAGCGAGGGCTGGCTCAGCTCTTCCTCCAACAGGGCCAGAATGTCGGGCCGGTGGGCGTGGGGGCGCAACATCGCCTTGTTGCGATTGCCGAGCATGAATTCGATCTGGCGGTACTGGTGCGACTGAAAGCCCGAGCTTTGCCCCAGCTCATCACGAAAGGCGGTGTAATCGGAGGGTGTCATGGTGCGCAGCACATCCCAGGCCGAATTCAGCTGTTCAAAGATGCGGGCGACACGGGCGAGCATCTTGAAGGCCTCATGGGGCTTGTCATCCAGCAAGCGCGCGCGGGCGGCGGTCAGCTCGTGGATGGCGAGGCGCATCCACAGTTCCGAGGTCTGATGCTGGATGATGAACAGCATCTCGTCATGGGTGTTGGTCCAGGTCTTCTGCGCGGTCAGCAGCGTGTCGAGCGACAGGTAGTCGCCGTAGGACATGCGTCCGTCAAACGACATCTGCGCGCCTTCTTTGGCGGGGTCATAGGGGGTGGACATGGAAAGGCTCCTTGGTGTTCCGGAAGTGTATCAGATTGCGGAAACAGGAGCCTTTCTCGAATTGAGCGTGCCACATTGGGCCAGCCGCCGCCACAGGGCGACCCAGCCAGCCGGACGGCACAGTGGCACGCGGTATGCGGGCAGAGCCATCATCAGGTGACGGCGTTGCGGGTCTTGTATTCGGCACTGTCCCACAGCGCGTTGGTCATCACATCCTCGATGATATCGACGGCGGCCCGCACATCGACCTCGTCAATGTAGAGCGGAGTAAAGCCAAAGCGCATGATATCAGGCGCGCGGAAGTCACCGACCACGCCACGGGCAATGAGCGCCTGCATGGCGGCGTAACCCTCATGGAAGCGGAATGAGACCTGACTGCCACGGCCAGCGCCATCGCGAGGGGAGGCAAGGGTGAGATCGGGACAGCGGGCTTCGACCTCAGCGATGAACAGATCGCAAAGTTCAATCGACTTGGCACGCACATCCGCCATATCGGCCATGTCCCAGATGTCCATCGACGCCTCAAGCGCGGCGAGTTGCAACACAGGGGGCGTGCCGACCCGCATACGTTCGATGCCGTTGCCGGGTTTGTAGTTCAGGTCAAAATCAAACGGCGCGGCGTGCCCCAGCCAGCCGGACAGAGCCGGGCGGGCGGCATCTGCGTGGCGGGGGGCGACGTAGATGAAGGCGGGACCGCCGGGGCCGCTGTTGAGGTATTTATAGGTGCAGCCGACCGCGAAATCTGCCTTGCAGCCAGCCAGATCTACCGGCAGGGCGCCTGCGGAATGGGCCAGATCCCAGACCGTTACAACCCCTGCGGCATGGGCCTGTTCTGTCAGCGCCTTCATGTCGTGTTTGCGCCCTGTGCGATAGTCCACTTCGGTCAGCATCAGCACCGCAATGTCATCGGTGATATGGGCGCTGATCTCTTCCGGTGCCACAACGCGCAGGGCATAGTCCGGGCCTAGCGATTTCACCAACCCCTCAACCATATAGAGGTCGGAAGGGAAGTTGCCGCTGTCGGACAGCACCACCTTGCGGGTTGGGTTCAGCTCCAACGCCGAAGCGACGGCCTGATAGACCTTGATCGACAGGGTGTCTCCCATCACCACGTGGCCCGGTTCGGCGCCGATCAAACGCGCAATCCGGTCGCCGATGGCGGTGGGTTTCTGCATCCAACCGGCCTTGTTCCAGCCGGTGATCAGCATCTCGCCCCATTCGTCCTCAATCGTGCTGCGCACCCGTTCGGCGGTGGCGCGGGGCATTGGCCCGAGAGAGTTGCCATCGAGGTAGATCATCCCTTCCGGCAGGGAGAACATGGCCTTGGTCGCGGCAAAATCGGTCATCTGAACCTCGTGAGCATGGGTGATCTGGCGGTCAGCATATTTTATGCTTAAAGTTTCTGGAGTGCTATCGCATCGTGCCGCCCCTGTCCAGAGATTTGGATCCAGGATCCCCGCTCTGGGCGCCACCCGGCTGCGGCTCGGGGATGCCCAGCTCGGTGCGTTTGCGCTTGGACAGGCCAGCGGTGACGAGACGATAGGACAGGCTGATCTGCTCTTTCAGTTCCGTGTCGCTCAGGCCGGGGTCCTTGAAATGCTGCAGCCATTTCATCCCGCGCGACGCCAGATAGGGCGCCGGGCGGACGCCCGGACGCTCTTGCAGGACCTCAAAGGCGATATCGCCGGTCTTGAAGGTAAAGGCGTCTTTGCCATCGGCCCAGCCGCAGATGGCAAAAACCTTGCCCCCTGCCTTCCACACGTCTGCATTGCCCCATTGGACCACATGGGACGTGGCGGCGAAGCTGGCGCAGAACGCGTTGAACTCTTCCCGTGTCATCAGGTTTGCCCGCCGGCAATCTCAATTGTCTGCCCGTTGATCGACTGCGAGCCGGGGCCGCAAAGCCACAGCAGCGCTGCGGCCACCTCATCGGGCAGAATCAGGCGTTTGTGACGATTGGCGGAAACCATGATCTTCAGTGCGTCTTCCTCACTGACGCCCGCGCGCTGAGAGATTGAGGTCACGTTCCGGTCGATAATCGGGGTATCGACGTAGCCGGGGCAGAGGGCGTTGAAGGTATAAGGCGTGCCCAGATAATCCTCGCTCAGCGAGCGTGTCAGGCCGATAAGCCCATGTTTGCTGGCCGAATAGCAGGGCGCGCCTTGCAGGCCACGCAGGCCCGCGATGGAGGAGACGGTGACGACGCGGCCCCAGTCAGTCTGGCGCATGGATTTCATGGATTCGCGGATCGTCAAAAAGGCACCGTCCAGATTGGTGGCCATCATATTGCGCCAGAACTCCATCGACATCTTGTGCAGGGCCTTGCCCTCGGCGATGCCAGCGTTGGGCACGCAGATCTGTATCGGTCCGCGGGCGGCAGTGGCGGTGTCGATCTTGGCGATGACATCAGCTTCGTCACGCACATCCATCGCCAGCGGGTGCAGCCCGTCGGTTGCGACCTCCTCCAGTACCTCTTGCCTGCGTCCGGTGATGGTGACCTCTGCACCTTCTGCGGCCAGCGCCTGTGCCATCGCCAGGCCAATGCCGGTACCGCCGCCGGTAATCAACGCGTGTTTTCCTTTGAGTGTCATGGCCTTGCTCCGCAGTTGGGTGTTGGTGTTCTCGGCCGGGCTATCTCCCGGTTGTGAGAAGAGCCTAACCGCCGCGCGAAGGCAGGCAAGATCTCCGTTCCGTCACTTTGTCAGGCATTTCAGGGGCAGGGGAATTGTCCCGTTTCGGATCTCCTCCGAGAGGTTGTTTACATAAATATTCCAATGTGTGAATGTCAGGCCAAAGGTGGCGACAGGCCCCCGTTGCAGATGGAGGATAACATGAAAACTCTGGCCCTTGGCCTCTTTGCCGCGCTGATATCGCCCGCAGCTGCGCTGGCGAGCGAAGATATCGCCGATCAATACCCGCAGTCCGAGCTGTATTCCAAACCTGTGGAGGTGATCCCGCAGGTATTTTCCGCTATCGGGGCCACCGCACCACCAACCTATGAGAACGCGGGACACAACAATAATCTCAGCTTTGTCGTGACGGATCAGGGCGTTGTCGTCATCAATGCGGGCGCGTCGGACGCGCTGGCGGCTGCGCTGCATGCGGAGATCAAAGCGCTGACCGATCAGCCGGTGGTGCTGGTGATCAATGAAAATGGTCAGGGCCATGCAATGCTGGGCAACGGCTATTGGCGCGATCAGGGCGTGGATGTTCTGGCCCATGTGGAGGCCACGGCAGAGGTCAAAGAGAACGGCCATTTCATCCTGCAAGGCATGCAGAGCTACAATAAGGACCGCGCAGGCGCGACACGGATTGAGCCTGCCAACCTAAGCTTTGAGGATCGCTATGATCTGTCGCTGGGGGGCGTCGATTTTCAGGTCCTACATCTGGGCCCGGCGCATGATCCTGGCGATACTCAGGTCTGGATTCCGCAGTGGGGAATGTTGATCGCCGGGGATATCGCGTTTCACGAGCGGATGCTGCCGATTTTTGAACATACCTGCACCAGCTGCTGGATTGAGACCTGGCAGGAAAAGTTGGAACCGCTGGATCCAACCTATGTGATCCCCGGTCACGGCCATCCGACCAATTTCGATCAGGTGCGGCGCTACACGCTGGACTACCTCGTGGATCTGCGCAGCAAGATTGGTGCCCATATCGAAGAGGGCGGCGATCTGGCGTCGGCTTATTACGTGGATCAGGCCCGCTGGCAGCAGCTCGATACCTTTGAGGAATTGGCGACCAAGAATGCCGGTCGCGTCTATGAGGAAATGGAGTGGGAATAGCCGCAGGGGGTCTGTCGCTTTGGCCATTGACGCTTTTGTGACCGGTTATTGGCGCCGTCTGCGCTGATCACCCGTTTGGGCATGCCAAAGTATACGTGGCTATCCACAACAATTTGTGCAGGATCATGCCGCAAATGGAACGGATTCGCCGTTTCACGACCATTCAGGGCACTTTGTCCTTATCCTTCGGAAGAGCGCTCCGAAGGGTGGACCTCCTGGCCTCATGAGGGAAAACTGCCGCTGATGCGCATCAAATCTGACAAGGATCACCCGGAGTGTCGCCTGCAATGAAATGGATCGACGTGCCTCCGGTGTGGCTGTTGGGGTTTGCGGTGCTGGCCTGGTGCCAAGCCCGGTTTCTGCCGTTGGGGCTTGAATTCTCGGGGCGCGCAATCGGCGCGTTTGTGGGGTTTCTCAGCGGTGTGCTGATCGGCGGGGGGATCGTTTTGATGCTGCTGGCCGTGACGGAATTGCGGCGCCAGAAGACAACGCTTCACCCGCATGGGCAGCCCAGCCAGCTGGTGCAATCCGGCATTTTCAAACGCAGTCGCAATCCGATTTATCTCGGTGATTGCCTGTTGCTGCTGGGGCTGATCCTGCGGTTTGATGCGGTGCTGTCGCTGGCGCTGCTGCCAATTTTTGTTTGGGTGCTGGAGCGGCGGTTCATTCTGCCGGAAGAAAACCGGTTGCGCAGGCAGTTCCGCGCGGACTGGGCGCGGTATGAACAGAAGACACGGCGATGGCTGTGATGGATTTGCGGCACCGCGGCAATCCGTTGCGGCGACGCAGCGAAACTGTTGCGCAAAAATATTGCGCAATGTAGTCAAAATATTTGCGATACGTGCTCAGTGAGTCTGGCGCGGGGACAATGAGGGGGACCGACAAGGTGAAAATAGGCACGCCAAAAGAAGTATTTGACGGCGAGGCGCGGGTTGCGATGACCCCGGACTCTGCGGTTCAACTGCAAAAGCTGGGCTATACCTGTGCGATCGAGACCGGCGCAGGTGCTGCGGCTGGGTTTGCAGATGCCACATATGAGGCTGTTGGCGTTGAGATCGTCAAAACACCGGCCGCGCTATGGAAGGCCAGCGATATCGTGGCCAAGGTGCGCCAGCCGAC
>NZ_JSWJ01000025.1:0-6108 GCF_000826845.1 Phaeobacter sp. S60
TTGCGGCTTTGTGTAACTCGCCTTAGAACCCCCTTCACCGGCGGCGCTGAGGCGCTACTGAGACACACCGGACGGGACGGCGGCGACGCTGGGATGGACGGGAAACGCGGCGGAGAGACGCTGGGACGGGCTGGAGAGACGGTCGGACGCATCGGAAAGACGGTGGCATTTATGGGGTTTTGATCGGCGGGCGCGTCAGGAATTTGGCGCATCTGTTGGTTGTTGTCTCTGGATGTATGCTCTTTGACATTGATGATATCTGAAGAGATATGTGGGCGGTTTGGTTCATTCGATGGATCAACCTCTTCATATCAACGCTAGTAGGGCTCTTGTCCGATGATCTAGTGTCAGCTTCACTGTTTGTCGGCTTTCTGTACCTTTGGTACTGAAGCACGAGAAACAGAGAATGTTGGATGTTCGTTTCGAGTTCCTAGCCGGGTTCGAAGCCGTGCTGTTTGAGGCCCGTCCTCAAGTGGCGTTATCGGTAGGACATCCAAAGATGTGCAGAGGTTCGAACGTCAAGGATAAGCATGTAAGTGCTTTTCAACTTGAGAGTTTGATCCTGGCTCAGAACGAACGCTGGCGGCAGGCCTAACACATGCAAGTCGAGCGCACTCTTCGGAGTGAGCGGCGGACGGGTTAGTAACGCGTGGGAACGTGCCCTTCTCTAAGGAATAGCCACTGGAAACGGTGAGTAATACCTTATACGCCCTTCGGGGGAAAGATTTATCGGAGAAGGATCGGCCCGCGTTAGATTAGATAGTTGGTGGGGTAACGGCCTACCAAGTCTACGATCTATAGCTGGTTTTAGAGGATGATCAGCAACACTGGGACTGAGACACGGCCCAGACTCCTACGGGAGGCAGCAGTGGGGAATCTTGGACAATGGGCGCAAGCCTGATCCAGCCATGCCGCGTGAGTGATGAAGGCCTTAGGGTCGTAAAGCTCTTTCGCCAGAGATGATAATGACAGTATCTGGTAAAGAAACCCCGGCTAACTCCGTGCCAGCAGCCGCGGTAATACGGAGGGGGTTAGCGTTGTTCGGAATTACTGGGCGTAAAGCGCACGTAGGCGGATCAGAAAGTTGGGGGTGAAATCCCGGGGCTCAACCCCGGAACTGCCTCCAAAACTCCTGGTCTTGAGTTCGAGAGAGGTGAGTGGAATTCCGAGTGTAGAGGTGAAATTCGTAGATATTCGGAGGAACACCAGTGGCGAAGGCGGCTCACTGGCTCGATACTGACGCTGAGGTGCGAAAGTGTGGGGAGCAAACAGGATTAGATACCCTGGTAGTCCACACCGTAAACGATGAATGCCAGTCGTCAGCAAGCATGCTTGTTGGTGACACACCTAACGGATTAAGCATTCCGCCTGGGGAGTACGGTCGCAAGATTAAAACTCAAAGGAATTGACGGGGGCCCGCACAAGCGGTGGAGCATGTGGTTTAATTCGAAGCAACGCGCAGAACCTTACCAACCCTTGACATCCTCGGACCGCCAGAGAGATCTGGCTTTCACTTCGGTGACCGAGTGACAGGTGCTGCATGGCTGTCGTCAGCTCGTGTCGTGAGATGTTCGGTTAAGTCCGGCAACGAGCGCAACCCACATCCTTAGTTGCCAGCAGTTCGGCTGGGCACTCTAGGGAAACTGCCCGTGATAAGCGGGAGGAAGGTGTGGATGACGTCAAGTCCTCATGGCCCTTACGGGTTGGGCTACACACGTGCTACAATGGCAGTGACAATGGGTTAATCCCAAAAAACTGTCTCAGTTCGGATTGGGGTCTGCAACTCGACCCCATGAAGTCGGAATCGCTAGTAATCGCGTAACAGCATGACGCGGTGAATACGTTCCCGGGCCTTGTACACACCGCCCGTCACACCATGGGAGTTGGGTTTACCCGAAGGCCGTGCGCCAACCTTTCGAGGGGGCAGCGGACCACGGTGAGCTCAGCGACTGGGGTGAAGTCGTAACAAGGTAGCCGTAGGGGAACCTGCGGCTGGATCACCTCCTTTCTAAGGATGTATCTAGCTAGATCAGAGCTTGCTCTGTCTCGTGATACACTTAGCATAAGATCAGTAATCAAAACTGATCACATCCGGACCAGGCCGTCCTCATATCTCTTCAGAACTGTCATGATCTTGCCCTGGGGCAGGATCTAGCAAGGGGCCTTAGCTCAGCTGGGAGAGCGCCTGATTTGCATTCAGGAGGTCAGGAGTTCGATCCTCCTAGGCTCCACCACTCATGCGAACGGCCCACATAGAATGGGTCGGTAGCTCAGGTGGTTAGAGCGCACGCCTGATAAGCGTGAGGTCGGAGGTTCAAGTCCTCCTCGACCCACCATTCTTCGGAATATGATTTGATCATCAAGCACTTGCTTTGAGTGTTTGATCGTCCAATCGGACCGGATCGATGTTCCTTCGGGAAGGTTGATCACATTGACATCGTTTAGAGAGATACAATCAACAACACTGTTGGTCACCCGCGTAAGGGATCGACCTCAGTTTGGTGCTGAGGACCGCTTCGGTGGTCTGATGCGAGCCTTTGCATCCGCCCTTTTCCTCGGGCGCGCGAGGGTCTGCCGGATTGAAACCACAGTGTTGTCCAAGTCAAGTACACTAACCCGGTTCATATTCCGCAAGGTTTATGAACCAATGTTCACTTCTTAGGAAGTGAGCGGGAAAGTATGCTTTTGGTTCAGAATAAGGCCACAGTTTCTTACCAGCTTCTGTGGCGTGACAGTTCACTGTCTTTTTCTGGACCAGATCAAGCGCGAGAAGGGCGTTTGGTGGATGCCTTGGCAGTAAGAGGCGATGAAGGACGTGATACTCTGCGATAAGTCATGGGGAGCTGAGAATAGGCTTTGATCCATGAATTTCCGAATGGGGGAACCCACCTGACAGTTTGTTATTGTTAGCTTTGCTATCAATAATGAGCTTAATCAGGTACTTAAGACCTGAATACATAGGGTTTTAAGAGCAAACCCGGGGAACTGAAACATCTAAGTACCCGGAGGAAAGGACATCAATATGATACTCCCCTAGTAGCGGCGAGCGAACGGGGACCAGCCGAGCCTTGAGTGTGAATAGAATGTGTTGGGAAGCACAGCCAGAGTGGGTGATAGCCCCGTATATGAAGCATGATAGGACGTATTAAGTAGGGCGGGACACGTGAAATCCTGTCTGAAGATCGGAGGACCACCTTCGAAGGCTAAGTACTCCTTACTGACCGATAGCGAACCAGTACCGTGAGGGAAAGGTGAAAAGCACCCCGACGAGGGGAGTGAAACAGTACCTGAAACCGAACGCCTACAATCAGTTGGAGGCCCCTTGAGGGCTGACAGCGTACCTTTTGTATAATGGGTCATCGACTTGGTCTCACGAGCAAGCTTAAGCCGTTAGGTGTAGGCGCAGCGAAAGCGAGTCTTAATAGGGCGCATGAGTTCGTGGGATCAGACCCGAAACCGAGTGATCTAGGCATGGCCAGGTTGAAGGTGCAGTAACATGCACTGGAGGACCGAACCCACATCTGTTGAAAAAGATCGGGATGAGCTGTGCCTAGGGGTGAAAGGCCAATCAAACTCGGAGATAGCTGGTTCTCTGCGAAATCTATTTAGGTAGAGCGTCATCCGAATACCCCGGGGGGTAGAGCACTGGATGGGTAATGGGGCCCCACAGGCTTACTGATCCTAACCAAACTCCGAATACCCGGGAGTACTAGATGGCAGACACACTGCGGATGCTAACGTCCGTAGTGGAGAGGGAAACAACCCTGACCTACAGCTAAGGCCCCTAATTCATGGCTAAGTGGGAAAGCAGGTGGGATGTCCAAAACAACCAGGAGGTTGGCTTAGAAGCAGCCATCCTTTAAAGATAGCGTAACAGCTCACTGGTCTAATTAAGACGTCCTGCGGCGAAGATGTAACGGGGCTCAAGCCATGAGCCGAAGCTTAGGATGCACATAGTGCATGGTAGCAGAGCGTAGTGTGACATAGCTTCATGTCTCCTTAGTGTCCTCGGACACATCGGAGACACGAAGCTTTCGATGAAGCGGGCGCGTGAGCGATCCCGTGGAGAGATCACTAGCGAGAATGATGACATGAGTAGCGACAAAGAGTGTGAGAGACACTCTCGCCGAAAGTCCAAGGGTTCCTGCTTAAAGCTAATCTGAGCAGGGTAAGCCGGCCCCTAAGGCGAGGCCGAAAGGCGTAGCCGATGGGAACTAGGTTAATATTCCTAGGCCAGGAGGATGTGACGGATTGTGAAGGTAGTTCATCCTTATCGGATTGAATGGGCTGCTGATCAGTCCCTGGAAATAGCCCTCCATGAGACCGTACCCTAAACCGACACAGGTGGACTGGTAGAGAATACCAAGGCGCTTGAGAGAACGATGTTGAAGGAACTCGGCAAAATACCTCCGTAAGTTCGCGAGAAGGAGGCCCGGTTCCAAGGCAACTTGGAGCTGGGGGCACAAACCAGGGGGTGGCGACTGTTTATTAAAAACACAGGGCTCTGCGAAGTCGCAAGACGACGTATAGGGTCTGACGCCTGCCCGGTGCCTGAAGGTTAAAAGGAGGGGTGAGAGCTCCGAATTGAAGCCCAGGTAAACGGCGGCCGTAACTATAACGGTCCTAAGGTAGCGAAATTCCTTGTCGGGTAAGTTCCGACCTGCACGAATGGCGTAACGACTTCCCCGCTGTCTCCAACATCGACTCAGCGAAATTGAATTGCCTGTCAAGATGCAGGCTTCCCGCGGTTAGACGGAAAGACCCCGTGCACCTTTACTACAGCTTCGCACTGGCATCAGGATTGTGATGTGCAGGATAGGTGGTAGGCATCGAAACCGGAACGCTAGTTCCGGTGGAGCCTCCCTTGAGATACCACCCTTCGCACTCTTGATGTCTAACCGCGGTCCGTTATCCGGATCCGGGACCCTGCGTGGCGGGTAGTTTGACTGGGGCGGTCGCCTCCTAAAGCGTAACGGAGGCGCGCGAAGGTTGGCTCAGAGCGGTCGGAAATCGCTCGTTGAGTGCAATGGCAGAAGCCAGCCTGACTGCGAGACTGACAAGTCGAGCAGAGACGAAAGTCGGCCATAGTGATCCGGTGGTCCCAAGTGGGAGGGCCATCGCTCAACGGATAAAAGGTACGCCGGGGATAACAGGCTGATACTGCCCAAGAGTCCATATCGACGGCAGTGTTTGGCACCTCGATGTCGGCTCATCTCATCCTGGGGCTGGAGCAGGTCCCAAGGGTACGGCTGTTCGCCGTTTAAAGAGGTACGTGAGCTGGGTTTAGAACGTCGTGAGACAGTTCGGTCCCTATCTGCCGTGGGTGTAGGATACTTGAGAGGAGTTGCCCCTAGTACGAGAGGACCGGGGTGAACGATCCACTGGTGGACCTGTTGTTGCGCCAGCAGCAGTGCAGGGTAGCTATGATCGGACAGGATAACCGCTGAAGGCATCTAAGCGGGAAGCCCCCCTCAAAACAAGGTATCCCTGAGGGCCGAGGTAGACCACCTCGTCAATAGGCCGGAGATGTAAGTGCAGCAATGCATTCAGTTGACCGGTACTAATCGCCCGATAGGCTTGATCTGTTCCAGTAACAGTCAGTGACACAAGAACCAAAAGCAAAACACAAAACTTGGACTTCATGTCGATTGTATCTCCGCGACGTCTCAAAACCGAAACGTCGCGAATATGGATTTTCCTCGGTTTGGTGGTCATAGCGCAAGTGAAACACCCGGTCCCATCCCGAACCCGGAAGTTAAGCACTGTTGCGCCGATGGTACTGCGTCTTAAGGCGTGGGAGAGTAGGTCACCGCCAAACCTAGAAAAATCCATAAACATAAACGATACCAATAAAATATACCTTCAGACAAAAACATCTGAAGAAAAAACGCCCAGTCACAACACGCGTGATCAAGCAGCGGCAGCCTCAAGCAACAAAACGCAATGAGGCAAAACAAAAATGTCGCGGGATGGAGCAGCCCGGTAGCTCGTCAGGCTCATAACCTGAAGGTCGTAGGTTCAAATCCTACTCCCGCAACCAAATATTCCCAACATAACAAATACTTACAGCCGCCTCCGGGCGGTGCTGTGCGGTTGGGCTGGCGGCCA
>NZ_JSWJ01000026.1:0-2772 GCF_000826845.1 Phaeobacter sp. S60
GCCTTTGCATCGCCATAGAACATGCGGGTGTTTTCCTTGAAGAACAGCGGGTTCTCGATGCCGGAATAGCCCGTGCCCTGGCCGCGTTTGGAGACGAAGACCTGCTTTGCCTTCCAGCACTCCAACACCGGCATGCCGGCGATCGGCGAATTGGGGTCTTCCTGTGCCGCTGGGTTCACGATGTCGTTCGAGCCAATGACAATCGCCACATCCGTTTCCGGGAAATCGTCGTTGATCTCGTCCATCTCCAGAACGATGTCATAAGGCACCTTGGCTTCCGCCAAGAGCACGTTCATGTGACCGGGCAGACGTCCTGCAACCGGGTGGATCGCAAAGCGGACGGTTTTGCCCTTGGCCCGCAGACGACGGGTCAGTTCCGCCACATTCTGCTGGGCCTGCGCCACTGCCATACCGTAGCCGGGGATGATCACCACAGAGTCAGCCTCCTCCAGCGCGGTTGCCACGCCGTCGGCGTCGATAGCGATCTGCTCACCGTCGATCTCCATCGCCGGGCCCGCGGTGCCGCCAAAGCCACCAAGGATCACCGAGATGAAGCTGCGGTTCATCGCCTTACACATGATGTAGCTGAGGATCGCACCGGAGGAGCCGACCAGCGCGCCAACCACGATCAACAGATCATTGCCGAGCGAAAAGCCAATCGCCGCCGCCGCCCAGCCGGAGTAGCTGTTCAGCATCGAGACAACCACCGGCATATCGGCGCCGCCGATGCCCATGATCAGGTGGTAGCCGATGAACAGTGCCGCCAGCGTCATCAGGAACAGCGGGAAGAGGCCGCCGGTGTTGAAATACCAGATCAGGCAGATCAGCGAGAGCCCGGCCGCACCGGCGTTCAGCATATGCCCGCCGGGCAATTTGGTCGCCGCCGAAGACACTTTGCCCGCCAGCTTGCCATAGGCAATCACCGACCCGGTAAAGGTCACGGCCCCGATGAAGACGCCAAGAAACAGCTCAACCCGCAGGATCGCAATCTCAACACCGTCTTTCTTGGCCAGCAGCGCGCCAAAACCCTCAAGCGCCTTCTTGGCGGTGTCATCCATCGCCAGAACGCGACCCAGCTCAATATGGGCGATAAAGCCCACAAAAACCGCTGCAAGACCCACCAGCGAATGCATCGCCGCCACCAGTTGTGGCATTTCGGTCATCTGCACGCGTTTGGCAACATAGGTGCCAATGATGCCACCTGCAGCGATCAAGACGATCGACAACAGCCACAGACCAGCACCCGGCCCAATCAGGGTTGCCAGCACCGCCAGCGCCATACCCGCAATGCCGTACCAGACCGCGCGCTTTGCGCTTTCCTGCCCGCTCAGGCCGCCCAGCGACAGGATGAAGAGAACAGCCGCAACCACATAGGCGGCAGTTGTAAAGCCAAAGTCCATAATCCCGGCCTCCTTAAGATTTCTGGAACATGGCAAGCATGCGCCGGGTGACGAGGAAACCGCCGAAGATATTGATCCCGGCCATGAATACCGACACTGCCGCGAGGAAGATCACCAGGAATGATCCCGATCCGATCTGCATCAGCGCCCCAAGAATGATGATCGAGGAAATCGCATTGGTGACAGCCATCAGCGGCGTATGCAGCGAGTGTGCAACACCCCAGATCACCTGGAAGCCCACAAAACAGGCCAACGCAAACACGATGAAATGCTGCATGAAGCTGGCGGGCGCAAACAGCCCCACCAGCAGCACCAAGGCCCCGCCAACAGCCAACAGAGTGACCTGATTTTTGGTCTGCTGCTTGAAAGCCTCGACTTCCTGCGCCCGCTTCTCTTCAGGCGTCAGCTCCTTCACCTCTTTCTTCGGTTGGGCCGCGATGGCCTGCACCTTGGGCGGTGGCGGCGGGAAGGTGATTTCCTTCTCGAAGGTCACCGTCGCGCCACGGATCACATCATCTTCCATGTTGTGATTGATCTGACCGTCCTTCTCGGGCGTCAGGTCAGTCATCATGTGACGAATGTTGGTGGCATAAAGCGTCGAAGCCTGCGCCGCCATGCGGCTGGGGAAATCGGTATAGCCGATGATGGTCACGCCGTTTTCGGTCACGACCTTCTCGTCCATCACCGTGCCTTCAACATTGCCGCCTTTTTCAGCTGCAAGGTCAATGATGACGGATCCAGGCTTCATCGCCGCGACCATATCCTCAAGCCACAGCTTGGGGGCCTCGCGGTTGGGGATCAGCGCGGTGGTGATGACGATATCAACATCAGGGGCCAATTCGCGGAACTTGGCCAGTTGGGCCTCGCGGAATTCGGGGCTGGAGACAGCTGCATAGCCACCGGTTGCCGCGCCATCCTGCTGGCTTTCCTCAAAATCAAGGTAAACGAACTCTGCGCCCATGCTTTCGACCTGCTCGGCCACTTCAGGGCGCACGTCAAAGGCATAGGTGATCGCGCCAAGGCTGGTGGAGGCCCCGATGGCGGCCAGACCGGCAACACCGGCGCCCACCACCAGAACCTTGGCGGGCGGCACCTTGCCTGCCGCCGTGATCTGACCGGTGAAGAAGCGGCCGAAGTTGTTGCCCGCCTCGATCACCGCGCGGTAGCCCGCAATATTGGCCATCGAGCTGAGCGCATCCATTTTCTGCGCGCGGGAAATCCGCGGCACCATTTCCATCGCGATCACATTGGCGCCCTTGGAGCGTGCAAGCTCCATACCGGCCTCATTGCCGCCCGGATTGAAGAAGGAAATCAGCGTCTTGCCCGCTGTCATCCGCTTCAGTTCCGTCTCAGTCGGCTGGCGCACCTTGGC
>NZ_JSWJ01000027.1:0-16641 GCF_000826845.1 Phaeobacter sp. S60
AAGGTTCGCCGGATCGCATCTCAGTTCGCCAAGGACCGCCGTTTCCCGGTGAAACAATTTCTGGGCCGCGACCCTCTCAGCGGCAGCACCATCACCCCGATTGCGCTTCTGCGCCGCGAGTGCTGGGCGGATCTGTTCGACAACCACTGCATCCCGCAAGCCGTCATAGGCGAGGTGTTCGGGGGCCGGAATGGCGGCTGCATCAGCCGGGGGATTGTGCTGCATCGAGAGCAGGCGAGGGGAAAGCGATGACGCTGGACCTGAAAGAAGGCGACCCGTGGCCGTTCCGGTCATCACGCGGCATCGTAGGAAAGCCCTGCGAACCCGTATGGCATGCCCTGATCACCGCCCCGCAGAAAGAGGCCCATACCAAGGAGGTGCTAGAGCGTGTCTTTGATGGCGCGGGGGTGCAAGTCGTTTACCCGGAGGTGTCCAAGTTCCGCAAGGTGAATGGCCAAGACCGGGAATTCGTGTCGCCGATGATAGCCCGCATCATCTATGCCAAGTTCAGTTATGAACCCCATTGGGATGTGATGCGCCAGCGCCGCATCGTGTCTGGCGTATTCTCGATAGCTGATAAGCCGGTACGATTGACGCAAGATGACGTTGACCAAGCAATGGGCCTGCCGACTGAACAGGAGCGGCAAGAGCAAGAGCGCGTCCGCGCATTTATGCCGTGCCCGGGGGAGCCGGCCAAACTGATCGGTGGCCCGTTCAAGGGCTTCTTTGTGGACGTGAAGAAGGTTGAGGCCGGTCGGGTTTGGTATGAGATGGCATTCGGCGACCGGCGTGTATCTGGTGAAGATACGCAAGGGCTTGTGCAAAGGGTTGCCGGGTGACACTTCGGGTGGTATATTTTCCGTATCCGGCCCAGCCGGTGACCGCCAGACCCGGTGAGACGGTAGGTGCGAGCGCAACCCAAAGCCCCAGCGGCCTTGGGTGCTACTGCAATTCAGATCATATTGGGGTAGCGCCCCTTTCGCAGGTCCAGCGCAGAGCTGACAGGCGGGGAAAGACCCGCACAGCCGCTTTCTGGCGGTGCCCCCAAGTCTCATCCGGACGGCAGGTAGCTACTGCTGCGGGGGTATCTCCTGAGCGCGGCCACGCTGCGGTGGTAGCCCCACTCGATGCCCCTCCATCTGCAGCGGAAATGAGGGCTAGAGGTCAATGCGCAGAGACTCCTGGGGAACCGCGCTCAAACCACACCCCCACACCATTCCTCCCCAGTACCACCCGCCACTGGTCAAAGCCCTGCATGCGCGAGAGCGTCAACAGCAAGGTGTAGAGGGGTTATGCCATGACCCGCTGAATGCAGGGCAGCGGGAACAGTTGCAAAAGGCTGTCATTCCATAGGGGGTAGATTGTGAACAGGCGTGGATTTCTGAAGACAACGGCCGCCAGTGCTTTGGTTTCGTTGCTGCCGTTGCCTCCAGTTTCACGC
The DNA here is from genome assembly GCF_000826845.1 of Phaeobacter sp. S60. Classification (NCBI taxonomy): domain Bacteria; kingdom Pseudomonadati; phylum Pseudomonadota; class Alphaproteobacteria; order Rhodobacterales; family Roseobacteraceae; genus Phaeobacter; species Phaeobacter sp. S60. The sequence goes on from NZ_JSWJ01000027.1 coordinate 1,442, forward strand.
GCATCGGCAACTTCGAGTGTTTGTATTTCGACAGCACCCGCGAAAGTCCTTAGCGCGGCAGATTTCGAGGGGCTGGGCTGGATAGAGATTGGCGAAATACGGTCCGTGCCAGGCTTTGAGCCGCAGGCGCAGGCAACCTAACCTGTCGGGCGGGATGCCCGGCAATCTCCACAACTAGACGGGAAGTCGATATGCCGCGATCTGCGAAAGAGCAGGGCGCGCGCAAGCTTGATGCGCGGGAGAAGCGCTTTCGTGACGAATACTTGGTTGACCTTGACCCGAAGCGTGCCGCGCTGGCCGCCGGGTACAGTGCGACCACAGCAGCCTCTAAGGCTTATCAGTGGGTAAGCAATAGTAAGCTGAAGCCGCATCTTTTCGCGGCGATCCGCGAGGCACAAGCGAAGCGCGAGCACCGAACCGAAATCACGCAAGACCGGGTGCTTCAGGAGTTGGCCCGCATCGGCTTTGCGGACATCCGCAAGGCGGTTGCATGGGGCAGCACCCCTGCCGACCTTTTGGAGGGTGATGAGGGCGGCGATGAAGGAGCGCCTGCCAGCGTTTACCCTGTGGATCTGGTCCGAAGCTCTGAAGTGGACGATGACACAGCGGCAGCGATCGCCGAGGTTTCACTTACCAAGGGCGGCGTGAAGCTGAAGATGCACGATAAGCTTTCGGCGCTGGAGAAGATCGCCCGCCACCTGGGCATGCTGAACGGTTCCGGGGCCGGCGATGATGACGCGCCGAGCCTGACGATCAACATCAACGCTAAAGAACCAGTTGGTGACGTGCGTGTCACACGATCTGACGGTTAGCGCGCCGCAGGGTGTTTTCCTAAGCGGCCTCAACACCAAGTTTCGCGCCTACGTTGGCGGGTTCGGGTCTGGTAAGACCTATGTGGGCTGCCTCGACCTCGGCTTGTTTGCAGGGCAGCACCCCAAGACGGTTCAGGGATATTTCGCCCCGACGTATCGGGACATTCGAGACACCTTCTGGCCAACCGTAGACGAGGCCGCGCATTCGCTGGGGTTCACGACCAAGGTCAGGAGCGCCGACAAGGAGGTCGAGTTCTACCGGGGCCGCAGCTACTACGGCACCACCATTTGCCGATCGATGGATGATCCGGGCGGCATTGTGGGCTTCAAGATCGCTCGCGCCCTGGTCGATGAGATCGACATTCTCAGCAAGGACAAGGCGCAGGCCGCTTGGCGCAAGATCATCGCCCGGATGCGCTTGGTCATTCCTGGCGTGGTCAACGGGATCGGCGTCACGACCACCCCCGAGGGATTCCGGTTCGTTTATGACAGCTTCAAACGGGAGCCAAAGAGCAACTATTCGATGGTGCAGGCCAGCACCTATGAGAACGAGGCTTTCCTGCCGCCTGACTATATTTCAGCGCTGCTGGAGGATTACCCAGAGGAGCTGATCAAAGCCTACCTCATGGGCGAGTTCGTTAATCTGACGAGCGGGACGGTCTATCGCAGCTATGACCGGCAGCGGCACGGATCGACGGAGAGCATTCAACCGCGGGAGCCGCTGCACATTGGGCAGGACTTCAACGTCGGCAACATGGCCTCGGTAGTGTTCGTCAAGCGTGGTGATGACTGGCACGCAGTCGATGAGCTGCAAGGGCTGCAGGACACGCCGCATCTGATCGAGGTGCTGAGCGACCGTTACGAGGGCCATCACATCACGGTGTACCCCGATGCCAGCGGCGGCAGCCGGAAAACGGTAAACGCCAGCACGTCGGATATCGGGCTTCTGCGCAATGCGGGTCACGCGATCCGGGCACCCAGCACCAACCCGCCGGTAAAAGACCGGATCCTAGCGGTGAACACGGCATTCGAAAAGGGCCGCCTGTTCGTGAACTCGTTCCGCTGCAAGGCCTACGCCGAGGCGCTGGAGCAGCAGGCCTATGACAAGAACGGCGAACCGGACAAAACCGCCGGTCTCGACCACCACCCAGACGCGGGCGGTTACTTCGTCCACCAAAAAATGCCGGTTGTGAAACCGACCTTCACGAGACAGGAATTGCGCCTTTGACCCAATCCGTCGCACAACGCACCCCCGCCGCCGAGGCGCTGGTAAAGGGCGCTGCCCTTGGCCGCATCCTGATGGGCGGCACCAAGGCCATGCGCACTGCGGGGCAAAAGTACCTGCCCAAGTTCCCGGCGGAGAGCCAGGAGGCATACGAGGCACGGCTGGCGTCTTCGTTCCTGTTCAACGGGTTCAAAAAGACAGTGCGCGACATGACCGGTCGGGTGTTTACCAAGTCGGTTGAGATCGAGGGCGATGCGCTCAGCGAGGAGGAGCAGAACATCGACATGCAGGGCCGAGACCTGTCGGCTTTCGCGCGTGACGTGTTCGAGGCGGGCCTGAGCGGTTGCGGGCTGTCGTTCATCATGGTTGATGCGCCGCCGCGCCCTGGCACCGTGACCAAGGCGCAGGCCAAGGCGTCGAGCCTGCGGCCGTATCTGGTGCATGTGAAGCCAGAGGAAGTGCTTGGCTGGAAGACCTCGACCGAGGGTAGCCGCACCTTTCTGAGCCAATTGCGCACGATGGAGAAGGTCGAGCAGGACGATCCGGAGGACGAATTCGCGACCGTGACCGTCGATCAGGTGCGGGTGCTGACGCTGGCGGACGGCAAGGTGAACGTTCGCATCTATCGCGAGGCCGACAAGGGCGCAAACTGGGAGCTGTACGACGAGTTCGACACTCAGGCCGCCGAGATCACCGTCGTGCCGTTCTACGCCAACCGCACAGGTTTCTTCGCCGCAGAGCCGCCGCTGGAGGATCTGGCTGACAAGAACGTTGAGCATTGGCAGAGCGCCAGCGATCAGCGCAACATCTTGCACGCGGCGCGGGTGCCAATCCTGCACGCGGCCGGTCGCCAGGATGATGAACCGCTTGTGGTGAGCGCGGGCATGGCGACCACATCGCGTGATCCGAACGCCAAGCTGGAGTGGGTCGAGCATACAGGGGCCGCAATCGAAGCAGGGCGCAATGACCTCAAAGACCTCGAATTTCAGATGCAGGTTCTCGGCTTGCAGCTTCTGGTGGCCGGTACGGAAACGGCGACGGGGGCCTCTCTTGACGCGGCAAAGGAGACAGCGCCGCTCGCAATGATGGCCGACAACCTCAAGGACGCGCTGGAGCAGGCTTTGCGCTGGTTCACCATGTACCAGGGCGCCGAGACCGAGGTGACGGTGCAGGTCAACAAGGACTTTGGCGTCTCGACCCTGACCGCGCAGGAGCTGACGGTGATGCTGACCGCGGTCAATACGGGCAACATGCCGCGCCGGGTGTTCGTGGAGGAAATGAAACGCCGCGGCTTCATCGCCGAGGACACCGATACGGAGGCATATCTGGGCGATCTGGACGACGAAACGCCGCCGGGGCTGACTGATGGGGGTGAATGACGACCTCGCGGACGAACTGATCCGTCATCAGGTCTATCTCCAGCGGGTCGGCAACGCTACGGCCCGCAAGGTGCTGGCGCTGCTGAAGCGGTCGGATGCCCGTCTGATTGAACGCCTGCTGCGCGACGACTTGACGGAGCTTTCGCGCACGCGGCAGGAAACGCTGCTGCGGGAGCTGCGCCGGATCATCGACGGGGCATTCGAGAGCGCCACAGGGGCGCTGCAAATCGATCTGGATGAGCTGGCCGTCTACGAAGGAGAATATCAACTCGACATGTTCCGCCGGGTTTTGCCGGTGAAGCTGGAAACCGTGGCCCCCGGTGCGGATCAGATACTGGCCGCCGTGAACAGCCGACCATTTCAAGGCAAGCTCCTGAAAGAGGTCTATTCCGAGCTGAGCGCCAGTTCGTTCCGCAAGGTGCGCGACACCATTCGGGCCGGGTTTGTCGAGGGGCGCACCACCGACCAGATCGTGCGAGACCTGCGCGGCACCAAGGCGCAAGGGTTCAAAGACGGGATCCTGGACGGTAACCGCCGGGCGACGGAAACGGTTGTGCGGACGGCCGTCAACCATACCGCCAACACGGCGCGGGACTACACATATGAGCGCAACGCCGATCTGGTGAAGGGAGTTCGCTGGAATTCGACGCTGGACGGGCGCACATCGGCGGTCTGCCGAGCGCGGGACGGCAAGGTCTATGAGCCCGGAAAGGGGCCGCGGCCGCCGGCTCATTTCAATTGCCGCTCCAGCACTTCCCCGGTTCTTGCCTCCTGGCGCGATCTGGGCTTTGACATTGACGAACTGTCGCCGTCCACCCGCGCCAGCATGAACGGGCAGGTTCCGGCAGATCAGGACTATGACACATGGCTGAGGAAGCAGCCGAGGGCCTTTCAGGACGAAGTTCTGGGTGGAGCCAAGGGCAAGCTGTTCCGGGCGGGCCTAAAAATGGAGCGGTTTGTTGACAGGAAGGGGCAAGAGTTTACTCTTGACGAATTGAAACGTCGGGAGCGCGACCTTTGGGAAAAGGCCACCTGAAACTGGTGACAGACAAGCCGCAGAAGCCCGGCCGGGCCTATGCTGGCGCCCCCATTGAATGCCCCACCTGCCAAAGCCGGGATCTGATTGAGACATTTTCGCCGCGCCTCAAGGGCGGGCGGATTGTTAAGGGCAAGGCCACGGGCTTTGCCTGCGTGTATTGCCAGAAACGAGTCTGGCCTTAACGGCGGGCGGGATGCCCGCGCCAACCTAGCGGGAAGCTAATCACATGAAAATCACCATCACCGACCTCTCGGGGCTTCCCGAGGGGCTGAAATCCGTTGTCGAAACCGAGGGCGACAAGGCCACGCTGGACCTGTCCAAACTGATGCCCGCCGAAGATCTGACCGGCCTGAAATCGGCGCTGCAGAAAGAGCGCGGCAACGCCTCCGCCTATGCCAAGTTTGGCACTCCTGAGGAGCTGGACGCAAAGCTGGCGGATCTGGAAAAGAAGGCCCAAGGCACCGGCAAGGCTGCCGAGGATGCTCAGGCAAAGATTGACCAGATCAAGGCCGAATACGAGGACAAGCTGACCGGCGCCAACAGCCGGATCGAAACCATGATGAAGGCCAACGCCTCAGCATCCCTGAAGGCGGAGCTGGCGAAGGCGGGCTTCATCCCCGAAGCAATTGACGACATTGCGGCCACAGCACTTGGCCGCCTGGAGTTCGGCGACGACGGTACCCCGAAGGTGCTGACAGCTGACGGCAAGCCCATGATCGGCAACGGCGCGGACCACGGCGCCACCCTGGGCGATCTGGCGAAAGAACTGGCCGACGCGAAGCCCTATGCGGTGCGCGACGGCGGAAAAGGCGGCGGCGGGAAGCAGCCCAACAGCGGCGGGACGCCACAGAAGAAATGGGCCGAAATGACCTCTGGCGAGAAAGTCCGGCTCCATCGTGAGAACCCCGAGGAATACGAGCGCGTCAAGGCCGCAGGCTAAGCGCATCCCTCCCCATTTGAAGGAAGAAAACAATGGCTGATACTCAGCTTTCCGACATCATCGACGTTACCGTTTATCAGGATCTTGATCCTGTCGATTCCCCTGAGAAAACCGCCTTTTACGAGAGTGGCATCGTGGTGCGCGATGAAATGCTGGACGGCATTGCTGCTGGCGAGGGGAAAATTGCAGAGCTGCCTTTCTGGAATGATCTCGACGCCGATGAGGAGCCGAACTACTCCAATGACGATCCGGACGATGAGGCAACTCCTTCGAAAGTTGACCAGGGCGAGCAGATCGCGCGCAAAGCCTTTGTGAACAAGGGCTATTCGGCAATGGATCTGACGCGCGAACTGGCAATGGGCGACGATGCCCTGCAGCACGTTCGCAACCGCTTTGGCACCTACTGGATGCGTCAACACCAGCGCCGCGTGATTTCTGCGGCGCGCGGTGTCTACGCGGACAACGCGGCGAATGACAGCGGCGACATGACCCATGATATTGCATCGGAGTCCATCGCAGGCCAGTCCGCATCCACCCGTTGGTCGCAATCGGCATTCATCGAGGGCGCGTTTACCATGGGCGATATGGTCGATGGCGTCACGGCAATCGGCGTCCATTCCGTGATCGCCAAGCAGATCACCGAGCAAAACGGTGCAGAGGACGTGCGCGACAGCGAGGGCAACCTGCTGTACCGGACCTATCTCGGCCGCCGCATTATCGTGGATGACGGGCTGCCGGCCGTTGCTGGCACCACTGATGGCGTAAAGTACCTGTCCGTGCTGTTTGGCCCTGGCGCGTTTGGATGGGGTGAGGCATCGCCGACTGTTCCTGTCGAGGTCGAGCGCTCGGCTCGCAAGGGCGGCGGTGGCGGCCAGGAAGAGCTGTGGGAGCGCAAGACTTGGCTCCTGCACCCGGCAGGCTTCCAGCAAACCGGCACCCCCGCGGGCGTTAGCTTTACGCTGGCTGAGCTGCAAGGGGCCGCCGCATGGGATCGGGTTGTCGAACGCAAGAACGTGCCCATGGCCTTTATGTGGACCAACTGATTTTCGGTGTGGGGCTGGGCGACCGGCCCTCATCCCAAGATCAGCAGGAGACAAAATCATGACTGAAGAAACAGCCAAGAACAACGACGGCTTTGTGCCGGGGCAGGATCTGAGCTTTGCCGACCTGATGGCGATGCGGGCGGCCAAGGCTTCAGGAGCGCCATCCCGTGAAGACATTGCTGAAATGGGCCGCGAAGACGTGATCGATCTTCTCAAAGCGCACGGTGTTGATGCGCCAAAAGGTAAGGTCGATGACCTCCGTGCGCGCCTGATCTCCATCATGTTTGCGGATCTCTGATATGGCGCTGGCCGTCGAAACCGGGATCGGCCTTGCCGCTGCAGACAGCTATGTCTCGCTTGCGGACTGCAGGGCCTACGGCACCGCTCGCGGCTGGACCTTGGGCGCGGATGACGTTGCCGACGAGGTTAACCTGCGTCGCGCCTTCGACGGTATCAACCGGCTGTGGGATTACCTGGGCGAGGCCAAAACCGACGATCAGGCCGGGGCATTCCCTCGCACGCTCTGGACCGGCATCCCGCAGCGGGTGAAGGACGCGCAGTGCGAGCTGGCCTATCTGATGCAGGGCGGGCTTGACCCGTTCGCCACCATCGACAGCAGCAGCACAGGCGATACGATCAAGGTCGGCCCGATCACCATCGCGGGCGACAGCCTGCCGACCGGGCGGCCGCGCATCGTGGCGGTTGAGGGGCTGCTTCGTCCGTATCTCGGCGCCGGGCCGGGGCAGGTGAGGGTGATGCGGGGATGACCACCATTCGCAGCAAAGTGACCGCGGCATTCGACAAGCTGGCGGCCAAACAGCCCGATGCGATCCAAACGGGCGCTATCCGGCGCACAGAGCGGACAGGAGGCGGGCCAAGCGATCCTGACGGGGGAGCGGTCACCACAACCGATTACCCGGCCCGTATGGCCGTTTTTGAGATCGGCGCGGACCGGATCGACGGCAGCAACATCCTTGCGGGTGATCTGCAGGTCATTGTTGAGCCAATCAGCATCGAGGCCACGGCGGAGGATCGCGTGATCTGCGACCGTGGCGAGCTGACCATTGCCAAGCTGGGCCGGGTGGCCTCGGGCGGCGAAACGGCGCTCTATGACATGATCTGCCGCGGTGCGCGCTGATGGGTTTCGCTGACGACATTGCAGGCTTTGCGGCCAAGACTGAGCGCAAGATGGATCTGGCCGTGCGCAAGATCAGCCTGAAACTGTTCAGCCGGGTCATCCTGAAGACGCCGGTCGATACCGGTCGGGCGCGGGCCAACTGGCAGGTTTCCATCGGGGCAACGGCAGACGGAACGCTGGAGCTGGAAGACAAGAGCGGCACGGCCACCATCAGCGCCGCCACGGCAACAGCCTCAGCCCTGCGCGCTGGTGACGTGATCTTTCTGGTGAACAACCTGCCATATATCCAGCGCCTGGAGGACGGCTATTCCGGGCAAGCCCCCGCGGGGATGGTCGGCCTATCAATTCAGGAATTTCAGCAGATCGCGGATCAGATCGGCATTGAGTTGGTCCAGATCTAGGAGCGCACCGCATGGCAAACCCCGAGAGCGACATTCACGCGGCCCTCATGGCCCAGGCGGAGACGATCACCGGCTATTCCATGCTGTGGCCGCAAAAGGGCGGCGATCAGCCTGCAGGAGAACATATTCGCATCTCCCATGTGCCGAATGATAACGCCCCGGCTGACCTGTCCAGCGACGTCATGGAGCGCCAGGGCTTTCTTTACCTGACGCTGGTTTCGGACCTCGGCCAATACGAGGCCGTCACCAAGCGCAAGGCGGGCGAGATCGCGGCCTATTTCAAGCGCGGCAAACCTCTGAAAATGAACGGCACCACCGTGAAGATCACCGGCCACAACGTGCGACCGGGGCGGCAAGAGGGCGGCCGCTGGGAAACGCCCATTCGCATCAGCTATTGGAGCATGGCATGACCACCAAGAAAGCCCCCACCAGAAAGCCTGCAGCGAAGAATGCTCCGGCCAAGCCGCTGCGCGTGGAGTTGGTGAACATGGATAAGCGGAACGGCCCGATCGGACAGATCGCACGCCCGCTTGAGAAAGACGTCGCTGCCTGGCTCGGGAAGGGCTGGCAGCGCACATCGGCGGGGAACGCCGAGTAACCCACCGCCCGAGGGTCTAACCGGGCATTCCCCAAAACATGAACTGAACAGCCCCCGCGTGCGGGGTCTCTCTGCATGGAGACATGAACAATGACGCAGAACCATATCGGCAAGACCATCTGGGTTGCCACCGCGTACCCGGCGACCAACGACGTTGCAGGCTTCGAGGCGCTGACCTGGGTTGAAGCCAAAGGCAACATCACCCTGCCGCAGCTCGGCATCACCCATTCGATGATCGACATCCCGGATCTGAAAACCGGCTTCACCTCGGCTGTGAAGGGGGCGGCGCAGGGCGTGGATACCACCATGACCTTCCGTGAAGTCTCCGGCGACACCGGTCAGACCAACCTGAAGGCCCAGGCCGTTGACAATGACGGCGTCCTGTCTGTGCGCATCGTGAACGGCACCGGCACCGACAACGCGCCGCAGGCCGGTGATGCGGTGGAGTATGCCCAGGGCATCGCCCACAGCTTCCAGCCGAACCAGGGCGACAACAACTCCTATGAGGGCTTCCAGGCCGGCTTCCGCCAGAACGACTTCACCGTTACCGGCACCATCCCGGTGTAATTCGCCACCCCACGGGGGCGGATACGGGCCGGGGGAGAGGTGGTTTCGCTTCTCCGGCCCATCAGAAACCTGAAGCCAGCAGGACAAACACATGACTCTTTCATTCGCACACATCGACCCGCGCCGCGATGCTGAAAAAGGCGCGACCTATCACGTTGACTATGACGGCGAACGCCTGTTCCACGACAAAGAGCCCATCGAAATCGATTTTCTTGGGCTGCAGAGTGAGACCGGCAAGCGCGCGGCCGCAAAGATGGTCAAGGATCTGGACAGGAAGGCAGGTCGCAAGCGCGACGCCTCCAAGATGAGCGTCGATGAAATGCTGGACGCCGCAGCCGAAAGCCAGGAGGCGCGCGCCCGCTTCTATGCGGAGCTGACCACCGGCTGGCGCAACGTCGTCTATCTGGATGATGCGGATATCGACAATCCGGATGTTGAGCCCACGTTGCTCGAGTACAGCAAGGAAAACGCCTTCAAGCTCTTTTCGACACGTCCCTGGATCATGGAAGGTATCGACCGTTTTTTGGGCGACAAGGCGAACTTCACGCGGAGCGCCGACGCGGCCTAATCCTCGCTGCCCAGCAGTTGGGGTTCTTGCACAGCGCTGTCGAGCTTAAGAAAGCTGACGGTTCGGTCGATCGCACCGAGCCGCCACGGATCAAGGCCTATCTTGATGCGGGCGCGGAGCTGCCCTTCCCCGACCTGAGCGACTACCAGAGCATGTTATGGCGGGCCTTCTTGGAGGTCGGCCCAACATTGCCAGGTGCAATGGGCGAGGTGCCAGTCTCATGGGTCGAGGTTGACGCCTACGCCCGGCACAGCCCGGAGATAACCGAGCCGTGGGAGGTTCAGGCGCTGGTTCAGATGAGCCAGGATTACCTGAGCGAGAAGGTGAAGGGCGCTGACGTGTTCACTGTGCCGCCGATGGAGCGGGGCTCCTAGTAGGGGATCTGAAAACCATCTCTGGGGTGCGTGCGCCGTATGGCACGCCCGTCCCTGATCAGCGTTTCCCAGCGCTGAAATCCAGTATCCCCTCCAAAGTTGTTTCTGGAATTTACGTCTGTGACGATGGCGTAGCCATATTGCTTCGGCAGTCCGAAAGCCGGAATGGAGTGAACTGCGATCTTCCTGCAGGTTCCGTGTCGGTACTGGGCTGACCCAGGGTCTTTGAGGACAGAAGAAATGTTTCGCTTGGCGACCTTTTCACACTCTGACTGTGGGATCGGTCGGCCATAGTCCGCATTTTGCGTTTCCACGGCGCTTGGCACCTGAGCGCAGCCTGAAACTAGTGCGACCGCAAGCGCAGCCAGGAAAAACGGTTTCATTGAATTCTCCAATAATTCGCGGCCGCCAGCCTATTCCGCTCGCGAATCTATTGCAATCATGAGGTGAAAAATGACTGACTTTGCTCGTCTTGGCATTGCTGTCGACTCGCGTCCCGTCGCCCGCGCCAGAGAGGATCTGACCGGCTTTGTCCGCGCGGGCCGGAACGCCTCAGGCGCAGCGGACGACCTAGGACGCAGCACGTGCCGCGCTCGTGATCAATTTGGCCGCTTCGTTAAGGGAGGAAAGCAAGCCACACATGCAGCGCGCGATTTCGATGCAGGAGCAGCGAGCGCAAGGAAGGCAGTTTCGGCTCTTGGAAAGGCTATCGGTGCTGTAGCAGTTGGCCTGGCAGGCTTCGCGTCAGCACAAGAGGCGGTGGCGCAAGCGAGGGGCTTCAGTGCCGCGATGTCCGAGGTCTCGACGCTGATTGAGGGCACGAGGCTGGAGATGTCCTTCTTGCAAGACGAAGCCATGCGCATGGCTGGCACGTTTGGTGGGAGCGCTACAGACCAGGTGAAGGCTTTCTATCAGGCAATCTCTGCTGGTGCAGATAGCGTTGAGGCTGCAGCCAAGATCCTTGATCAGTCCAACCGGCTGGCTATCGGCGGTGTGACCGATGTGACAACCGGTGTCGATGCACTCACAACCGCCGTCAACGCTTTTCGCGATACCGGTCTGACCGCAGCTGAGGCGTCTGACGCTATGTTCATCGGCATGAAAGCGGGTAAGACCACAATTGCCGAGCTGTCAGCCCAGATGGGACAAATCGTACCTATCGCGAGCGCAGCAGGTGTTTCGTTCGATGAGATGATTGCCGGGGTCTCGGCCTTGACGACCCAAGGTCAATCAACAGCGACTGCCACAACCGGCTTGCGTGCGGCCATCACGGGAATATTGCAGCCATCAAAGCAGGCTGCCGATGCTGCCAAGGCGCTTGGCCTGGAGTTCTCAGCGAGTGCGCTTCAAGCCAAGGGACTTGAGCAGTTCCTTACGGACGTTGTTCGGCAGACTGGCGGCAGCACAGACGCATTGACCCAGCTCTTCGGCTCAGTTGAGGCCTTGAATGCAGTGCTGGCCTTCTCTGGCGCGGCGGGGCAGACCTTCAACGATATCATGGGGGAAATGGGCGACAAGGCAGGGGCGACTGACGAGGCCTTTTCCAGAGTAGCATCAGGTGTTGACCAGAGACTAAACGCTGCTTTTGGGAGATTTACCGTTCTCGCGACTCAGTTCGGCGAGGTTTTGTTGCAAGTCGGCGTGCCGGCCGTTGAGGCCCTGGCATCGGTCGCGGGAGTGTTGAGCGACAACTTCAACACGGTGATCGGAATTGTCTCTGCCACTGGTGTCGCGATCGCTAGCACCTACGCCCCTGCTGCGTACGGAGCTGTGACCGCCACGGCTGCTTGGGTTGCGTCTCTCGTGACCTTGCGCGGCGCGCTCATGGCGACCGGAATTGGTGCACTGGTTGTCGGCGCGGGTGTGTTGATCGGCAAGTTCCTTGACTTGGTGAAATCAACTGGCGGCTGGGGCAGCGCGCTTGAGCTGCTGGGGGATGTCGCGTCGGGGGTCTGGGAGGGCATAAAGGCCGGTGCGGGCTCCATTCCTTCCGCTCTAGCGTCAGTGTGGGAGTTGGTAAAGTCCGACTTTCTGAACCTTATGGCGACCCTCTCTGGCCAGTGGCGTGACTTCCTTCAGATGATGGGCCTGAGCGGCGCTTCAGCTGACGAGGCAGTAACCGACTTTCTTGAGGCGTCTGGTGACGCAGCAGAGCGTTCTATCAAGCTTGCCCGTGAAGCCTCAGAGGCTTTTACCTCCGGTTTTGATACTGCCCGGGAGGCCGCCGCAAAGCTTCGCGCGCAGGTCGATAGCACTGCGGACGCGACAGATGACGGCAGCAAGTCGGCTGATGCACTGAGCGATGCACTAAAAAGCCTAGACAAGGGAGCGAGGAAGGCTGCCAAGGGGTTGGATAAGGCAAAATCCGAAGGCGAGGCGTTCGCTGATGCACTGGAGGATGCGGCACTCACAGCTGAGGACATGGGCAAAGCGAAAGCCGACATCTTGGTCAGTGGTATCGGAGGTGTTTCGGACGCTTGGGGTGATTTTGTTTCGCGCGGGTTCAGCGACTTCAAGGGGTTCGCAAAATCCGTTGTCGACAGCTTCAAGCGCATGCTTGCTCAGATGGTGGCGCTTGCTGCACGAAATCGGATTATGATCTCTCTTGGCCTTGGCGGCGCGGGTGTAGGCGGCGCTGCACAAGCGGCCGCTGGCGCGGCAGGCAGCGGCGGCGGTTTGCTGAACCTGTTGGGCGGTGGCGCGAACCTGTTGACTGGTGGCGGTCTTCTGGCCGGGATCGCAGGTGGCGCAGGTGCTGCACTGGGGATCGGTGGATACGCCAGCGCGGGATTGTTCAACATCGGTGCGAATGCTGCAGTTGCCTCTGCGGCGACCGGTGCGGGTGCGTTCGCTTCTACAATCGGCGCGGCGCTTCCAGCATTGGGGATCATCGCGGGAGGCATTGCGATCCTCGCGAAGGGTCTGTCCCGCGAGCATCACGGGCGTGCTGTGCGCGGCACTCTGGGGCCGGATGGTTTTGACGGGTTCGAGTTCGACTTCTACCAGGGGGGATTTCTGCGCGGCGACAAGCATGAATATCACGACACCCGTGACGAAATCCAAACCATGCTCGACAACGCTACTGCAGGCATTGTCAACAACATCGAAACCATGGCGGGCGCGCTCAATCTGGGCGCTGATGCGATCAAGGATTTCGAGTGGGAAGGGGAACAGTTCACCGTTTGGCTGTCTGGCCGGAATGCTGGTGATCAGGAAGCGACAGCGAAGGAGTTCGAGAAGCACCTGAACACCCTCGCCAACGGTATGACGGATCTCGTCCTGAAAACCGAGGAATACACGCGCGAAGGGGAGAGTTCGTATGAGACACTGACCCGTCTTGGTGGCTCCCTCATGGCTGCTAATGATGGATTTGAGCTGCTGAGCCAGACCCTGTTCGAGGGCAGTTTGGAGGCCGCCAACAGCGCCTCTCTTCTGATGGATGCTTTCGGAGGCATTGAGCAGTTTGCATCTGGTGTCGGATCATTCTTCGAGCTGATGTTTACTGATGTCGAGAAGCAGGCGAAGCGCCAGCAATATGCTCAAGAGGCATTGGACGCAGCTGCGGAAAACCTCAATCTGACAATCCCGAACACCCATGCTGAGTTCCGGGCGCTGGTTGAAAGCCTTGACCGCACCACTGAGGAAGGCCGTGAAGCATACGTTGCTCTGATCGGGTTGGCCGATGAGTTCACAGTGGTTCACGGGACAGCGCAGGAAGCGGCCGATGCCCTGGACGGCGTTGCCGGAGCCCTTGCCGATGCTGAAGCGGAGGCTCGCAAGCTAAAAGAGCAGGATCTGAGGGATGCATTCGCCGCACTTAATGGGGCAATCAGTGCAGCAGTGTCCGACTTGCAGGGACAGCTTGGAATTGTTGAAGATCGCCTGCGCCTGCGGTTCAAGAGACTTCAGGTGTCCGTCGATGCGGAGCGTCAGACAATATCGGCCGCGCACGAGAAGTTGCTGGACACGCTTTCGGGTCGGTTGGCGACTCTGGAGGATGCGGCAGAGGCATCTCGCGCTTTGTTCGAAACGCTTGAGGCTGCAAGCCAAGATCGTCGCCGGGTGGAGCGTGAGGGTGCTGATTGGGAACGACGCCGGGCGCTGATGTATGTCCAGAATGGAGGATCGGATCCGGGCAAGCTTTCGAACGCGCTCGAAGTTCTTGGCGAGGACAATTCCGGTCAATTTTCAAACTATGCAGACTATCTGACTGACTACTACCGAACATCCAACATCATTGCTGGCCGTGCTGGTGATGCGCAGCTTGAGATGACGGCAGATGAGGCCGCTGTGGATGCGCTGGAGCGCCAAATTGAGCTAGCAGAGAGGCTGCATCAGGAAGAAATGCAGCGCCTCGATCAGATTATCGAGGATGGGCGCAAAACTCTGGATATGGCGTTGGGGCAGTATGTTGCTGCCATCAAGGTTGAAAATGCAGTTGCGCAATTGACCCATACTGCGGATCGACATGCTCTCGTTTCCGAGCGGGTTGAGGTCCGGATGGCGGAACTTGAAACGATCCGTCTGAGTATGGAGCAGCTGGTTGAGGGTGCGCTTGGGGCGGAGAACGGGCTGCCCAGTATCAATCAGGGTGTCCAGAGCGTCATTGGCGCCGTGAACGCCCTGGGCGGTTCTATCGGTCAAATGACAGCTGGGATTGCTGCTGCGACCCGCGTGCAGGCGGAAGCAAACCGTATCGCCCAGACCAAAGCCCTAGAGAGAAAGCATATCGTCACGGAACCTCGCTCAGCCAGCGTTGGCAGTGCGCGAGACGATGGCACCGTGTCCGAATTGCGAGAATTGCGCAAAGAGGTGGTGCGCCTGCGGGAAGGAAATGAAGGCTATCTCGGCCCGATTTCCAAGGCAACCGGAGCGACAGAGCGAACCCTGAAGCGAGCAGAACGGGATCGTCAGACCACAAAGGGGGCAGCATGATCATCATCCAGCCAATTGACGTCTCGGACGCAAACCTAACCACGGATGTCCCGCTGTCCGAGATCGAATGGACGGCGGGCACCACGCCAGAGGGGGAAGAACGCCGCATCGGCAATGACCTTTACCGCGCGGTGATCGAGACCGCTGATGATCCCGACACGGGCGTTAATGCGGATCCGCC
>NZ_JSWJ01000029.1:0-117725 GCF_000826845.1 Phaeobacter sp. S60
ACTTGTCGCGAGCACCGGCATGACCGCGAAGCCGTGGAATGCCGAGAACGCGTCGGTCGACCAAGCGGCCCATCTTGCACGACAGCGGCTGTTTACGGCTCTCAGCGGCGGCTTCTGGGCGGCGGGTTTTCTCTGGCACATCGTCGAGACAGGTATGGGCGGGGCGCTCGGCCTCTTCGCGGGGCACGGCGAAGCGCCGATGCCGCTGGCCGAGGCAGGGCTTTTTGCAGTTGCTATCCTATTCGGCGTTTGGCTTGTGGCACCGAAGGCATGGTCGTCCGCACGTCGGCTGTCGCCCGACATGAACCTGCTGATGGTTGTCGCAGTCGCCGGAGCCATCGGGCTCGGTGAATTCTTCGAGGCAGCGACAGTGGCTTTTTTCTTTTCGCTGTCCCTCTTTCTCGAAAGCTGGAGCGTTGGGCGCGCGCGGAACGCGGTGTCGGCGCTCCTGGATCTTGCGCCACCCACCGCGCGCGTGATCCGCGATGACGGAAGCGAGACCGACATGCCGGCGGCGCAAGTCGCCGTAGGCTCAAGCTTTATTGTACGCGGTGGCGACCGTATCCCGCTCGACGGCCTGGTGACGGGTGGCGCGGGCGCGGTCGACCAGGCGCCGATCACCGGCGAAAGTGCTTTGATACCCAAAGAGACCGGAGACGAGGTCTATGCGGGCACGATCAACGGCGAAGGTACACTAACGGTGCGCGCCACGAAGGCCGCCTCGGATACCGTCTTGGCCAAGATCATCCGCATGGTCGGCGACGCTCATGCCCGCCGCGCGCCCGTGGAACAGTGGGTGGCAAAGTTCGCCCGCATCTACACGCCTATCGTCATGGCTCTCGCCGTCGCAATTGCGCTACTGCCGCCGCTTATCTTCGGCGGAGCCTGGGATTACTGGTTCTACAATGCCCTCGTGCTGCTGGTGATCGCTTGCCCATGTGCTCTGGTCATCTCGACCCCTGTCTCCATCGTCGCAGCGCTCACCGCTTCGGCGCGGGCGGGCGTCCTCATCAAGGGCGGTGCCTATGTAGAGGCGCCGGGCAGGACGACGGCGCTGGCCATGGACAAGACCGGCACAATCACCATGGGCCAGCCGGAAGTGGCGGCGGTGCACCCGCTGGGCGGGGCTTCAGCGCAAGATCTGATGACCCTCGCCGCAGGACTGGAGGCACGTTCGTCGCACCCTTTGGCGCGTGCCATTCTCGCGCGGGCGGAGGCCGACGGCGTCAAGGTGTCCGCCGCAGAGGATACCCGCACCATTCCCGGCAGGGGACTTGAAGGACGCACTGACGGACGGTCGATCTGGCTGGGGTCGGACCGGTTTGCCGAGGAGAAGGGTTTCGGCGACGCCATTCCGAAGGATCTGCGGGAGCGGATCGAAGGCGCCGGCAGCACCCTTGTCGCTGTCGGCGATGAATCCGGTGTGACGGGCATTCTTGAACTGCGCGATCGCATCCGCCCTGATGCCAAGGGCATCGTGGCGCAACTTCACGCGCAGGGCGTGAAGACCATCGTCATGCTGACCGGTGACAACGAGCGAACAGCGCGCGCCGTTGCCGCCGAGGTCGGTATCGACGAGGTGCGCGCTGAGCTTCTGCCCGAAGACAAGGTGACAGCCATCGAAGACCTGGTCAAAACTCACGACATGGTTGCCATGATCGGCGACGGGGTGAACGATGCACCCGCAATGGCGCGCGCGCATTATGCCATCGCGATGGGTGCGGTTGGTTCTGACGCGGCAATCGAGACGGCGGACATTGCCCTTATGACCGACGACCTCGGCAAGGTGCCTTGGCTGATCGGTCATTCGCGCCGGACAATGTCGATTATCCATCAGAACATCGGTATTTCCTTGGCGACCAAGGGAGTTTTCGTTGTCGCTACCGCGTTCGGAATGGCATCGATGTGGGGCGCTATTGCAGCCGACGTGGGTGTGTCATTGCTGGTGGTGGCGAACGCCCTGCGCCTGCTCAACAGCCAAGAGGCCAAGGCACCGCCGTCCGGTGGCGAGCAGGTTGGGCCACAGATCGCAAAGGCCGCGCTTGCCCACGGACATTGATCACGCGGCATTTGCAAGGTAACATTATTTCCATATCAGACCTCACGAAAGAGGCATCGAGCAGTGAAAACCATCCGATTTCCCCGCCGCGCCGTCCTGTTGGGTGGCTTAGCGGCCTTTTTGTCGGGCTGTGCCGGCAAGTTCCGCAGCTATGACGGACCCGAAGTGACGCGACTTCGGCTCTACAAGGGACAGCGTTTGCTTGTTCTCGACGGATCCGATCGCGTGCTGCAAACCTATCCGATCGGGCTGGGCTTCGCTCCTCAGGGTCACAAGCAATTCGAGGGAGACGGTCGGACCCCGGAGGGCACCTACATAGTCGATAAGCGCAACCCTGAAAGTACGTATCATCTTTCAGTTGGCATCTCTTATCCGAATGAGGCCGACATCGCCTTTGCCGAAGCGCAGGGCCTTTCCCCCGGCGGCGACATCTTCATCCATGGTGGTCCACGCCCCGGCATCGACCCGACGGACATCCGCGACTGGACAGCTGGCTGCATCGCGGTCACAGATCGGCAGATCGAGGACATCTATGCAATGGTGAAGGACGGAACGCCTATCCACATCTATGCATGACGGTCTTTCTCATGCGGCGGTAGTTAGCCGTCGCATTGGCCGCCAGAGCCCAGCTCCACGAAGCCAAGATGAGCGCCAGCAACATCCAGTCCCCAAAAAGCGCATATGGCGTAGGCGGCCGCGCAGAGGGAAGATCAGCGTCGACTATGCCCCTTTCCCCGGTATCGAGCCGCGCAACGATCTCTCCGTTCGCGTCGATGACGGCAGAGATGCCCGTATTCGCGGCTCGGATGACAGGAAGGCCTTCCTCTACGGCGCGCATACGTGCGGAAGCCAGATGCTGCTCGGGTCCGATGCTGGTTCCAAACCAGGCATCGTTTGTCGCGTTAAAAATCCAGTCGGGTCGGAACAGGTCGTCGACCACATGGCCTGGGAAGATGATCTCATAGCAGATCGCCACGGCGACCAGCGGCACACCCGGAAGCGCAAGCGTTCGCAGGCCCGGTCCAGGCGTAAAATCGCCCAGCCCCGCTGTCAGCCGCTCGATCGGCAACCAGCCGCGGAATGGAGTGTATTCGCCAAAGGGCACGAGATGGTGTTTCGCGTATCCGGTCAGGATCTCACTGTTATCGTCAAAAGCCTGGACGGTGTTGAAATATCGGGTGCCATCCTCACTCGGTACACGGTCCGGCACTCCGGTGAGCAGCACGCTGCCGTCCGGAAGCGCAGCCGCGATACGGGATCGCGCCTGGGCATCCTCATCGAGGAAACCGGGAAAGGCAGTTTCCGGCCAGAGAAGAACGTCGAAATCGCCGGGCTGGGTTGAAAGCTCGATATAGCGCGCGAAGGTCGCCTCGCGGTTCTCGGGCGCCCATTTCTCCTCTTGGGGTACGTTGCCCTGAACGATGCGCAGGTCGACATCCGGTGGCTGTGGTGCATCCGACTGGAGGCGAAGCGTGCCGATGGCCCACATCGTTACGATGCCGGCCAGCGGCATGAGCGAGATGATCAATCGTTGTCGCCCGACCGCCATGAGAGCCGCGCCGGGGAGTGCCGCTACGAACACGGTGAGAAAGCTTAGCCCATAACTTCCCACCCAGGCGGCGGGCTGGCGAAGGGCGGCGTAATCAACAAGAGCGTAGCCGGCGAGGTTCCACGGAAAACCTGTCAGAACGTGACCGCGCAACCACTCGGCCGCGGTCCATGAGGTCGCGAACAGGAGGCAGGCCAGGAGACTGCCCATGGCTCCGCGCCGCGCGATTTCGACGAAGAGCACGGCGGCAATGGCCGGGAAAATCGCGAGACCTGCGGACAATCCCGCGACGGCCGGGATCGCCAGCGCCCCGAAACGCTCGGCCTCGACGTAGAAACTTTCCGCGATCCACGAAATCCCGAAACCGAACTGGCCGAGACCAAACGCCCAGCCGACGAGAAAAGCACGCCCGAAGGAGAGGTCGCGAAGACCGACAAACAACGCAGAATAGGCAACGGGAACAAGCAGGAGAATCGAGAAAGGCGGGAAGGTTAGAACGGTCAGCGCCCCGGCGGCGAAACCAAGCGTCATCCGCGAGAGCAGACGTTTGCGCAGAGCGAAGCAGTTCAGAATTACCGGCTTCACGACTTGATCGGACGCCGCGCACTGATCCAGGGTGCGGCGAGCAAGAGCCCCACGCCACTGACGACAAACACATCGGCCATGTTGAAGGCAGGCCAATGCGTTGAGTTGATGTAGAAATCCAGGAAGTCCGTTACAGCCCGATACCGCACACGATCAAAGACATTGCCCAAGGCCCCACCGATGATCGCTCCGTAAGCGAGCGTTTCAACCGCATTTTCGGCGCGAAACAGCATAACCCCCAGCCAGCCGCAGATGGCAAGAGCGAGAGCTATGAGGCTCCACCATGGTGCGCCGCCAAGTAGTCCGAAAGTGACGCCATCATTGCGATAAAAGACAAGGTTAAAACCTGGAAACACGGCGATTCCAGTGCTTAAGGAGGCCGCATTCGCCACAACAATGGCTTTTGTGATCTGATCGATTACGAAAGCGGTAAGCGCCGCAAAAATACCGATCACCGGAGATAGTTTATGCACTGGCATTGCGTCACCCCAACCAAACATCGAGAAAAAGCATCAAAACGAGCCCGACGGCCAAGCCGAGCGTTGCCTTGTTCTGATGGCCGCTGCGATGGGTTTCGGGGATGATTTCGTGGCTGATGACATAGAGCATGGCGCCTGCGGCAAAGGCCAAGCCCCATGGCAGCAGCGGTTCCGACAGTGTGATGATGCCCGCCCCGAGCAAACCGCCAATCGGCTCGACCATGCCCGTTAGCGCGGCGATGCCCCATGCGCGCAGCTTCGGATATCCTTCGCCCAACAGGGATACCGCGACGGCCAGCCCTTCAGGCGCATTCTGAAGCCCGATGCCGATAGCGAGTGGCAGACCGCCCTCCATACCTCCGGAACCGAAGCCAACTCCGACCGCGAGGCCTTCGGGGAAGTTGTGGATCGTGATCGCGATGATGAACAGCCAGACCCGCCGTAAGGACGCCGCTTCGGGCCCTTCGCGTCCCGTTCTGAAATGCTCGTGCGGCAGCCTTTCATTCATCAATGCAACGGCCCCCATGCCCAAAAGGATCGAGACGCAAACGATGGCCGCAGGCATCGCGCCGTTTTCGAACATCGGCTCCGCCGCATCCAATGCCGGGATGATCAGAGAAAAGAACGAGGCTGAGAGCATGACGCCGGCAGCGAAGCCGAGCGACAGATCGCGCGTCGCCCGCGACGGGATGCGCCCGAACAGCACGGGAATTGCTCCGACTGCCGTGAGCGATCCGGCGGCAAGGCTTCCGAGAAAGCCGAGCATTATCGGAGACAGGTTTTCCATAAGCGGGCCAGATTATCCTTCGGCGTAGCTTGAAAAGACTTCGGTCGACCCGTCCTCGCGGATGAGGAAGACATCATAAGCTTCACGGTTTTCTTCCGGCCCCATGCCGGGCGAGCCATAGGGCATTCCCGGAACGGCGAGGCCGACGGCGTCCGGGCGTTCCTCAAGAAGGCGGCGGATATCAGCGGCCGGGACATGGCCTTCAATCACGTAGCCCTCTATGAGCGCGGTATGGCAGGAGACCATGCGCTGCGGCACGCCGTTGTCGAGCTTGAAACGAACCAGCGACCCGCCAAACATGTTCTCGCCCGTCGGCGCGAATCCGTTTTCCTCGAGATGGTTCATCCAGGACAGGCAGCAGCCGCATCCGTTGGTCTTGCGGACGTCTATCGCTGTTGCCTCTGCGAGGGCCTGGGCCGCCGGGAACAGGGCGAGCGCGATGGTCAGAGCTTGGGTCATGCGTTTCATGGGTCAGAGCCTTTCGGTTGTCGTCTGGGCAATTTCGCTGTCAAGGTTTTCAGTCAGAAGCGCGCGCGCCTCGGTCAGACGCAACAGCGCGGCGGTATCATCCACCTCTTTCTCTGCGGCTTCTGCGAGCCGGTCGTCAGAGAGAGGGTCAGTCGGACGCCCATCTACGAGGACTTCGTAGTGCAGGTTGGGACCTGTCGCTGTGCCGGTTGCGCCAACGCGGCCGATCACATCTCCCGCCGCCACGCGTTGGCCCTGTGATAGGCCCTCCGGCACGGCGCTGAGATGCGCGTAGCGCGTCATGGTCTCGGAGCCGTGGGAGATTTCGACCACGCGTCCATAGCCGCCTCGCCAGCCGATGAAGCTGACCCGGCCCGGTGCCGTCGTCCGTACCGGCGTCCCGCTTGCCGCGGCAAAATCGACGCCGGTGTGCATCCGGACGTTTCCGTAGACCGGATGTGTGCGGCGCCCGAACACCGAGCTGAGGCGCGCGCCCTCGACCGGCTGTGCAAAGACGCGAAGCACCTCGCCATCGACGTAGATCGTCGCCTGACCGCTGCCGTCGTCCGGCCAAACGATCTCGTAAAGCGAATCGCCGATTTCCAGTGCGGCGAAGGCGAGGTCCGGCTGTCCGATCTTGTCATCGCCGACGCGCGTCTCGCGCCAGAGAAGCCTTAGTGTCTCGCCTCCAGCCATCTCACGGCGGAAATCCACGGTTCCACCCAGCATTTGCGCAAGGTCCACGGCAAATCGGGCGGGGATGCCGGCATTGTCGAGTGCCGCGAAGATCGAGGTGTCGATCACGGCCTCCCCAGCAAGGGTTACGATCTCCGGATCCGGCGCCACGACCTGCGTGGACACCTGCTCGCCAAAAAGCACCTCGATCCGCACCCCGTCCTCGACGGCGAGCGAGACGGTGCGGGGGCTGCCATCCATAGTCGAAACAACAGTGACCGAATTCCCCGGCCGCAACCGTCGCAGATCGTATTCCGCGCCAAGCGCAAGGGCGACTTCCGCCCGGTCGGCTCCCGCAAGACCGGCTTCGGAAAGCAAGGAGTCGAGCGTTTCACCAGAAGATATGTCGCGAGACCAAGTCAACAGGGGCGGTTCGATCGCCTGCATCGGCCTGTCAACAACAGCGGCCTGCAGCAGGGGCAAGGGGCCGAGGCGGGGTGTATCTTCCGCCCACGCCGTAGCTGGCAGCGACAACGGAATATCCAGGCTCCGGGGAGCTTCAGGACGCTGGGGCATCCAGCTACCTGCCTGGGCAAGTTCTGGCGGCACGGGTTCTTTCGACAGAACATCGAAGAATGCGATAGCCGCCCCCGAAACGGTCCCCGCAAGCGCGACACCTGCCGCAAAAGTTCTGAGCCTCATGTCGCTCCCTCCGTTTCTTCTTCCAACGCGCGGCGGATCTTCGGTACCGCGAATTCCCTCGGTTCATGATAGTCAATCATGGTGACGAACCGTCCAGCGGCACCGAACAGGAAGACGCTGGCCGTGTGGTTCATCGTGTAGTCGCCGCCTTCCGTGGGCACCCGCTCGTAGGCAGCGCGGAAGCCGTCCGCGATGCGCGCAATCTGCCCCTCCGGTCCCGTCCAGCCGCGGATCGCTGGGTGGAAATAACTGACATATTCTGCCATCGCCTCGACGGTATCGCGCTCGGGATCGACCGTGATGAAAACCACGTTCAGCTGTTTGGCTTCGTCTCCTAAATCGTCGAGCCAACCTGAAATGTCCGAGAGCGTGGTCGGGCAGACATCGGGGCAGTAAGTGAAACCGAAGAACGCCATCGTCGGTCGCCCGATCAGGGTTTCCGGCCCGACCTCGTTGCCTTCATGGTCAGTCAGGCGGAAATCCATCTCGGTCAGAGCCATAGGCCGCTGCTCAATAGGTTCGGGCGCACCGGGTCCGTCGACCCGCCACCAACCGACGAAGAGCGTCAAGGCAATTGCACCGGCACCGGCCGCGCCGTATCCTGCGATCGTCCTTCGTCGCATTAGTCTTCCGGTCCGCGTGCGGCGATGCCAAGGATCGGCACCTCGACTGTCACCTCGCCCCCGTCGACAAAAAGTAGGGTCAGCGGAAAGGTTTCCCCTTCCGTCATGGGTTGTTGTAGCCGCATCAACATCGCGTGGAGGCCGCCCGGCTCAAGCGCGACGCTCTCGCCCGGGGCGATCGCGATCTCACCTGCCGCGCTCATGGAACTCACACCTTCGGCATTGGTCTTCGTCTCGTGGATCTCGGGCATCATCGCGAGGGGTGTTGAAAGACCAATCAGCGTCACCGGCTCGTCGCCAGTGTTGCGGATCGTCATGTAGACGGCCCCGGGGCGGTTCATCCCTATGGAGGCGCGGGACCAGGCGCTTTCGACGACGACATCCACGGGTCCGGCTAGTGCGGGTACTGAGAGCCCTCCAAAGGTCAAGAGCGCGGCCAGTGTGCCCGTCATAATAATCTTTTTCATCGTTTTGGTCCTGCCTTTTCCATTCAGCTTTGCACGGCGGCAACTTCCGCGGCCACTAATCGACGCAGTTCTGCCTCCCCGAATGGATCGAGCGACTTGCCGTTTACAAAGAAAGTAGGAGTCTGGCGAACTCCCACGGTTTCGACGTCCGCACGATCCTGATTCAGGATCGCAACGACATCCGGTGCCAGCATTTGCGTGCGCGCGGCCTCTGCATCGAGTCCGGCAGTGGCGGCGATCTGGAGGATCAGACCGGGCTCAGGCGCGCCGTGCGACGCCCATCTCGGCTGATCCCGCAGAACGGCTTCGAGCACCGGCTCGTAAACGCCTTGCATGCGTGCTGCCTCGAGCACGCGGATCGCTTCCTCGGATGCCTCGCCATGAAACGCGGTGTAGCGGACAACGACGCGGACGGCATCTCCATGCTGTGCCATGATGTCCTTCACGATCGGATGGAAGGCGCGGCAAGCCTCGCAGGCCGGGTCAAAGAATTCGACAATCGTGACGGGCGCGTCGGCAGGTCCGAGGATGGGCGAGTAAGAGCGGATCATCGCGTCCGCGAGTTCCGGCGCAACGGTTTTTGCTTCGGCCGCGGGGCCGGGGCGAGTCGCGTACCAAGTGGCTCCGCCGAAACCGGCAACGCCGAGGGCGAGAACGGACAGGATTAAGCCGCGTCGATTCATGTTTGTGTTTCCTTCAATGAAAGTGCCGACAGGAACCCGATCAGTGCGAAGGCGACCAGCGCCATCAGCGGGATCGGAATGCCGAAGACCAATTGGTTATCATCGGTGCAAGAGGGGCCGGTGGCCGTGCAGGGCTGGATGCGTTCGGGGATCAGGCCCGCGTAGAGGCCCATGTGCCACAGGGCGACCACGCCACCACCAAGCGCCAGAGCGATGCCATAGCGCCCGACGCTGCCGTCTCGCCACCAAAGGCCGAGGCCGAGAATGATCGCGAGCGGGAACATGAAGGCGCGCTGGAACCAGCACAGCACGCAGGGTGTCTGCCCCATCACTTCGCCGATGAAAAGTACAGCAAGCGAGGCGACGAGGGCAACGATCCATGCCAGCCCGAGGGCGGTTTCTGCGGGTACGCGGTTCATGTCGGTCAGATCCTCTCTTCCAGATCGGCGAGAATCTCTTCAGCGGACGTGCCATAGGGCCATGAGTCTGCAAAGCCTGCCTCGGGATCGAATAGAAACAGATGTGACGTGTGGCCCATTGTGTAGCCATCCGGAGCTGTAGCCTCTTCGATGCGTTCAAAGAAGATCGGAAACGTTTCGGATGTAGCGGCGATCTGTTCGGGCGTACCTGTCAGCCCGATGATGTTCGCATCGAACAGCGGAACGAATTCGGCGAGTGCCATGGGCGTGTCCCGTTCGGGGTCGATGGTTATGAAAATCGGCTGGACCCTCGCGGCATTGTCGCCCAGACCGTCCATCACCGCCGCGACCTCAGACAGTGTCGTCGGGCAGACATCGGGGCAGTTGCTGAAGCCGAAAAATACCAACATCCAACGCCCCGAAAAGTCTTCTTCCGTGCGAACCACACCTTGGTGGTCCGTCAATTCGAATGCAGCGACAAACGCTGGATCGTTGTCGGTTCGGGCGCGGTCAGCGCGATAGTCCGACCAGAGCAAAAGCCATACGAAGGCAAGCGACGCGACGCCTGCCAAAACCCAAAGAAATTTCTGTGCCGATGTAAGGGACAAACCTGCGCGCCTGATTTTGATTCTTGATTATTGTCGCGTTTACATCCTCTAGCTACTAGAGGTTCAAGCGCGAAATCACGTTGTGGCTTAAACTCACGCGTCTGTGAATCCGGCACTTGTCTATTGAGGCGGCAAAACCTACACAGACTGTAACTTTTCATGGAGGCGAAGATGCTCACGATCGGCACTCTGTCAAAGAAGACCGGCACAAAGGTGCAGACCATTCGGTACTACGAGCAGATCGGGCTCATGCCCGAACCTGGCCGGACTGAAGGCGGACAGAGGCGCTATGACAATGCACAGCTCGACCGACTGTCCTTCATCCGCCATTCGCGACAACTCGGCTTCTCGCTTGATGCGATCCGCGAGCTGCTCGACCTCAGCGACCAGCCCAATCGGCCCTGCGAAGAAGTCGACGCGATTGCGCGTCGCCAGCTAAAGCAGGTGGAGCAGCGCATGGCCCGTCTGAAGGCGCTGCGCACCGAACTGAAACGCATGGTTCACGAATGCAGCGGTGGACGTACCGCCGATTGCAAGGTGCTTGAGGTGTTGCGGGATCATTCCGAATGTTTGACCGAACACGACGAGATCGGTGCCTGAGATGCCTGCCGCGCTTGCCTATCCGCTTGCGGCCTTGGCCGAGATCGCCGGGTGTTTCGCGATCTGGAGTTGGTGGCGCCTCGGCGCATCCGCGGCCTGGCTCGTACCCGGTATTGTAGCCTTGGTGGTATTCGGGTGGCTTCTGGCGCAAGTCGAAACGGTTGCTGCGGGCCGCGCGTTTGCCGCCTATGGCGGAGTCTACATTGCGGCTTCGATACTGTGGATGTGGCTTGCAGAGGGTCACAGACCGGACAGGTGGGATACGCTTGGCACAGCCGTTTGCTTGCTCGGCGCAGCTATAATACTGGCCGCGCCATGAACCAATTGAACTTTATGGTTTGAACTTGAAACCGTCTCAAATCGCGATCTCATCGCCCCATAAAAAGGGCTATACTCTACTTTGGTTGAGACGCCTGACTGACAGCTCCCGGCGGTCGTAAATGGAACTGACCATTATTAATCAATCCGGAACTCTGATCTGCCCGAGAGGTTGAAGGATCATAGTCGACCAAGCGGAATGGGAAGTATGACTGCAGGAAAAGGAGCAAGCGAAAGACGCACCCTTTGGATTGTTCTCGGTCTAAACGTGGGTCTTGCCATGGCCTTTTTTGCGACCGGGGCCTTCGGGGATTCCAGTGCCCTGATCGCAAACGGGCTCGACAACCTTTCAGACAGCTTGGTCTACGCAATCAGTCTGTTTGCATTGTCGCGGTCTGCGAAATGGAAACGTGGTGCGGCGAATGTCTCGGGCTGCTTGCTGATCGTGTTCGCCATCGGGATCCTTTATGATGCTTGGCGCCGCTATGTCGGTGGGTCGGATCCCCTTGGCACCGTTATGATCGTCATGGCGCTGAGCGCGGCGGCCATCAACTCAGTTTGTGTCTGGTTGCTCGCTCGGCTCAAAGATCCGGACGTCAACATCCGCGCGGCCAATACTTTCAGCTGGAACGACTTTGCGGCAAACCTCGGAATCGTGGTCGCAGGTGGCCTCGTTGCCTGGCTGGGAACGAACTGGCCCGACCTAGTCGTCGGTGTGATTATCGCCGGGATCGCGGCCTGGGGCGGCGTCAATATCCTACGCGACGCACACGGTGAACACCACAAAGCAGTTCACACGGACAAGTAGTTGCGAGAGATCGTTTCTAAAAGAAGGGGTTGAAGCTGCAGTAACTATAGAGACTAGTCTGTTCCAAGACGATTCGAGGAGCGACTCCGTTGCAGATAACCAACCCCCTACTTGCACCCACCAAACTACTGGATTTTGATGCCGCGCCTCTTGCGCATCTAATAGAGAGCCGCAGCTGGCGCGACTTATCCGAATACGATCGGATCGGAGCTGCCTATGATTTCGTTCGAAATGAAATCTCGTTCGGATACAATCGAGCTGACGACATCCCCGCATCCGAGGTACTTTCCGACGGCTACGGGCAGTGCAATACGAAAGGCACGCTCTTAATGGCGCTGCTGCGTGGTGTTGGCGTTCGTTGCCGGTTGCATGGGTTTACGATCCACAAAGGCTTGCAGCGCGGTGTTGTCCCAGAGTTGGTGTATCCGCTTGCTCCAGAGGAAATTCTCCATTCGTGGGTAGAGATCGAATTTCAAGGGGCCTGGATCAACCTTGAAGGCTTCATCCTGGATGACGCTTTCTTCGAAGTCCTGCAAAGATCGTTCTCGGACACGGACAGTCTCTGCGGTTATGGCGCGGGCACAGATTGCCTTGGCGCACCTCCCGTCGCCTGGAACGGAGAAGATACCTACATTCAGAAAACCGGCATCGTGCAAGATTTCGGCGTGTACGATACGCCCGACGCCTTCTATTTGTCCCATGAGCAATCCTTTGGAAGGCTGCGTGGTGCCCTTTACCGTCATATAATACGCCACTGGATGAATGCGCGCGTACGTGGTTTCCGCAGCGGCCGCCTGAAGACTGACCGACGCGCGACACACGCGCATGAGGAGCCTGCCAATGCCGCATGATCACGGGCACGCGAATATCGATCCGAATTCTGGGGATCGACGGGTTGCGATCGCGATCTGGGCGAATGGGCTACTTACTGTTGCGCAAATCGTCGGGGGCATATTGTCGGGCAGTCTAGCACTTATCGCCGATGCGCTGCACAACTTTTCCGATATGGCCTCGCTTGTCATTGCCTTCGCCGCGCGCAAGATCGCGCGCCGCCCGGCCGATGAGCGCATGACTTTCGGCTATGGCCGGGTCGAAATCGTCGCTGCCCTGATCAACTACACCACCCTGATCGTGATCGGCTTCTACCTGATCTACGAAGGTGGCATGCGCATGATTGATCCACCCGAAGTCATGGGGTGGACCGTCGTCATTCTCGGTGGAATTGCGCTTGTGGTCGACACGCTGACCGCAATGCTGACCTATTCGATGCAGAAGGGGAGCGTGAACATCCGCGCGCTGTTTCTCCACAACCTTTCGGACGCGTTGGCTTCAGTGGCCGTCATAGTCGGCGGGACGCTCATTATACTTTATGATATGCGTTGGGTGGATCCGGCCATCACCATCGGCATCGCGCTCTACATCCTGTATCTGTCCTTCACCGAAATAGGGGGCCCAATTCGAACCCTGATGCTTGGGAGCCCACCAGATATTGATGGAAATGACGTGGTCAGAGCGATCCAGAGTGTCGATGGCGTTGTGAACGTGCATCATGTCCACCTGTGGCAAATGCAGGAGAACACTGCGGCATTGGACTGCCATATTGTTGTCGAACGCGACCGGATGGGTGAGGCCGACAAAATTAAAGAAAACGTCAAATCGGTGCTGCATGAACGTTTCTCAATCGAGCATTCCACGCTTGAATTCGAAGCGACCGACAATGCGCATCAGGAGGCGCAGGTGTTCGGACACCGCTCATGACGATTGCCCAAGGCATACTAGTGGTCGTAGGCCTGCTGTCCGGTCTGGTTTTGATTGGTGCGCTCTTTTGGTCGATCGCCCGCCCGTCCAAGTGCATCTGGCCTCCAAACAGATATGTCGCGTAGCCCTTAAATGGGCTCTGCCTCACTTTGTGTGGCGGAACTATCCTGAAACTGGAAAATTCAGGAGGGATAGTTGTGATTTCGAAGAAGCACTGGTCGCCCGGGAGCGATGTTGCCGTTCAAAGCGTTGATCGAAGTGAATCCGGCGGGTGGATTGTATCGGGCAGTCTGACACCAAGCGGCATCTGCCCAGACTGTGGATTGCATTCGCGACGTCGTCACGGTTGGCGGCGTCGGCGGCTGCAGGATTATCCCGCCCATGGAGACGAGGTAACGGTTGATCTCGCGGTTTGCCGTTGGCGATGTCAGGCACCCGCTTGCCCACGTCGGACTTTCTCGGACCAGATCGCATGGATTGCGCGTCCTTTTGCACGTCGTACGTCGCGTGTCGGGGAGATTGTCAGCCATCTTGGGCATGCGGCAGGCGGGCGACCTGCCGAGCGGCTCTTGCACCGATTGGGACTTGGGGTCAGCGATGACACGGTGCTCAGGCATCTGAAGAAGCGTGCTCAAGGCACCGCCGAGCCGCCAACAGTCATCGGGATCGACGACTGGAGCTGGCGGAAGTCGCAAACCTACGGCACGATCATTGTGGACCTGGAGCGTCGCGTGGTCATCGATGTTCTCGAGGATCGAGATGTCGTCACTTGCACCAACTGGCTGAAGCGACACCCCGATGTGGAAGTGATCAGCAGAGATCGGTGCGGCCTCTACGCCCAGGCTGCACGGCAAGGGGCACCGCAGGCGAAGCAGGTCGCTGATCGGTTCCATATCGTGCAGAACCTGCGGCAGGCCATCGAGGAGCAAATGAACCTTCACGGCCGTGCGACCGGCAGAGCGCTGTTGTCCGACGCTGACAACATTACCGCAGCCGGAAGCCTTCTGAAGTCCCGCCTTGCGCACAGGACGTCTCGGGAAGAGATTTTCACCACCATCCATGCGCTCCGAAATCAGGGGCTTTCCTGCAGCGAGATCGGGCGGCGAACAGGGTTCCCGCGTCGCAGCATCGCGAAATGGCTGCAGTTCGAGACACCACCGGACCGCAAGCGGGCAGCTTTGAAACCGACTTCGCCGTGGTACTTTGAAGGGTTCCTGAGCCAAAGCTGGAAGGAGGGCATTCGAACTGGCAGCGCCCTGTTCCGTATGATCCAAGAGCGTGGTTACGAGGGGAGTCAGTCGCATTTGCAGCGGCTGCTGGCGGGTTGGCGCAGAGCCGAACAGCAAGCGAGCGACCCCAAGGTAGAGCACGAAATCCTTAAGCCAGTCCGGGACCCCGAAACTGGGCACGCGATCTCCCCGGTCATTGCGGCCGCGCTGTGCATCAAACCTCGCGGCAAGCTCACCGCGGATCAGGCGCGGAAAGTCGACGCGCTCAAGACCGGCTCTCCGGCCTTCGCAACGATGCGCAGCCTCGCCATGCGGTTCAATGGCATCCTGCGAGGTCGCGTGGCAGACCCGCTCCCTGCATGGATTGACGACGCGATTGAAACCGACTTGGCGCCAATCGTGCGCTTTGCCCGCACCTTGAATCGGGACCTCGATGCGGTCAAAAACGCCATCGAGATGCCCTGGAGCAACGGCCAGGCCGAAGGTCAGATCAATCGTCTGAAGACCCTCAAGCGCGCCATGTACGGCCGAGCCGGTCCAGAATTGTTGCGGGCGAGAATGCTACCGTTCCGCCACACAAAGTGAGGCAGAGCCGATTTAAGGGCAACGCGACACCAAGGGTTCGCGCGACAGATCGGAGGTGTCGGCGAGCGGCAGACTGGCTTCCAGGCTGTCGAGAAGCGTCGCGAACTCCTCGTCATACGCCCATCGTGGAATGGGGATCGTATCGAAACGTGAGCCCATTTCGTCTGTATCATGCACCGCATCGTAGATCGCGATCTCGCCGACAAGGAGGGAGTGGACAAAACATGGGGGTCATGCGGCGCGTTTTCTGTTTGCGACGGTCAGCCGACCATCGAGAACTGCGGCCCTTGTGACGGCTACTCGGTGAGCCCCTTTGGGCGACCACCGCATCCTTCTGCGCTTTCCCATGCGGGCATTGGCAATGTCATCGACTGATCCTTCGGCACGAGATGACGAGATGGGCAGCCCGTTACGGTACCGTCGGCCATAGTCGACAAGAGATTCCATGTTGTTCGCGAGATAGGTGTACAGTGTCCCGCATCGGGCCTGCACACGAGCGGCAGCGGTGCGGACAGCCAAAGGTTCTTCCGCAAGGCGGGTGCAATCGTGCATGAGCCCTTTCAGATAAGTTTCCGCGACCCGTGCTCTGCCATGCCACAGCCACCAGCGAAGGCTTTTCGCGGGGCGCTGGAACAGCACCGGAATTCCAGTGAATCCCGGTATCTGGACCAGACCCTGAACGGCGGCCTCGACATGTCGAATACGCATCGAGATGTGCCACCAGTCGAGGATATGCTTCACCTGGCCGTCGCCACCCATGGCATTCCGTATGAGGTTCGGGAGAGCAAGCTCGCCATCAGAGATTACCGTCAACAGACGGCCCGGCTTCCATCCAAAGTCTGACAGCTCTTCTCGCATCCGGCTGCCTGGCGATGCCGTCGCATTGGCGACCAAGCCAAATCGTCGGCACATATTGCGACTTTCAATCTTGCCGACCACAAGATCCAGGTGTCGCTGCTGATACTCCGGTCGACAGCGGATATGCGCACCGTCCAGAAAAACCGTCAAACCCCCTTTGGGAAGTGCTTCAGCGGGATCGCCTGATGCCCTTCGACTTTTCTCGAGCCCCGCGGCTACTCTTCCCAACCGGTCACGCACCGTGGTGTGATGGGGCGGATGGCAGGGGAGGAAGCTTTTCATCAGCCGCGCGGCTTCGCGAAAGGAATGCCGGGACCCGAGTTCCGCATGGAGCCGCTGCAGCTCCGGGGTAGCCCGGTCAGGAAAGAAATAGGCCAGCGGAGAAATAGGTCCGCCGGGCATCGCCGCTGACCTGGCATCACACGAACAGCGGCGCAAGCGCGCGGCTTTGACCCGAACCCGCCCAAAGAGCGTGTCGAGATCGCGCGTGCGATAGTCATGAATGGCACGAACCGAGGCGCAATCCGGGCATACGCGGCTTTCTCGGATGATTTCCTCAACCTGATCGCAAAGAATTGCCCGCTGAATCTGTTCGACAACCCTCTTCCCATCCTCGAGGCGCAACCCGATCCCGTCTGGACAGGTCACCCGGTAGGGTCGTGAAATGCCGTCAAGCTGATGAGTGCGCTTCTCCCCGTTGTCGAAGGTAGTTTCGATTGTAATCCGTACGTCCATGGCAGCCCCACACGCAAAGAACTCACCTTAGCACGGGCCGCAACGACGAAGATGACCCCCATGTTTTGTCCACTCCCCGGTAATATGCCCAAGATCGAGGGGCTGACCCAAGGAGACGTCAAGATGGTGGCTGCCTATGTCCGAGAACTACAGCGGGCCAACGGGATCAACTGATGCGTTGGTCGAAGACGAACAGATGGATCCTGTCGATCGTTTTTGGCCTGTTCCTTGTGGTTCTCGGTGTCCCTGAGGCACCAGCGTTCCATGATAGAGCGTCTTTGGCGCAAGAATCACACAGTCATGAAAATGTGGGGCCATCTACGAGCGAGACCTCTGGTCACTGTCATCCGGGACTCGACTGTTCTGTTCCGGCAGCGTTGTTGTTCCCAGAAACGGTGGTTTACGAGCCTCATTTTATGAACGCCGTCATGCAAGACGGCGCGACCCAACGAACCGAATTGCGCCCCGACAGCGATCCTCCACCCCCACGGAAGTGGGTCTGATTTCACACCCCTCTTAGAGCAGACCCATTAAAGGATCGAAGACATGAAAAAGACGACTATCGCAGCGGCAGTGTTGATTGCAGGAACCGCGGTCGCGGCATTTGCGCATAGCGGTGCCACGGGCATCGTAAAGGAACGCATGGATGCCATGGCCGCCATGGGAAAGGCAGTCAAAACCGTAGCCCCGATGATGCGGGGCGAAACGGCCTATGACGCAGAAATAGTGGGCGATGCAGCGCGCCTGTTCCAGCAGCACGCCGGTGAGAGCATGACAAAGCTGTTCCCAGAGGGCACAGGTGGCATGCCCTCGGAAGCCAAAGACGAAGTGTGGACCGATTGGGACCGCTTCGCAGCACTGGCAAATCAGCTGGAAGAATACTCTGAAGGCCTGAAACGCGCAGCCGACAATGGGCTAGGCGGCATGGGCGGCAATACCTCCACGGATGGCGCCTCGATGATGGGCGGCGGATCCATGATGGGAAGCGATACAACCATGATGGGCGGGAGCACGATGATGGGCAGCGGCGGCATGATGGATGCTGCCGCCATTGCCGAAATGCCCGCCGACGCGGCATTCGCGATGACGACACAGGTCTGTTCCGCATGCCATGAACGCTTCCGGGCGGAAGAAGACTAACCATGCGCCGGTTTTTGAAACTCGTCACCGGGGTCGCCGTGCTGGGCGCGGCCGGCCTCGGCGTGGTGATTGCATGGCCTGTCGGCAGTGCAGTGACTCCGATTGCAACAGAGGGCAATGTCGACCGGGGCGCATATTTGGCGCGCGCCAGTGGGTGCATTGCCTGTCATACCAATTTTGAAGCGGGCGGCGCACCACTTGCCGGAGGGGCGCCGCTCGAAACCCCGTTCGGAACGTTCTATCCGCCCAACCTGACGACCGACCCCGAACATGGCATGGGCGAATGGACGGCAGAACAGTTCGCAAAAGCCGTGCGGCAGGGGATCGGCCCCGATGGAACGCCCTACTATCCATCTTTCCCATATACGTTCTATGCGGATTTTTCTGACCAGGATATCGCTGACCTCTGGGCGGCGTTTCAAACCGTGCCGCCCGTGGACGAACCTGCACCAGAAAACGATGTCAGCTTCCCATTCGATCAACGATGGGGGCTGAAGCTCTGGCGAGCGGCGTTCTTCTACGATCCGGATACCGAACCGGTTGAAGGGCGAAGCGGCGCATGGAATCGCGGACGGGAATTGGTGCGCGGTGCGGCACATTGCGGAGCCTGCCATACGCCGCGCAATCTTGCAGGAGGTCGCGATATCGGTGCTTCCTTTGCAGGCAACGCCCAGCTTCCCGGTGGCAGCAAGGCACCCGCGATACGGCCAAAAGACCTGGCCAAAAATGACTGGACGGTTTCAAACCTCGCTTATGCGCTCCAGACCGGCATCATCCCTTCGGGCGATGCTTTCGGCGGCAGCATGGCGGAAGTGGTTCGCGAGGGAACTCGGTTTCTGACACCTGCCGATCGCGAAGCGATGGCGCTTTTCCTGCTGAACAAGGACACGGTCGAGGCGGAGAACCCCGCGTCGAACTAACACCACGCGGGGGCAACAAGCCCCCGCTTTCTCGAGGATCGAAATGAGACAAACACGTCGGGATTTCTTGCGCCATGCAACACTGGCGGCCTGCGCGGCGGCCATCCCGCGGTCGGCTTTTGCCGCAACCCCGTTCGAGGACGTGGTTGCCAAGGTTGCACGTCAACAGCTTCTTCCGGACACCTACCCGGAAACAGAGATCTGGGGCTATGACGGCCTTGTTCCGGCCCCGGAAATCCGGGTCGCTCAAGGCGATCGGGTGCGCCGCAGGTTCCGCAACGAGGTACCCGATCCCAGTTCGGTTCACTGGCACGGAATCCGGATCGATAACGCGATGGATGGCGTTTCAGGGCTGACCCAAGAGCCCGTGGCACCTGGTGAAACCTTTGACTACGACTTCGTCGTACCGGACGCCGGGACCTATTGGTACCACGCGCATAATCGCTCATACGAGCAGGTCGCGCGTGGTTTGCGCGGTGCTTTGATCGTCGAAGAGGCCAATGGACCGGACATCGACCGCGAGGAAGTCATCGTTCTGGAGGACTGGTTGCTCGACCCTGAGAGCGGGCAGCTGTTCGACAATTTCGAACAGCCCATGATGATGAGCCACGGTGGACGTACCGGCAACTTTATCACGACCAATGGGCGCTATGACCTGACCTTGTCCGCGAAGCGCAACGAACGCATTCGCTTGCGGATCATCAACGCAGCAAGCGCGCGGATTTTCCCGCTGACGCTCTCGGGGTTGAATGGCTGGAGGGTGGCCGTCGATGGAATGCCAATCGGCCAACCCCAGCAGATTGACGGCGAGTTGATCCTCGGCCCGGCACAGCGCGTCGACTTAATTGTCGATGTGACCGAAGACGAAGGCGGCGTGGCCCATTTGCTGCGCATCGGCGATGACGATCAACCGACCCCGCTCGTGAGTTTTCCGATCGACGGCACAGCCAGTTCAGTACCAAGAGGCAAGCCACTGCCGTTGCCGCCGAACCCCGCAGCAAACGCCCCGGACCTTGCCGATGCGCGAGATTTGCGACTGGTCATGTCCGGCGGTGCAATGGGGCGGATGCAGTCCGCGTTGCTCGGTGGGGAACGTCTTGGATTCCGTCAGCTTGCCCAAGCGGGCAAATTCTGGGCCCTGAATGATGTCGCCGATATGACCGACACGCCACTGGCCGATCTATCCCTGAACGAGCCGGTGCGCTTGAAGATCGAGAACCAGACCGTGTTCCCACATGCGATGCACCTGCACGGGATGCATTTCCGTGAGCTGCGCCCCGACGGCGCGTTCGGGCCGATGCGGGACACGATCCTGTTGGCCGGCAACGAGTCCCGGGAGATCGCCTTTACGGCAGACAATCCCGGCAAGTGGCTGTTCCATTGCCACATGCTCAGCCACGCCGCGTCCGGCATGACAACCTGGATACGGGTCACATGAGGTATCTCGTTTGGTCCGTTCCGATCACTGTCGCAGCAGCCGCCTTCACGTATTGGCTCTCGACCAGTGCATCCTCGGATGTCGGCAGCGCGTCCAAGGCGGAGAGCTACGACATCGAAGAAGGCGCGTTGCTCTACGCAGAAAACTGCGCGTCTTGTCATGGCGTGGATCTGGAAGGCCAGCCGGAATGGCGAACGCCGGGCGCGGATGGGCGCCTGCCAGCACCACCGCATGATGAGACGGGTCACACCTGGCATCATCCTGACAGCCTGCTCTTCGATTACACAAAACTGGGGGGTGCAACGCTTCTGGCGCGTCAGGGCGTCGAATTCGACAGTGGCATGCCCGGTTTCGCAGACGTGCTGACCGACCAGCGAATTCACAACATCCTGGCCTTCATCCGGTCCACCTGGCCAGATCGCATCCGCGAAGTCCAGGCCGCGCGGACAGAAGCCGACGAACAACGGGGAGAGAACTAAAATGCGTTTCAGACAAGCCTTCACGACGGTCGCGATAGCTGCCTTGCTTCCGCTACCGGCACTCGCCGACGAACTGTCAGAGTCCCGGGTCAAGGAACTTGTGCTGGAAGCAATCCGCGAGAACCCGGAGATTGTCATGGAGGCCGTCGCCATCCTTGAACAAAGGCAGGCGCAAGCGCAGGAGCTCAGTCAGGCCCAAGTTCTGAATGACCAGCGCGATCTGATCGAGAACGATCCGAATGCGCCGGTTCTCGGCAACGCGGAAGGGGACGTCACCGTTGTGGAATTTTTCGACTACAACTGTCCTTATTGTCGGCGGGTCAAACCCGAGGTGCGGGCTTTGATCGAAGACGATCCAAACATTCGCCTCGTCTATCGTGAATGGCCCATTCTCGGAGACGGATCGGTGTTCGCCGCGAAAGCGGCCTTGGCAGCGCGCAAGCAGGACAAATACGAAGAGTTTCACTGGGCGATGATGGGGCTGGAAGGCCGCGCGGAAGAGGCCTCCGTGCTGCGCGTTGCCGAGGAGATCGGCCTGGATATCGCACAGTTGCGCAAGGACATGGAGGCCCCCGAGGTCGAAGAGCACATTGCGACATCCATGCAACTGACCCAAGCTCTGGGCTTTAACGGCACGCCGTCTTTCGTGATCGGTGACGCGCTGGTCCCGGGCTTCGTCGAAAAGGCGCAGCTTGTCGACTTGGTCGAGGAAGCCCGCAAAGTCGAAGACTGAAATTCTGTGCCCGGACCGCCCTTGGGTGGTCCAGGCACTGCATCAAGCGGCCGCAGGTTCCACGTTGTAGCCCGCATCCCGAATGATCGCTAGGACTTGATCGGCTGGTAACACGCTGGCGACACGCACATGTCGGGCAGAAAGATCACATTCTACGCCTGCATTCGGATCTGCGCTCTTCACCGCGCTTTCGATTGCTGCGGTGCAATGTCCACAGCTCATGTCCGGAACGCTGAACTTCATCGGAACCACTCCTTGATCTGATTTCTGTCGGTGACATGGGGCTTCCCCCCGCTGGAAGGTCAAGTGAAGAAATTTATTTGGCGCCCTCCCATTGACCCTCCAGTAACTGGAAGCCTCATATTCCACTTCGAATGGAAAAACAGGTGACACATATGCCCGAACCCAAACAGATCAGCCTGCCGATCGAAGGCATGTCATGTGCGTCCTGCGTTGGCAGGGTCGACCGCGCATTGAATGCAATCGACGGCGTAGAGGATGTGTCGGTGAATCTTGCATCCGAAACCGCGCGTATGAGCGTGGACGCGCTCAAGCGCATTCCCGACATCATCGAATCCCTTCGCGAGCTGGGCTACCCCGCGCGGAAGGCCAGGGCCGAACTCACGATTGCAGCGATGTCCTGTGCCTCTTGCGTCGGGCGGGTCGATAAGGCGCTTGCCGCGGTGCCCGGGGTGGTCGAGGTGAACGTCAACCTCGCCTCAGAGACGGCGACGGTCGTTTACGTCGAAGGTCTTGTCACGACATCCGATCTGATCGAATCAAGCGGCGCGGCAGGGTATCCAGCAACCGTGGCAACGGCCCAGGCCGGTGACGACAGAGTTGCGCGCAAAGAGGAAGAGGCTCAGGCGCTTGCCAAACGGGTCACCTTTGCGGCCATCCTCGCCTTGCCGGTCTTCCTGATCGAAATGGGTGGCCACGTCATTCCGGCCGTTCATATGCTGATCGAGACCACGATTGGCCAGCAGACGAGTTGGCTTCTTCAGTTCGTGCTGACGACAATCGTTCTCTTCGGCCCGGGCCGGACGTTTTACACCAAGGGTTTCCCGGCCTTGTTCCGGGGTGCCCCCGACATGAACAGCCTCGTCGCGGTCGGCACCGGGGCGGCTTACCTTTATTCCGTGGTTGCGACATTCGTACCGTCGGTCCTGCCTGACACGCTGCGCACCGTCTATTTCGAGGCGGCAGCGGTCATCG
This sequence comes from Phaeobacter sp. S60, assembly GCF_000826845.1. Lineage (NCBI taxonomy): Bacteria > Pseudomonadati > Pseudomonadota > Alphaproteobacteria > Rhodobacterales > Roseobacteraceae > Phaeobacter > Phaeobacter sp. S60. The sequence goes on from NZ_JSWJ01000029.1 coordinate 22,921, forward strand.
TCGTTCTGATCCTTCTGGGGCGGTTTCTTGAAGCGCGCGCCAAGGGGAGAACGGGCGCGGCCATCCAGAAGCTATTAGGGCTTCAGGCGCGGACTGCACGCGTGATGCGGGACGGAGAAAGCGTCGAGATCGAGATCGATGCGCTGGTTCAGGGTGACATCGTCATCGTGCGCCCTGGTGAACGCATCGCGGTCGATGGCGAGGTCATCGAGGGGACCAGCCGCGTCGACGAAAGCATGCTGACAGGCGAGCCGATCCCCGCTGAAAAAGGTGCCGGAGATACGGTGACCGGCGGGACGGTCAACGGCGCCGGAAGCCTGCAGTTCCTCGCCACGCGGGTCGGCGCCGACACGACCCTGGCGCAGATTATTCGCATGGTCGAAGAGGCCCAGGGCGCCAAACTGCCGATCCAGGGATTGGTCGACCGGATCACCTTGTGGTTCGTGCCTGCCGTGATGGCGATCGCGGCGGCGACCGTGCTGGTCTGGCTGTTTTTCGGGCCTGATCCGGCCCTGACGATGGCGCTGGTCGCCGGTGTGTCGGTGCTCATCATCGCGTGCCCCTGCGCGATGGGGCTTGCGACGCCGACCTCGATCATGGTCGGGACGGGACGTGCTGCGGAAATGGGTGTCCTGTTCCGTAAAGGTGACGCCTTGCAGCAACTTGATTCCGTTGATGTGGTCGCCCTCGACAAAACAGGCACGGTGACCGAGGGGCGACCCGCACTGACTGACCTTGTGCTGGCGGAAGGGTTCGATCGCCCAACAACGCTCTCGAAGATCGCTGCCGTGGAGTCGCTCTCCGAGCATCCTGTCGCGGACGCCATCGTGCGGGCCGCGCGGGCCGAGGGCGCACCTCTTGTGGCGGCCGAAGGCTTTCAATCGGTCACAGGTTACGGCGTGCGCGCCGTGGTCGAAGACGTGGAGGTGTTGGTTGGGGCCGACCGCTACATGGCGCGCGAAGGCATTGACGTCTCGGCATTGGCTCCAGAGGAAACGAAGATCGCAAGCAAGGGTCGCACGGCGCTTTACGCTGCCATAGATGGGCGTGTCGCCGCCGTGATCGGCGTGGCCGATCCGGTCAAACCGGCAAGCCGCGCAGCCATCGCAGCGCTGCACGAAAAGGGTCTTGCGGTTGCGATGATCACCGGCGACAAACGCGAAACCGCCGAAGCCATCGCCCGCGAAACCGGTATCGACCACGTCATCGCCGGCGTCCTGCCGGACGGCAAGGTTGCGGCGCTCGACAGTTTGCGCCAAGGGAACAAGCGCATCGCCTTTGTCGGCGACGGGATCAACGACGCCCCGGCGCTGGCGCATGCCGATGTGGGCATCGCCATTGGAACCGGCACCGATGTGGCCATCGAATCTGCGGATGTCGTCCTGATGTCGGGCGATTTGCGCGGCGTGGTGAACGCCTTCGAAGTATCGCGGCGGACCATGCGCAACATCCGGCAGAACCTGTTCTGGGCCTTTGCCTACAACGTGGCACTTATTCCGGTCGCTGCCGGGGTGCTTTATCCCGCCTTTGGGTTGCTCCTGTCACCAATCCTTGCGGCGGGTGCGATGGCGTTGTCCTCGGTGTTTGTCCTGACCAATGCCCTGCGGCTGCGGCGCATCGCGCCTGCGATGGACGAGCAGCGCGCAATCCCGGCAGAGCTGGCAGCCGCCACTCCTGCTCCAGCAGAATAACGGAGGTTCGACATGAACATCGGAGACGTTGCCCGACAATCGGGTGTGCCCCCAAAAACAATCCGCTACTACGAGGACATCGGGCTGATCCGCCCGAACCGTAGCGAGAACGGCTACCGCGCGTTCACCGAGAGCCACATTCACAAGCTGGCGTTTCTGGGTCGCGCACGGGCCTTGGGGTTCACCATCGAAGATTGCAGGACGCTCCTGTCGCTCTACGAGGATGAAAACCGCGAAAGCATGCAAGTGAAGGCGGTTGCGGAAGACCATCTGCGCCAGATCGAGGAAAAGATCGCGAAACTGCAATCCATGCGCGCGACGCTCGCCGAACTGGTGGAAAAATGTGCCGGGGATCACCGGCCCGACTGCCCCATCATCGAGGATCTGTCGCCGGAGCGGTTGGCCAAGTGACAGGCAAGAAGGGGCTGTACCTCAGAACCAGATCGCGCGGACCGGCATCCAGATACCCATGAAGATCATCATCAGGTTTTCCGTCAGCGAAATGAACCCCAGCGGGACGGAACTGTCACCGCCGACGCAGGCGCATTTCAGCTCTCTCTTGTCGATATAAACAGCCTTGAACACGCTGACAGCGCCGACCGTGCCGATAAACAGGGCGACAGGCGCCGAGAGCCACAGCAGCGCGCCGGCAGTCATCAGGACACCTGCCAACGCTTCGCCGAACGGGTAGACCTTGCCGTATCGCACCCATTTGCGCGCCAGCAGATCGTAGTTGAGGAACATCGTCGAAAACCCTTCGACATCCTGCAATTTCTGGATCGCGAGAATGGTCATGGACAGCGAAATGAACCATTCGAACCCCCGCAAGGTAAGGACCGACCCGTACTGGTGCCAAGACAGGCCCAATGCCAACAGCGCGGCAACGGAAAAGATCGCGATGACCGGCTGGTAGGTCGTGTCGCTTTGCTCTTCCTCGGGTGGGTCAATGTCGAAAAACACCCTGAGATCATCGTAACCGCCGATCCGTTCGTCCCCGATGAAAGTCTGCGGCGTCGTCTCGACCCCGTGCTTCTCCATGAAAGCATCGGTGTCTTCACGGGTGTCAAGCGGATGGTCTTCCACCTCGAAGCCTTGCCGCTCCAGCAGGTCTTTCGATTTCAGACCGTAGGGGCAGACATGGCCCGGCATGACCATGCGATAAAGCTGCGCGGATTTACTGTCTGTGTCGCGGGGCATGTCCTTTCCTCCTTATCCGCTGCACGTAAGTTGACCACGGAACCCGGCTTCGTAGTCGGTTCCCGCGCTGACGATCAGATCGGTCAGGTCACCGTTCGTCTCTGCGATCTCGGCCGACAGCGGGCCTTCAGAAAATGCATTTTCGCCCTGCGCATTCAGGCGCACCAGATCACCGCTGATCTTCATTGCGGCGGCAGACCCTTCGCCGGTTTCACCAGTCACCAGTACAGCCGGACTGTCCGAGGTGTAAGCAAAGCGGCAATTTCCGCCATTCGGGAACACCGCAGCGATTTCGTCTTCCGTCAGAAACTCAGGATCGACCTTCGACACGACCTCCGTTTGAAGCGCCTGTTGCGCATCCACAACCTGCGCCGGCGTTTCGCTTCGCGTGGCCGATGCTTCGCCGTTTGCTCCAATGTCAGCAATAAGGTAGCGCATTTCGGCGATTTCCTTGTCCTGCGCATAGATAATGTCGTCTGCGAGCCCCCGGACGCGCGGGTCGGTGATCTCGGCACGAGTCGACGTCATGATGGCGATCGAGTGGTGCGGGATCATGGCGCGCATGTAGGACCTGTCCTGCACCGTGAATTGCCCGCGAACCAGCCAGAGGCTCGCCGCGAAAAGGACTATTGCGCCAACGAAAATCGCGATGTTGGCTTTGGTGTTCTGATACATGGACAACATGTACGCCAACATGATCACGGCCATGGTCGCCCCCATCAGGATGGCCATGTAAAGGCGTGTCTCCGAAAAGAAGATATGGCCCCAAAGATAGGTGTTCAGGTACATCAGAACGAACATGACCACGGTCGATGTTCCGATCATCATAAAGAATCGTGAGTAGTGCATTTCCAGTCACCTCCTTGCAGTTCTTTGTAAAACAACAACATTCCAGCGCTGGAGAGTTCCAAAAGCACGAATTTTCGTAGTTTCAAGGCAACAAAGGCGCGTCGTTTGCCCCGGTTCACGGCTTCTTTTCTTTGCCCCTGACGCGCACTGAATTTTCATGGGTCCGAGGAGATCGCGCCATGCAGAATTTCACGAGACGAGAATTGATTTGTGCCGGAGCGATGGGTTGCTTTCTGCCCACAACTGCCTGGGCCCACAAAGTCAAATTGCCCGAACGGTTCGAACCACAATTGGTAAACACCCGTCGTGGTGACTGGGTTAAAGGCGATGTCCACGTCGTTCCCGACGATTTTTTCCTTTATTTCATGCTCGAGGACGGGATGGCGATCCGCTACGGGGTCGGGGTAGGGCGCAAAGGTTTGTACGAACCCGGAGAGTTCACGGTAGCGCGCAAGGCCAAATGGCCATGGTGGCGGCCAACGAACGCCATGATCCGGCGCGAGCCACGCAAATACGCAAAGTACAAGGATGGACTGAAAGGCGGGCCAAACAACCCGCTCGGGGCCCGCGCGCTCTATCTCTACGATGCCGAGGGACGCGATACCTATCTTCGCATTCATGGAACGAACACCCCGGAGACAATTGGGTCTGCCGTGTCGAATGGATGCGCGCGGTTGACGAATGAACATGTGAAGGATCTGTACGAACGCGTTGAAATCGGCGCCCGCGTCTTCCTGTATCCCAAAGTGACAACGGCGTGAGGAGTGTTCTGTCGCCTTGAAGTTCCTCTTCCGGAAATGGCACAAGTGCGGCAGTTGGCGAAAGCCAGTCTATCATTCATGAGGTGACGGAATTGTCTTTGAGCCGGAGGTCTTTCCTTGGCGGGATGACCGTTGCGCTGGCTGGTACCCGCTTGCCAGCAGCGACACACGAGTTGATCCTCGCGCCCCAATCGATCAAGGCGCACCTTGCTGGGTACGACGTGTCGATGTTGGGCTTCAACGGTGGTCTGCCGGGCCCAGAAGTCAGAATGCGACAAGGACAAACCGCCCGCATTACCCTCGATAACCGATTGGAGGAGGGCGCTCTCGTTCACTGGCATGGGTTGCGGGTTCCAAATCGGATGGATGGTGTCAACGTCCTCACTCAGGATGTGGTCATTCCGGGCGACTCGTATCGTTATCAATTCGGCGTCCCGGATGCCGGCACGTATTGGTATCACTCGCATTACCTGTCTTACGATCAGGTCAGCCGCGGTCTTTTCGGCGCCTTCATCGTCGAGGAGCAAAATGCGCCGGCTGTCGACCATGACATCGTTGTTCAGTTCTTCGATGTCTTGCTGGATCAGTCCGGGCAGTACGACGAAGCGTTCAACCCGGCCCACTTCGCAACCGAGGGCCGTATCGGCAATACGGTCACGGCACTTGTTTTCAATGGAACCGGCAAGACTGTGAAACGAGGCGACCGTCTGCGACTGCGTCTCATAAATCCCTCTATCGACAGGGTGTACCGTGTCGGCCTGGATGGTTTGATAGGCAAGATCGTTGCACTGGATGGCATGCCTCTGGCGCATCCTCGGACGCTCGAACCGATCCTTCTCGCTCCGGGGCAAAGATGCGATGTGATTGGTGATGCGACCGGGCCTATTAGATTCGACGACAGCTTTGGAGAACAGACGTTGAGCCTTGGCGAAATCGCTGTTTCCGGTTCCCGTGAGCCCGCGAAAGCGCCCATCACCGCATTGCCCGCCAACCGAATGCCCGCCCCGAAAGACCCCGGCCAAACCGCGGAGCTGGTGCTCCAGGGAGGTGCGGGAAGCGCGTCCCACAACGGCACAGGGACATGGGCGCTCAATGACGTATCCGGCCTGCCTCGAAGGCCTTTCCTATCCGCCGCGCAGGGGACGACCGCGCGCATTTCGATCCGCAACGAAACCGGGTTCCCACACGTCATGCATCTGCATGGCCACCATTTCTGGGAACTCGATGCGGCGGGTGAAGCCGGTCCATACCGGGACTCGACCTATCTGGATACCGGCGAGACGCGGGATATTCTCGTCGTCCTGGACAATCCGGGATCGTGGATGCTGCATTGCCACATGTTGAGCCACCAAGCCGACGGTATGGCAACGTGGATCAGAGTCGGCTGAGGGTCGAGACGGATACATACCGTTACAAATCTCTGAATGATAACAGGCCTTTCGCCGTCTACGTAACCTGACAAGCGAGAAACAGGTCCATCGACTGCCAATGGGAGCGTTCATTGACCCTGACACCAAAATCTCTCGGCATGACTGCGGCGGCAGGATCAGCCGCCTTGCTGTTGGGGGCCTTCGTTTTCCAGGCTCTTGGGTACGCGCCGTGCGCAATGTGCATCTGGCAACGCTACCCACACGCAATCGCCATTGGAATGGGCGCTCTGTTGCTCTTTGCTCTGCCGATTTTGCCAATCCTGATAATCGGTGCCCTGTCGGTACTCAGCACATCCGCGTTGGGAGTGTTTCATACCGGTGTCGAGCGCGGCTGGTGGGAGGGACCGACTTCTTGCACGGGATCCGGCCTCGATGTTTCCCAAATGTCGGTATCGGAATTGCTGCCCTCTGCCAGTTCAAATGCGTCCAATCTTGTTCTGTGCAGTGAGGTTGTCTGGGAATTTCTGACGTTGTCCATGGCCAGTTGGAACGCGATCCTAAGCGGTGTCCTTGCTTGCCTCTGGTTGGTCGCGATCGCAAGACATCAAAAGGTTCGGTGGCATGGGGTCGCGGACGTTTCTTGAATCGTCCCGCATTCATCGAAAACAAACAAAGGGCTTCGCTTCATGGTTACAAGACGACACTTCCTTGCACTTTCCGGCTCGCTGTTTTCAGCGTCTCTGAGTTCGCCAGCATTCGCTAAGACCTGGCCGTCAACAGCCGAAAAAGCAGCTTGGGATGCGCAGATCACGCCCGCCAACTATGACCCGGCAACAACCAACCCATGGGGGCTGCATCCCAGGCTGCTGCCGCAACGCGTTTTGGCGAATGACGGTTTGCGCCCGGGTGACATTCACGTCGATGCGATCGCGCGCTATCTGTACCATATCGAGGAAGGTGGCACCGCGATGCGATACGGGGTGGCGATTGCCAAGGGCGATCTCTATGAACCCGGCACCTATACGATCCGCCGAAAGGTCGAATGGCCGCACTGGACGCCAACGCAGTCAATGATCGAACGCGATCCGGAGGCTTACGAGCGGTTTGCCGACGGTATGGAGCCCGGCCCCAACAATGCCTTGGGCAGCAGGGCTTTGTATCTATTCGTCGGAGATCGGGATACGTACCTTCGAATTCACGGAACGCCGAGCCCTCGCAGCATTGGCGGCCGGGCCAGTTCGGGATGCGTGCGCATGGTGATGGCCCACATCAATGATCTCTATCCGAATGTCGCTGTCGGATCGACGGCGTTCCTTTACTCGGCCGAAGACAGCGTTACCGCTCGAAGCTAACCTATTGCATCTTTGGCTCACACGCCGAGGACTGCGTCGTGCAGGGACATCTTCCAATGAATTGTTGGACGAACACTCACGGCTGTGTCGCAAGTGAACTTTCGAACTGTGCGATCGCTACGGATTTGTCGTCCTCATCGTTCTCGAACAGCTTTGTGGTTCGCACGCCCGGCAACTTGCCAAAATCCGCCATCAGGCGCTTTGGAAAAAATGTGCGTCCGATGGATTCAAATCCTGGTAATTGTCTGAGTACCGCGGAGGTACTGGCACTACAAAAACCGGAAGCGGCTGGGCCGCTGGCAATTGCAAGGCGCAAAGCCTGCTCCGCGACTTCGGGAGACACATCGATCTCTTGTATGACGACATGGTAGGTCTCGCGAGCATGAGCCCGCGCATAAAAATCGGCCACTTGTGGAGTAATGCCATAAAGCACATCTCCCCGTTCCGGTACAGCGCTCAGCCGGACCGTTCCTGCCGGATCGAAGATAACACGCTGCGACCCATTAATCATGACGCTGCTATGCGCACCCGCCCCGGACCTGTTGTTGATCATGGTGTACAACGTCAGCGCGGCCGGTCCATCGTGACGGTAGGATGCGCTACTGATGACTTCGGCTGAAGCATCCGGGCGCATGTCGTTTCCTGCACCGCACCCCGCCAAAATTACCAAGGTTAGAACTGAGAAAATGCGGTTCAAAAAGAGCACCCTGCAGCCTCCTGCCATGGGTTGAATGATTGAATTTTCGGGATATTCAGGGCCTCTAGCAATCTCGACATCAACTCTTCCGGATTTCACCTCTACCGAAACATGGGTTCGGTTTCGGTTGGTATACGGATCCTCGACACCTTTTTTTCTGGATATCGCATGTTTCAGATGAAGAGGAGCGTTCGCCCCGAATTGATTTGTCGCAATTTGTAACAGACCCCGCCTTTGTGACCTCGCGATACAAAACACCGGCTCGCGTGGCATTCCGCATCTGCAGGTGCCCCCCATATGCTGGGTATCGCAACACTGACACGAGGTGATCGAAATGAAACGCAACACTTTACTCGCTGCAATGACCCTGGCTGCAACCGCCCTTGGCGGTGCCGCATTCGCGGACGCCAACCACGGGCGTGGGGGACAATTTGGCGCCCAGAGCGGACCAGGCATGATGCAGAACGGTGGTCCCGGTATGATGGGGAACATGGGCGGAATGATGGACATGATGAAGCGCATGCACGGAAACATGATGGGCGCAGGCATGATGGGCGCAGGCATGGGCAGTGGTATGATGAGCCCAGGCATGGCTGGCGGCATGATGCAAATGTTCGACACTGATGGAGACGGCACAACGACGCCGGAAGAAATGCGCACGCAGCTGCAGGCCAAGCTTTCCGAGTTTGACAGCGACGGGGATGGAAGCCTCTCGATTACCGAGTTTGAAGCTCTCCACAGCGCGATGATCCGCGAAATGATGGTGGATCGCTTCCAACACCTCGATGCCGATGGCGACGGCGCGGTGACGCCGGAAGAGATGGCCGCTCCTGCCGATAGGATGGAGCGGATGCAGATGATGCGGTCGAATATGGCAGATGCGCCTGCGCGGCCTGGCAACGGTCAGGGCATGGGCAACGGCTCCATGATGCAGGACAACTGAGCCAATGGGTGCCGGTTTTTTTCCGGCACCCGTCCTCACAACCCCAAAACCATTCGCGGTCGGGACATTGAACCGAACCGCGACCTGAACCGTTTAGCCTCGGTATGCCAACAAATAGAGACACGGAAAGGAAAATTCCCATGGCCTATACCTATGATCGCGTCCTGAAAGACACCAAAATCGATGACGCAGAGATGCGTGTTCGGGATGCTTTGGCAGACAAGGGCTTCGGCGTTCTGACTGAGATTGACGTCAAAGCGACGATGAAAAAGAAACTTGATGCGGACATGCCGCCTTACCGCATCTTGGGGGCCTGTAATCCGGGCATGGCGCACAAAGCCATCGAGATCGAGCCTCGCATCGGTGCGATGCTTCCCTGCAATGTTATCCTGCGGCAACTGGACGGCGACACCGAGGTCAGCGCGGTCGATCCTGTCGCTTCGATGCAGGCGGTGCAGAACCAAGACCTGGACGCGGTCGCCGGCGAAGTCCGCGATCTCCTTCGGGACGCCCTCGACACCGCGTGATGGCGGGATGGGCGTTGGATGCCCTGTCGCAGATCGAGCGCCTTTAGCGGTGCTCGATCAATGCCATCTAATCCCCACGTAAATTCTTGATGAGGAACTCACCCAGTGCTGCCAGCGGGATTGCCATTTCCGGATATTGGAACCGACCTCTTCTCCTTCGACATCGGGGGGGTCACATTCGCACTCCGCTGGTACGCGCTAGCCTATATCTTCGGTATCCTGATTGGCTGGCGCATTTGTTCGAGTGCCATAAGCCGTCCCGCGCTCTGGACGTCAGCTGGACCGCCGCTTGACCGAACGCAGATCGAAGATCTTCTGACGTGGATCATCATCGGCGTGATTGCTGGTGGTCGCCTGGGCTTTGTACTGTTCTACCAGCCCGCATATTATCTCGCCAATCCCTTGGAAATTCTGATGGTCTGGCAAGGCGGCATGTCTTTCCACGGGGGGTTCGCGGGAGTTGTCATCGCGGCCTTGCTGTTCTGCCTTAGACAGAACGCGTCATTGCTCAGCACTGGCGACTTGCTGGCTTTGGCAACACCACCAGGCTTGTTTCTTGGAAGGCTGGCGAACTTCACCAACAATGAGTTGTGGGGGCGTCCAACGGACGTTCCCTGGGCGGTGATCTTTCCCGGCGAAGTCGCGCAGGCCTGCCCAGGGGTTAGCGGCCTCTGCGCCCGACACCCGTCCCAGCTGTACGAGGCGGTATTGGAGGGGCTCATTCTTGGAATACTGCTCATTTATCTCGCTTGGGGCCGGGGCTGGCTGAAAATGCCCGGTGCCTTGGCTGGCGTGTTTCTGACCGGCTATGGTCTTGCCCGAAATTTCGTCGAGATGTTCCGGCAACCGGACCAGCAGTTCGTGACGGAAGATAACCCAATTGGCCATGCGCTCCACTTTGGTGAGTGGGGTTTGACCATGGGCCAGTTGCTCTCCATGCCAATGGTGCTGGTCGGGCTGGCGTTGATCGTGTTCGCCCGGCGGGAACGGGGCCGGACAGCGCCACCCCGCAGAGCCGCAATGTAATCGCCGTACTGATCTCTCTTGACCCTCCTGTGGATGGAAGCCCCAAGCAAGAGAAGCATTCTCGGAAAGGACCGCAAAATGAGCACCCCCGACAGTTCTGAAACCACAGCAGCTTCCTCGGTATTCGTTTGCCCCATGCACCCTGAGGTGCGGCAGTTTGAGCCCGGCAAATGTCCGAAATGCGGGATGCACCTCGTGCCGGAATCGGAGCTCGAGGTCCATTCAGCACATGATCATCACGAACACCACGCGGGTGCCACGCCGGCCGATGGCCGATATGATCTGGTTCCTACAGGACATGATGGTCCCATTTTCACCTGCCCGATGCACCCTCAGGTGCGGCAGCCTGATCCGGGCGCGTGTCCGATCTGTGGTATGGGATTGGAACTGGAATCCGGTGTGCCGGGCGATGAAGGTCCAAATCCCGAACTGGTGGATTTCACACGGCGGTTCTGGGTCGGCACAGTCCTGACGATCCCGCTCCTTGTCCTCACGATGGGGCCATTCGTCGGTTTCCCCGCAGTCCGGACTTTTTTTGGCGAAAGCACCACACAATGGATCGAATTGATCCTGGCAACGCCAGTGGTCTTGTGGTGCGGCTGGCCGTTTCTGGAACGCGGATGGATTTCGTTCCGCACATTGAACCTCAACATGTTCTCCCTGATCGGCATGGGCGTTCTTGCCGCCTGGCTCTTCAGCGTCGTTGCCGTTCTCGCACCGGACATATTCCCTGATGGGTTCCGAGACTCCGAAGGCCATGTCGGCGTCTATTTCGAGGCGGCGGCGGTGATCGTGACGCTGGTGCTGCTCGGCCAGGTGATGGAACTACGCGCCCGCGAGGGGACCGGCAAGGCGATCCGCGCGCTTCTCGACATGGCGGCAAAGACCGCGCGGGTCATCCGGGACGACGGATCCGAGGAGGAAATCCCGCTGGAGGACGTGCAAGTCGGGGACCGGCTGCGCGTGCGGCCCGGTGACAAGGTGCCGGTCGATGGCGTGGTTCTGGACGGCCGGTCCTCGGTCGACGAAAGCATGATCTCCGGTGAACCCGTGCCGGTCGAGAAGACCGAGGGCGACCCGCTGACCGGCGCGACGATCAATGGCACCGGCAGTCTGGTGATGGAGGCGACGCGTGTCGGGTCCGACACGATGCTGGCTCAAATTGTCGAGATGGTGTCGAACGCGCAGCGCTCGCGCGCCCCGATCCAGAAATACGCCGACAAGGTGGCGGGATATTTCGTTCCGGCCGTCATCGGTATCGCGGTCCTGTCCTTCATCGCCTGGGCGATCTGGGGGCCCGCGCCTGCGCTTTCCTACGCATTGATTTCGGCGGTGGCGGTTCTGATCATCGCCTGTCCTTGTGCGCTTGGCCTGGCGACACCGATGTCGATCATGACAGCGACAGGACGGGGCGCTCAGGCAGGGGTGCTGATCAAGAACGCCGAGGCGCTGGAGCGGTTCGAGAAAGTCGATACCCTGATCGTCGACAAGACCGGCACGTTGACCGAAGGCAAGCCGCGGCTTGTCGACGTACTCCCGCAACCCGGCCACGACGAAGCCGAGGTCTTGCGTCTCGCCGCATCGCTTGAGCGCGGATCGGAGCACCCCTTGGCCGAAGCGATCGTCAGGGGTGCGGAGGAGCGAGATGTCAAAATGGACGAGGCACGGGACTTCGAGGCGGTCACTGGCAAGGGCGTCAAGGGGGTCGTTGACGGCAAAGCGGTCGCGCTCGGCAATTTGGCGATGATCCGCGAATTGGGGCTCGAGGCGGGCGCGTTGACCGCCAAGGCCAATGCCCGCCGCGACGAAGGCGAGACGGTCATGTTCGTTGTGCTGGATGGCGAGATCGCCGGTCTAGTTGCTGTCGCCGACCCAGTGAAGGAGACCACGCCAGAAGCCATCGAGGATCTGCATGAACTGGGGTTCCGCGTCATCATGGCGACCGGCGACAACGAACGCACGGCCAAGGCCATCGGCACGCGGCTCGGAATCGATGAGATCCGGGCCGACGTGCTGCCGGAGGACAAGGCGCGGATCATCCTTGAGTTGCAAGAGGCGGGCCACAAGGTCGCCATGGCCGGGGATGGCGTCAACGACGCCCCCGCGCTCGCGCAGGCCGATGTCGGCATCGCCATGGGCACCGGCGCCGATGTGGCCATCGAAAGCGCGGGCGTCACGCTGGTCAAGGGCAACCTTGATGGTATCGTGCGTGCGCGGCGGCTCGCCCGGGCCACGATGCGCAACATCCGCCAGAACCTGTTCTTCGCGCTGATCTACAACGCCTCCGGCGTGCCGGTCGCGGCGGGAGTTCTGTTTCCCTTCTTTGGCATCCTCATCAGTCCGATGTTTGCTGCCTTCGCCATGAGCGCGTCGTCAATCTCGGTGGTGCTCAATTCGCTGCGCCTTCGCGGCGTTCGTATCTAGAAGCGCGCAACAGCGTTCGGACGAACCAAAATTAAAAGGGGGCCATTTATGCAGAGCGAAAAAGAAACGTACCGCGAAAATTCCATCAGTCTGGGCGGAGCCGTTGCGATGGGGACAGGCGTGATGATCGGCGCTGGAATCTTTGCGTTGACGGGGCAAATCGCGCAGCTCGCCGGCCCGCTTTTCCCGCTTGCATTCATCGCCGGCGCGGTCGTCACAAGCTTCAGCGCCTACAGCTTCATCAGGATGTCGAACAAATGGCCGTCCTCGGGTGGCATCGCCATGATCCTGCAGAAATGCTATGGCCCTGGAGCCATCGCGGGCGGGGCCGCACTGCTGATGGCGCTCAGCATGGTGATCGCGGAAAGCCTCGTCGCCCGGACCTTCGCCACCTATGTCTTGCGCCCTTTCGATATCGAAGGTGGCCCATTGGTCCCCGCTCTGGCCGTGGCCGTAATCGTTTTCGCCTTTCTGGTGAACATGGCCGGAAACCGCTCGGTCGGGCTGTTTTCATTGATTATGGCAGCAATCAAGATCGGTGGCATAGCTCTGTTCGGCATCGCTGCTTTGTGGTCTAGTGGTTTTGCGTTCGCTGCGGCTTCCGAGACGCCTCAATCCTATGGCATCACGGGTTTCATAGCATCCACGGCGCTGGCTATCCTCGCCTTCAAAGGGTTCACGACGATCACCAACAGCGGGGCCGAGATCACCGAACCAAACCGCAACGTTGGCCGAGCGATCATGTTCTCGATCGGGATCTGCGTCGTCGCCTACCTGTTGGTCGCCTTCGGGGTTGGTTCGAGTCTGACGATCGAGGAGATCATCTCAGCGCGTGACTATTCTCTTGCACAAGCGGCGCAGCCCGCCCTTGGACAAACCGGCTTCATATTGACGGTGATCCTGGCCGCTGTCGCAACCGCATCGGGCGTTCTGGCCAGCGTCTTCGCGGTGTCGCGTATGCTGGCGATGCTGACCGACATGGAAATGATCCCGCACAGCCATTTCGGTATGTCCGGCCCTATCCAACGCCACACGCTGGTCTATACCGTTGTCATCGCCGCGACGTTGGCCGTGCTTTTCGATCTTGGCCGGATCGCATCCCTCGGTGCTTTCTTCTACCTTGTCATGGACATGATCATACATTGGGGCGTGTTCCACTATCGTCGAGCAGACGTCGGCGCCTCAGGTATCGTGCTTTTGACTGCCCTGGCGCTCGATGTAGTTGTACTGGCAGCTTTCACCGTGATGAAGCTTCAAAGCGACCCGATGATCGTTCTGTATGCGGCTGTCGGAATGATCGCTGTCTTCGCTTTCGAGCGCGTTTACTTGTCGCGATGGTTGGCACCTCAGGCCGCGCATTCCCACGGTGAATAGCCAGCCATCATTTAGCCCTGAAGGAATGCGATGCCTTGTGCACCGATTGCGATCAATCCGACCGACAGGGCAAACGCAAACAAGGCGAGCAGCATCAAGCCCGCTTTTATTGGCAAGCGACGAACGGTCGGTCCAAGAAATTCCGACTGCCCGAAAGCTGAAACATATAGCGGCAGCGCGCTGATCATTGTCGCATAAAGATAAACTCCGGAGATGTTCTCAAAAAACGCCGAACGCGCAAGGGTTGGGGCAACGACCGACAACGCGGTTGCACGACTGCCCCCGAATGACTCGAACCAGTCGGCAGACAAAACGTAGATCAGTGCGTGGAGGCTTGGAAAGAGAATGGCTCTGAGCAAGATATCCACCAGCACGAAAAACGCCGTATCTCGGCGGGCGACCTTTGGTTTCTGTATCACCGCGAAAAGAAAAAAACTGACATAGTTTATGGCAAAAACTACGGGCAGACCGTTGGTCGTAACTTGCCTCAGAAAGCGGGCCAGCGATGGCCCGCCGGCGGCAAGAGCCGCTGCAAAGCCCGGCGAAAGCAAGATATAAAGGCAGAGGACCGCCAGTAACGCTGCGAGGCTGAATGCCAAGACAATGCTCACAAATTGAACACCGGGCATGTCGACGGAGAAAAACCTCTGCATGTTAGAACGTTGGCACATATACGGCTTGAGATCGAGGATGTTGAACCTGCGTTTGGGAACCAAGCATTCGCTCCAGGTCTTTGGGACGAATGAAATTTAAGTTTCGAAATCTCCTGAACCGCGTTCCATGTCTCGACTGCAGGCCGAGCGACATAACAAATGGTAGGTTACTGCCGGACCTAGTTGCGGAAATGTTGATAGCATTGGAAAGTAGCTTTTCTGCATGTCTTACGCTGGCGGTAATTTTCAGAACGGAATATTCCTATCCGAGTGGGCGGACTCCTTTCAGGGTCTATTGCAATCTGCGCGGAGATCGCGGCCATCGTGCCGCTTCCATGCAAAAGCCCATCATGGCTGCCGACCCAGATGCAAAAGTTTCGTGCGATCTGACTGCACCTATCGTCGGCGTCGACAGCACTCTGGATGAAACTGCATTGGCGGTAGCGATCAGCGACGCGGGCTACAGGTCTGAGAAGCTGGCTGAAGTTCGGTAGCACAAGACGCGTCAGCATCGCTCCGCTGACCGGAGGGGAATATTGGCTCTTTATATGTTTCTGATATGCAACATTTTCTGACGGCAGCGGCCGAATCTCGCCTTTTTCACAAAAAAGCGACAAACCTTCCTGCGCAGGACGGATTGACTGGATTGCTTCGGTATCCGATATCTAGAGCATGAGCTTTCGAGTTTTCATATCATGCTGGTTCAAGACGTTTACGTGCATTGCGTTTGCGTTAGCCTTGGTATTTTCACCACCTTCTGCCGCTCACGCGGCGTCCGGCATGCATGACGGACATCAAGCCAAGTCTATTGTTGTCGTTGGTGCCGCCATGACTCATGACACCGGAAGCGATGCGCATCACGCGCATGAGAAGCTTAGGGTCGCAAGCGACATCGCAGCGTCCGACAAGGATGGCAAAGAGCAACAATCCCAAGAGTGTTGCAACGGTATCTGTATTTCTGTCGTCTTCCTCGAAGACACCAAGATCGAAGCAGAGCCGGTTGGTACAAGTGAATATGTCATTCTCGACGGTCAAACGTATTCGGTGGAAACAGCAGGGTTCCTGCGGCCCCCTCGATTCCTGATCTGAACCGACGCCCAAAACGGGTGTGAGCCTTGCGCAGAGTCTGCGTGAGACAACGTTCACCAATCAGGTTACTTTCATGAAAATTCATCTACTTATGGGGGCTTCGGCCCTCGGGCTTGGCGCATGCGCCTATGAGCCCACCCCGTTGCCGTCCGTCGCGACCCAACAGGCCGTCGTCAACACGGCAGTTTCATCGCCGATCAGCTATCAGGACCCCTTGGCGGGCTACACCTATCGCGGCCCTACAGGTCCCCGCGACTGGCGTTCCGTCAATCAAGAACAGACGGAGGGCAACTGATGCGGGTATCGAAGTTTCCGCTGGTTTTCGGCTTTCCGCTAATCCTGGGTGCCTGTGCTACCGCTGTGCCGGGCATCTACACGGAACCAAAAGCTGGCTTCGCCAATATTTCCAGCCAGGTCACACCAGCCCTCGGCAAACGGACAGCCTTCGCCGAAACCCAGGCCGAAAACGAGGCCTTGAAGAAGCAGGTGCACGCAATGGTGCACCGCAAGACCATTTCGGCGGACACCGCCGTTCAGGTCGCGCTTCTGAACAACAAAGGGTTGCAGGCGTCCTATGCAAACGTCGGCCTGTCTGCCGCAGAGGCCTGGCAGCAATCGATGCCGGAAAACCCAATCGTGTCGATTGGTATACTGGGCATCGGTGCGCCCGAACTGGGTGCCTACAGGGCGATCGAGGGACTGATCCGGTCGAACGTGCTCGATGCCACCACTCGCAAGCAGCGTACGGCCATTGCAGACGCAAACTTCCGGCAGGCTCAACTGAGCGCCGTGAACGACACACTCGCACTGGCCAATCAGACGCGGAAGGCATGGGTCGATGCCGTAGCCGCCTTCGAGGCTGTGAGTTATCTCCGCCGTGCGAAAGCGACGTCTGACGCCGGATCGGAATTAGCGATGAGACTGGGCGAGACCGGCGCGCTTAACACAGCCGGGCAGGCCCGTGAACAGGCATTCAATGCCGAACTCGCCGGACAACTTGCCCAGGCACGCTTGAATGCTACCCGGTCCAAAGAGCAGCTGACCAGGCTCATGGGGCTGTGGGGCACCGAAGTCGACTATTATGTGCCCGATGCTCTTCCTGCGCTGCCGCGTTCCGTCGGCCGTGTGACTGACATCGAAGCGAAAGCATTGCGAAATCGGGTTGATCTGCGCGTTGCCAAACTTGGCCTGGAAGCACAGGCCAAGGCGTTTGGTCTGACTGATCAGACTCGCATTATCAGCGATCTCGAATTCATTGCCGGGTTCGAAGCGGAGCGGGAAATTGAGGACGGAGAAACGGAGACCGTGACCACCCCTCAGGTGGAGGTGGAGTTCGCAATCCCGATCTACGACACCGGGAAGGCACGGATGCGCAAGGCGGAATTGTCGTACCTGCAAGCAGCCAACGTGCTGGCAGAAAGAGCCGTCAACGTCCGGTCCGAAGCGCGTGGTGCTGAAGCCTCCTATCACGCCGCGTATAAGATCGCCCGCCACTATCGCGACGTTCTGGTGCCGCTACGCACGACCGTCGAAGAAGAGGGGCTGCTGTCTTATAACGGCATGATCACCAACACTTTCGAGCTGCTGACAGACGTGCGCGAGAAACTGGGCGCATCACTGGAAGCGGCAAACGCAAAACGCGAATTCTACATGGCACAGGCTGATCTGACCGCTGCGATCTATGGCGGCGGCGAAGGCGGTGGCGGTGCTGGTGGAGAAGGCGCGACACTTGCCGCCGGTGGCGGCGCAGGACACTGAAAGGAACTGACATGCTAAATAGACGTCAATTACTCGGAGCCGGCGCGGCAGGTGCAACGCTGGTCTCTTCGAAAGCCTGGGGTCAAACCCTGAACATGGGCCTGCCCGAAGCTGCCCAAATGGATAGCGCAGCAACGGCGATCACGGCGCGTCCTAGTACCGGGCCGGACTACACACCTGTGGTCACATTGAACGGGTGGACCCTGCCGCACCGGATGAACAACGGGGTGAAAGAATTTCACCTCGTGGCCGAACCGGTAGAACGCGAGCTTGCCGACGGCATGATCGCGCATTTGTGGGGCTACAACGGCCAATCCACCGGCCCGACGATCGAAGCAGTCGAAGGCGACCGGGTGCGCATCTACGTCACCAATAAGCTGCCGGAAGGCACAACGGTGCACTGGCACGGGCTCATTCTTCCTTCAGGCATGGATGGGGTCTCCGGATTGAGCCATCCAAGCATCCCGCCGGGCAAAACCTTCGTCTACGAATTCGACTTGGTGAAGTCCGGAACGTTCATGTACCACCCCCACGGCGATGAAATGACCCAGATGGCGATGGGGATGATGGGCATGTTCGTGGTCCACCCCAAGGATCCCACATTCATGCCGGTGGATCGTGATTTCCTGATCATGCTGAATGCTTTCGACATCGATCCGGGTACCTATGTACCCCGCATCATGACGATGACGGATTTCAACCTTTGGACCTGGAACAGCCGGATCTTCCCCGACATCGATCCGCTGGTCGTGAACAAGGGCGACCGGGTGCGAGTACGGGTTGGGAACCTTACGATGACGAACCACCCGATCCATATGCACGGCTATGACTTCAAGGTCACCTGCACGGATGGCGGCTGGGTGCCGCCTGAAGCACAGTGGCCGGAGGTCAGCATCGACATTCCCGTAGGTGCGATGCGCGCCTACGAATTCGTCGCCGATCATCTGGGAGATTGGGCGATCCATTGCCACAAATCGCACCATACGATGAACGCCATGGGCCATGACGTGCCGACGTTCATCGGGGTGAACAAGAAGCCGCTGACCCAGAAGATCCGTCAATTCCAGCCGGAATACATGCCGATGGGCATGTCCGGCATGGGGGACATGGCAAAAATGGAAATGCCGCTACCCGACAATACCATCCCGATGATGACGGGTTGGGGCCCGTACGGACCCATCGAGATGGGCGGCATGTTTTCGGTCGTGAAGGTGCGGGACGGCATCGACGCGGACGATTACTCCGATCCCGGCTGGTACGAGAACCCTCCGGGCGAGATGGCCTACGAATGGACTGGCGAATTACCCGACTTTGCCTCCAACAACAGCCCCAAAACCATTCTCACACCGAAACCAACCTCGAAGGGCTGAGCGGCCCTTCGTCATCTCCAACCGAACCAACCTACAGGACAATAAAATGAGAAATCTTCTTTTGACGACAAGCTTCGCGATCGCGCTATCAGCACCGGCCTTTGCTGCAGGTACACACGACGGCGGACATGGGGAGACCAAGCCAGCCGCAATGATGGTCGGCATGCCGGGTGACGCCGCCAAGGTTGACCGCACAATCGACGTCACTTTGCTCGAAAACGATGAGGGCCAGATGCTGATCGAGAGTGAGCCGATGGATATCAAGGAGGGCGAAACCATCCGCTTCAACATCACCAACAAGGGTGAGCTGGAGCATGAATTCGTCCTCGACACGGTAGAGCGTAATGCCGAGCACAAGATCGAAATGGCCAAGATGGACATGGAACATGACGATCCGAACCGTATCCGTCTCGATGCGGGCGCCTCGGGCGAAGTTGTCTGGACTTTCGCAAATTCTGGCACATTCGAAGCAGCGTGCCTGATCCCGGGCCACTACGAATCGGGAATGCACCGTGAGGTCGCAGTCGGTGACCAGATGGCTCAGGCTGACGTGGAATACACAAGCGGCACCATCAAGAAAATCGACGCAAAGGCCGGCAAGGTCACAATTATCCACGGCCCTCTCGTCAACCTGGATATGCCGGCAATGACCATGGTGTTCCGCGCCGACGAGGCGATGGTGGCCAAGATGGCGGAAGGTCAGGACATCGAGTTCGTTGCCGACCGGGTCAAGGGTAAACTGACCGTCACGCAGATGAAGTAACTACTAACAATGGGGCCGGGGGTAAACACTCCGGCCCCATCGCCTTGATCGCTTAGCCCAAGCAAGCAAGAAGATCCCATAAAATCAAGCGCTACGGAGGTAGCCGAGCATGAAGAATTTCCTGAGAACCTGCACCATCGCCCTTGCGCTTGTCCTTCCGGCTTTTTCAGTGGGCGCTTCCAGTGGCAAGGGCCAGCAGCCTCACGCGCGAGCCTTCGAAGTGCCTGGCCATGATCCGATCGGGAAACCCGGTGATGGCTCCTCGATCGACAGGACGATTGAAATATCCATACGGGAGACGGAAAGCGGCTACATGCTTTTCGAGCCGGACGCGATCCAGATTGAAAGCGGCTCGGTTGTCCAGTTTTCAATCAGAAATACCGGCGCATTGGATCACGAGTTCTTTCTCGGTTCCTTTGACGAGGTCGCAAAACATCAGCAATGGATGCGCGAACATCCCGATATGCAGCATGACAGCGCCAACTCGGTTTCGATCCCTAGTGGGCAAAATGCCGAGTTGATCTGGGATTTCTCCGATATGACCAACCTGGAGTTCGTATGCTTGATTCCCGGCCACCGGGAAGCGGGCATGTGGGGCGTCATCATCGTGCACGATCACCTTGCGCCGAAGTCCAAGGATTAGACATTTTCAATGTCACTCTTGGATAGGTATCACCTGCTTGTACACGACGTAGCTGCCGCCCTTGGGTACGACTACAGCGATGCCACGCCGGACTGGGTTCATCCGTTCATTCATCTCATACTGGTCTTGGCCCCCGCGCTGCTGATCAGTGTTGGCTCATATCTTGCTATTCGCGGCATTCTGAAGCTTTGGAAGTACCGCAGCACGCCTGCGATCCACCCAGAGCCCATACGAGGGCTCGAAGGAAGTCTTTTCAGCACCGTCTTGCGCTATTCAAGAAGGCAGCAAGCGTTGATGATCGTGGTTAGCCTCATCGCGATGCCTATACTCTATCTGACTTTGGAACTGCCAAAACAGATCGTAAACAACGCTCTGGATTCTGGCCGTTTCCCAGTTGCCGTTTTGGGACGAGACGTCGACCAGGTCGTTTTCCTCATGCTTCTTTGCGGTCTCTACCTTTTGGCTATTATCCTGAATGGGCTAAACAAATATAGCCTTAACGTCTTCAAAGGGTATGTCGCCGAGCGTTTTCTGCGGCGCTTCCGCCTGCTGGTCTATCGGCAATGGCGCAGCGATCCAGACTCCGGAAACCAAAGCGAGATCGTCCCTATTCTCGCACAGGAAGTCGAGCCCATCGGTGGCTTCGCGGCAGATGTCCTTACGCTGCCAATCCTGCAAGGCGGTACGCTTCTGACGATCCTGTTTTTCATGTTCGTTCAGGACCCTGTCTTGGGTGCCGCCGCACTGACGGTACTGCCAATTCAGCTCGTGCTGCTGCCCAAGCTGCAACGGCGGGTCAACGCGCTTTCACGCACCAGGATCAAGGAGGTCCGACAGCTTGGCAGGCAGCTCAGCGATCAATTGCGCGAACGGCAGGTCAATCCGGCCGGGCTGCTGCCAGTAAGCGCAAGTTTTAGAGAGCTTGAGCACGTGCGCAGGAAGATTTTCCGTCTGAAGTTCTTCATCAAGGCCCTCAACAATTTTCTGACCGCGCTGACGCCATTCCTGTTCTACTCTCTGGGTGGATATTTCGTCATCGAAGGGCGGATCACACTCGGCGCGCTGGTGGCCGTCCTGGCAGCGCACAAGGACTTCTCGGCACCGCTGAAGGAACTTTTCCGCTACTATCAGACCTTGGAAGACACCCGAATCCGGTATCACGAAATCACGGCTTTTTTTGCCGGGTCAGGCCACTCGTCCGAAGTGGCCCAGGCTGATGACAGTACGCTGGAAAAGGTCAGCCAATTCGAGCAATCGCCGCTCAGAAAAACGACTTTGCCTTTCGAGGGGCATGGAGACCTCGCTTCACAATGAAGGAGTTTGATAGCATGAAATGGGCAGCAATATTTTTTGCTCTGATCGCCGTTTCTGCGGCAGGATGGTACATCCTGCAGCCGACCCACTCCCAGACGAGTACTCAGACGGACGAAAGAATGGCACTTCCCGCAGGTGCGCTTGCAACTGTCAGGCTGCCCCCAAGTTTCACCGAGCAAGAGCAAATCGGCAAGCGTGCCTATGGTGCGGCCTGCGCGACCTGCCACGGCGTCAATGGGCAGGGTCAGGACGGCGTTGCTCCACCGCTGGTGCACAAGATTTATGAGCCGGGCCACCACGGTGACATGGCGTTTGTCCTCGCAGCACAGAATGGTGTTCGGGCGCACCATTGGAAGTTTGGCAACATGCCAGCTGTCGAGGGCGTAACACGAGCAGAAGTATTGAATATCGTGGCATATATACGGGCTCTTCAAAGGGAAAACGGAATTAACTGAGTGACCTGTCGACCTGAGGCAAAAGCATAACAGCCATCCAGTAGATAATAACTGTCATCAACGGGGAGAGAAACGAATGAAACCTAAATTTATCGCAACGCTAGCATTGGCATTGTCCGGAACAGGTGTTCTCGCCGATGGACATGCAACCGGCGACGCATCGGCCGGAGACAAGGTATTTAACAAGTGCAAGGCCTGCCACTCAATCGTCAGGACGGATGGTGACGTTATCCGAAAGGGTGGCGCGGTTGGGCCAAATCTTTATGGTGTGTACAACCGAACAGCAGGGACCGAAGAAATGTTTGGGAATAAATTTCGGGACTCTATTCGTGAAGCGGGCGAGAATGGCTTGGTCTGGAACGAGAGCGATTTCGTAGCCTATATTGCAGATCCGAAGAAGTTCCTCGCGACTTTTCTGAACGACAGCAAGGCGAAATCTGGCATGTCATTCAAATTGAAGAAAGAAACGGATGCCAAGGCAGTCTGGGCTTATCTCGTTTCGGTTGGACCGGAGGTTGAGGCCGATTAGATTTTTATTCGTTTGCACGGCTCTTTTTATGCTCGGTGCGCCCTTTGTAGCGGCTGAAGATGCCCCTCTGTTTCCAGTCAGACCACTGGTTGCACCGGTTGGGGATCACGCACGTGAACCCTCGCTTTCAACACTGCCCGATGGTCGGATCGTGATGAGTTGGACCGAAGGTAACAACGCCGTTCGGATGGCCCTGTTCGATGGCACCTATTGGACGGAGGCGCGTACAATTCATCAATCTGAGACACTGTTTGTGAACTGGGCCGACTTTCCGTCAGTCGTTGGGCTTAGCGATGGGACGCTTGCAGCGCATTGGTTGGAATTGAATGGGCCGGGCAGCTATCAATACGACGTAAAGATCGCTTTCTCCTTCGATGAGGGTTTGAACTGGACAACGCCAATCATACCCCACGATGACCGATCAAAGCGTGAACATGGTTTCGTGTCGCTAATCCCTGATGATAGCGCTGGTTTGACAGCTCTTTGGCTAGATGGTCGTGCATACGATAATCAAGCCGCAGACGACAGCTATGAGAATGCCATGCAGGTCCGCGCACGTCGCATTGCGCCGGACGGTTCAATGGGACCGGAAAGCCTGCTCGACCCACGCGCTTGTACGTGCTGTCAAACATCGGCCGTCCGCAAGGAAGCAGGTAACATCATAGCGGTTTACAGGGACCGAACAGCCGAAGAAATCCGCGATATTTCGGTTGTCAGGTTGGTCGAAGAAGAATGGACCGACCCCGAAACAATCTACGGCGACGGCTGGGAAATCGCAGGATGCCCTGTCAACGGACCTGCCATCGATGCGTTGGGAACGTACGCGGTAGTCGTGTGGTTCACCGGTGCCAATGGCGAGGCAAAGGCTCGAATTGCGTTTTCCAGGGATGGGGGCGCATCCTTTGAAGACCCGTTGCAACTCGATCTCGGCACACCCGCAGGTCGCGTAGATGTCTTGCAGATGGGTGACGGCAAAGCACTTGCTCTTTGGTTGGAGTATGCGAATGGCGGTGAAGCAATAGTCGTGTGTCAGGTGTCGCCGGAGAGCGGGTGTACTTCGCCACAAGCACTCCACATCAATCGTGGGCGAGAGTCGGTAGGATTTCCAAGGATTACGCGATCAGCAGCTGGCGTTGTCGTTGCGTGGACCGGGTCTGCACAGGGCAACTTGGCGGGGACAACCGTGGTTGGTGTCGAAGTAGCGATACCGTCTCCCGCAAGGTAATCTTCAGGACCAAAGCGACAAGTCGGTTCAAGGCTGTTCCATGGCGGTGAAAGTCAATATTCCGTCCTACTCTTAGAACCCCGCAAACGGATTATTCTAGCCTTGGAGGTTTATCGCTGCGCGAGGATCTCGTAGCCAAACAATCTGGTCACTAGAGCTTCGAAATCGTGAAATCTTTAGATCAAGAGCGCAACAATTGGACCGTCGAGGAATCGCTTCAAGATCGTCGGTAAACCATGGATAAAGATCCCGTCATTATTTACGGGACTGGTGTGATTGTTGTAGGTGCTTCAAGTTGTTGTGCGCCTTACTGTTTTCGAAAACATGCTGCGAAGAGACAGCGAAGGTGGAGTTTGGACTTTGTGACATTTAGCCAGATTGAATGACCGCATTGGCAACTTGAGCTGCAACGCAGCGACAAACCTGCCGCATGCGCGAAGCCGTGCTGCGTCAGCGAAATATGAAAAACGAATGACGGCATTGTCCCGCGATGTGCACCTTTACCAAGCATAAGCGAAGGTCGGCATTAGCCGGAGAAGAAATAACATAAACTTCATTATGCGACTTTATACTTAGCGTTGCGATAGTATATTATTGTATGTATGCTGAACTCCTATCACGGAGGCTCCACAGCATGCGCCATTTACTCAAGAAGCTCCTCCCCTCGGTCGCAGTCGCTTTGACCGTGACAGGTTCTTCGCTGCCAATACCCGCCCGCGCGCAGACATACCCGATCGATTGCGCGATCCTCTTGTGCCTGTCTGGCGGCTGGCCTGCTTCCGTCCCTTGCGCCCGAGCCCGCGCCGAATTTATCCGGCGGATTACACCTTGGCCGGTCGAACCACCGCTGCAAATCTGGCGCTGTCCCATGGGCGCCTCCTACGAGAACGATCGGTTACAAAACAACGCTGGCGGCATCTTTGAAGCCTTGTACCGAACCGACAGCCGTCGACCGCTTCAATCCTTGCCAGTAGATAATCTCGTTCCCACCGACCTCGCCCTGCGGCTCGTTCAGGACCGCGCGGACATCGATATCAGCGGGCCAGAGTTCAATTTCGTGCGGTCCATCCGCGTCTTCGATGTACGGTATGCACGACAGCACGAGTCCGGGCGCGATGGGGATTGTAACCGAAGCGCGACCGTGGTCCTCGGCACCTACGGGACCCAAGGCGATTTCTCATGGCAGCGATCTTCGATAACTGCCCTGCCCGAGGCCCATGTGGGACTTGAACGTTGGGGCGAGCATTGCCCTGGCATTTATCACCGATCCGTCTTCGTCGATTGGCGTGACTATGACGGCAACTACGGGTTCGAGCAGGTGAACTACTGACCTGCCGCTACGTAGATTTGTCATGGAAGACGGCTTCTTTGGCTTGCACGACCGCACCGCATACGCTTCGCGGTCCACATGCTGTTTGGCGTTTAGGCAAACACCGCGGGTTCGCTCTGTTCACCCGTCGTCGCTTCTTCCGATCCTCGTCAGCGCATCGAAGTCGATTTCTTGCTTCTGTTCGTCACTTATATCCGGCCGGGTTTCCGATACCGGCTGGGGCCCTTGGACGTCCCACATCACCGCATGTGAGCCTGTCCTCCAGCGATAAACCCAACCAACAACACTGCACCCATCGGTCCCGATCAGATTGGCGATCGCGACGCCCTCACCCTTATCTTCGTTCACTGTTTACTGGCTTCCTGCACTGCGGCGCTGCGAATTGCGGCGTGGGGTTGCAGAGCGTTCACTACGACCGCGCGCCGGGCTTCTTTGATGTTGGCTAACTGGTCCTCGATGAGGAAATGATCATCAGACCGGGAAAGTGGGTTCCCGTGTTCTCAACAATTCATTGGCTTCAAATCCTGTGGTCGGGCTCCGTGGCGGCTTCAACGATCGCCAGAACCTCGAACGGGTCAAAGCCGATGGCGCGCGCCAAGACGACCAGCTCGACAACGTCGACCCGGCGCTGGCCGCTCTCAAGGCGGGCAATAAGGGACTGGTGGCATCTGAGCCTGTCTGCCAGGTCTTTCTGACCAAGGCCCGCTTTGACACGGGCGTCGACCAACGCCTGACAGAGTGCCACTTGTCCCTTGCTTCTGATTGTCTTTGCCACGCGTCACATACCTTTTGTGACGTCGCTAGCGGATGAAATCTGTTATCTAAAAAGTAGATATATGAGGGTGTTATCGGCGTCTGGTTTCCATGGGCTGCAAGTCTGATGCTCCCGAGGTTGCCCATCAATCCCCTACCAATTGCAGGAACCGGCCATATTCCTCGCTGACTTCGCGCGCTTCCTCGAAGGCGCGGGCCCGTTCACCGTCGAGGCAACGGAAGTAGCTCTGGATATCCTGAATGTAATCTTCGAAGTCGCCGCGGATGATATCCGCATAGTCCCGCGCGGCCTGCGAATCGCTTGGCAGGAAAGGACGGGATGGCGCAAAGCAGGATTCCGCCAAAACCGGCCCAGGAACGCAGATCAGAAGGGCCATAGCTTGCAATGGGAGCAGGCATGTCAACCTTGGGTTTCTCAAACCTGTTATCTCCTTGATCGCGGACACTGGCCGTGACTAGTGTTTGCGTAACCAAACTACAGCCAAAGCACGATATTACATCTTGCGGTTGATAATATACTATCGTAACTCTGGGCTTCAAGTAGGAATGCCTGGGGTCGCGCCATTGGAGAAAGCGTGAGCCGGGCCATGAACTGGGACATCGAAGCACCAAATGTGGTTACGGAAGCCAGGTTCCGCGAGCTCGTGGAAAGCGGCTATAGCGCAGAAATCCTGTGCCAGGAGTCGGCACATAAGAAAGGCCCCAGCTATTACGGGGTCTGGATCATGCGCGTTGTCTCTGATGATGGGGTGGAAAAGCTCCTCGTCACCGCCCGCACACGGACGACCTACAACGATATCAAGATCCGCGAGTTCAAGACGATCTCCGGCGTGGTGTCTTTCTTCATTGGCCTTGGCTTTGCGCATGTCGACCTGCCGCTTGAGGCGGGCACAAGCCGCACGCATAAACTCGCCCCGTCAGACAAAGCCTCGTCAGACAAGGCCGCTGACAACTAACCTCGTCTGCCTCTGGCTGGTCGCAGCACCTGCCTCAGCGCAAATGGTCCTGGTCATGGAGAGCGACGGCTCCCTGATCCCGTCCCGCTCCCAAAGCAGCTTTGCTCGAAACTACTATGACGGGATTGGTCAGAGTTCGGCTTCCGATGGGATCGCGATCTTCGGCGAGGTAGAGGCCGAGCAAGAGGGCGTCCAAGTCGCGGCCCTTGCCCGCATGACTCCCCTGCCCCGCGCCGATGTTCTCTCCGGGATTCAGACCACGGCCTTGCGCTATGCCGGCCATCCTGGCCTGCGTCGCGCGGGGCTTTCCGTGACGGATTGGCTGGCTCTCTATCGGGCCAATATCGAGGTTGAGAGCGCCTACCGGCAGGATGCGATTTCAAGTGCAGGTGCCATTGGCCTTGGTCAATTGATGCCAGCGACGGCGCGTGATCTGGGCGTCGACCCGCGTGATCCGCTGCAGAACCTCGACGGCTCCGCCCGCTACCTCGCGATAATGCTGGAGACGTTCGGCGATCCGCACCTGGCGCTGGCTGCCTACAACGCCGGACCCGATGCGGTCCGCCAGTATGGCGGCGTTCCCCCCTACCGAGAAACCCAGAACCACGTGGCCCGCGTCATGGCCGTCGCGGCCCGATTGGAAGGATCAAATTCATGAAACAGATTTCAAACCTCTTTGTCGCCTCGCTGGCGCTATTCCTGCTGATTGCCGAACCCGCCCTCGCCCAGAGCATTGATCTCTCCCCGATCCAGAGCCTGTTACAGGGCATCGTGGATGCGCTGACCGGCCCACTTGGCGTTGTCATCGCGACGCTTGCCGTTCTCGGCGTTTTCTTGAGCTGGTTCTTCAACATCATCGACCTGCGCCAAGCGCTTTGGGTCCTCGTGGGCATCGCCGGTGTCGCGGCTGCCCCCACCATCGTTGCCGCGGTCTTTGCCGGTGGCTGAGCGCTCGCCTCTCTTTCTCGGCCTCGTGCGCCCGCCGAAGCTTCTGGGCCTGCCCATCATGTACGCGATGGTCTGGCTCTTTGGCTCGGTGCTCTTGTTCGTCTGGGTCCAGCACATCGCGGTGCTGGGCGTGGCCACCCTTCTCTATCCGGTGCTGTGGAAGGCCGCCGATTGGGACCCGCGTTTCATCGACGTGATGATGACGGCCCTGCAGGAGACACCGCCCACGCGCAACAGGTCCATCCATGGCGGGGACAGCTATGCCCCGTGATGACGCCCGTGATGCTGCGCTCGATGCCCGCACGATGACGCCGGACTGGTATGCGCGCGAGACCCGCCTCGCGCATATGCTGCCCTATGTGAGCCTCGTCGACGACCAGACCGTGCGGACCCGGGTGAACGAACTCTTCCGCTGCATCCGGCTCGAGGGGATCAACAGCTACACGACGGACGATGCCTATCTCGACAAGGTGACGGCGCTCTTTGCCCGCATCGTCGCGCAGCTCGGGCCGGAATTCAGCTATTACGTCCACAAGGTCTCCAAGGCCATCAAACCTGATCTCGACCCGATCCGTGAGGACAGCTTCGCAGGCGAGGTTGACCGGCGCTGGCGCGCGAAACTCGAGACCAGCGGGCTCCGCGACAAAACACTGACGCTCACCGTCATTCACCGCCCGCCCCCGAAAAGCCTCCTGCCGTTCCTCAGCCGCAGCGCGCCGGACCGACTGAAGGAGGAGACCCGCAAACGCCTGCAGCGCCTCGGTGAGGCCGTGAACGTCTTCCTGTCCGGCCTCGCAGAGCTCAAGCCGCGCATGCTCTCAGCCGGATCGGGAGAGTTGGTGGGATTCTTGGGCGCGCTGAACACGGGCACCGAGCTGCCGCTCTACCCGGCCAACACCTACGGCTTTTTGTCCTTCAACGTCGCCAATACCCGCGTAACGTTTCACGGAGACCATTTCGAGCTTTCCGAAGGCGTCGTGGGCCATCGCTACGGCAAGAGTTTCACCATCGGGGAATATGCTGAGGCCACCTCCTGCACCATGTTCGACATGCTGAACCTGCCGGTCGACATGATCGTGACGCACTCCTTCACGCCGATCAATTCGAACCTCATGGCGGGCCGCATCAAGCGGCAAAAGCGCCAGATGCAGGCCAGCCAGGACGCGGCCCTCTCGCTCCTGGAAGCCCTCGACATCGCCGCCGATGATCTCGAGGCCAAGCGCCAAAGCTTCGGCGAGCATCACATGGTCGTGACGCTCTTTTGCGACACGCTCGAAGAACTGCAAACCCTCAGCGCCGAGATCATGAACGCCGCCGCAACCGAAGGCGTGAAGATGATCGGCGAGCGGGTCGCGGCCAAGGCGCATTACTTGAGCCAGCATCCCGGCAACCAGCCCAAGCGCGTCCGTGCCAGCGCCGTCACCAATCGCAACTTCGCGGATTTTGCGGCCTTTCACCGGACACAGCTCGGCAAACCCGCCGCGAAAACCCCATGGGGCCGGGTCGTCACCTATTTGCCCACGCCGGAGCAGAGCGCCTACCGGTTTTCCTATCACGAGCAAGGTTCGCCCGACAAAGAACCGACCAGCGGGCATACCCTGATCATGGGACGGCCCGGGTCGGGTAAATCGGTGTTGTCGGCCTTCCTGATGACCCAGGCCCGTCGCGCAGGCGCACGGATCTTCGTCTTCGATTACCGTAATGGTATGGAGATGGCGGTCCGCGCCAATGGCGGGCGTTACGCGTCCCTGAACGCCGGTCAGCCTACGGGTCTCAACCCGCTCTGGACCGAAACCGATGCACGCGGCACCGCCTGGCTCTCGGACTGGCTCACCACGCTGCTCTACCGCGCCGACAAGCCCCTGACCCCGGCACAGACCAACCGCATCCAGGAAGTGGTGCGCCAGAACGCGCAGGCCTCCAATCCGGCCCTGCGGAACTGGCGGGATTTCGCATCGCTTTTTGTGTCCACCGATGATGGCGGCGATCTGCACCAGCGCCTGTTTGAGTGGACCGAAGACGGCCGCTATGGGTGGATCTTCGGCCAGACGCTGGAAGATACGTTCTCGCTCGAAGGCGAAGTGGTCGGGTTCGATCTCACCGGCATTCTCGACAGCGAGGCCGAGAAAGAACGCATGGCGGTCCTATCCTATCTTTTCCGCCGGGTCGAGCGCGAGATCGAGGATCGTCGCCCCACAATCATCGTGATCGACGAGGCCTGGAAGGCGCTCGACAACGCATATTTCGCCGAACGGTTGTCGAACTGGCTCGTGACTGCGCGCAAGCAGAACACCGTCGCGGTGATGATGACGCAATACGCAAGCCAGCTCGAGCGCACCCGGACCGGCAAGACCATCGTCGAGGCCGTGCCGACGCAGATCCTGCTGCCCAATATCCGCGCGCAGCCTGCGGACTACGCCATGCTGAACCTCACGGAGAAGGAGCTCGACGTCCTTCTCAACACGGGCAGCAACAGCCGCTTGGCGCTCATCCGTGACGATCAGGGCTCGATCGTCGTCGATGCCGATCTGAGCGCGCTTGGACCCAATCTCACCATCCTTGGCGGCATGGAAAAGGGCGAAGCGCACGTTGGCGCCGATTATCGCACCCGCCCGGACTTCTGGAGGCTTTCATGATCCGTATTCTCTTGTCCCTGACAGCACTCGGCCTGCTCGCTTCCTGTGCGCAGTATCGCGAACCGCAGGCAAACTGCTTCACCTTCCTGGCCTCGACAGCCCCTGTCGCGCCTGATTGCACCTTCACGCCTCTAGATGCGCCGGAGGGCGACATTGAAGTCTAGCCTGCCTCATATCCTCGCGTTTTGCCTGCTGCCTGGTCTCGCCTTGTCTCAAGGTGTGCC
Source organism: Phaeobacter sp. S60 (assembly GCF_000826845.1). Lineage (NCBI taxonomy): Bacteria > Pseudomonadati > Pseudomonadota > Alphaproteobacteria > Rhodobacterales > Roseobacteraceae > Phaeobacter > Phaeobacter sp. S60. Next base: position 53,799 of record NZ_JSWJ01000029.1, read on the forward strand.
GACCAATGACAGTGGGCTGACCTCGCGTGACATCGTCGAGACCGGTGATCGCGAGGCTGACTTGGCCGTTCAGGCCGACAAGCTCGCCGTGCGCGAACTCATCGCGGAGATCGAGCGCGAACAGCTGGCAACCCTGCAACGCATCCTCGATGCCCAGACCAGCTTCGGCGGTCAGGGCTTGCCGGCTATGGTCTCGGGGCTGGAAAGCGGCAGCGGGTATCCGGCCCGATCAGTCGAGGCGGTCTATGGCAATGCCGACATCGACCCCAATCCCGGCGGTGCGCAGATGTTCGGCGACGCCGCCGAGAACATCGAGCAGCTCATCATCCGCGTCGCCCAGGAAACCAGCGACTTTGCGGGTGTCGGCCGCGCTGGTCTCTCACCCGTCCAATGGCGCGCGTTGCTGCAAGCGCTCATCTGGCAGGAAAGCCGTTTCACCATTGGGGCACGGTCTCCCGTCGGCGCCTATGGCCTCACCCAGATCATGCCCGGCACCGCCAGCGATCTCGGCATCAACCCGGATTACTATGACAGCCCTTACCTGCAGGTGCATGGCGGCGCGCGCTATCTCGCGACCCAGCTCAACACATTCGATGGCAACATCATCAACGCGCTCGCGGCCTATAACGCCGGACCCGGCCGGGTGTTCGAGTATGGCGGCGTGCCGCCCTTTGCCGAAACCCAGCATTACGTTCAGGTCATTCCCGAACGCTACAATCTCTACCTGAGCCGTATCGGCGGGATCGAAGCGCTTGGCACGATCGACCCCGCGCTTCTGGCCAATGCCAACCTCTCAATCACCGGGCACGGCGCGGCCTTCTATGGTAACAACTCACCCGCCGCGATCAGGCAAGCCGCCTTCCGTATTGCGGACATCGTCGAGCGGATTTCCGAGACGGAAGACGTGCAAGAAAGCATCGCGCTCAACACCTATGCCCGCGCCGAACTCGTGCGCCTCGTCGCTGCACGCATCCGGCTTCAGGCGGCCCGCACCCGAGTCCTCTCTGCCGAGGAGCTGGCCCAGGCCAGCGCCCGCATGGCCGAAGGCGCGTTCATGGATTTTACGATCAGGGAGATTGAATGATGGGACGGAAGTTTCTGAGAGCGGCCTTGGCCGCAACGCTTGGGATTGGCCTGCATCTGGGAGCCCTCTCCCCTGCCGCGGCGCAGGGCGTGCCCGTCGTCGACACCCAGAACATCGCGCAAAACATCCAGCAGCTCCGGCAGATGATCGAAGACGAGATCCTGCAAAACGAGCAGCTGACGCAGCTCCGCGAACAGCTCGGCCTTCTCACGGATCAACTCGCGGAGCTGCAAAGAACCTATGAAGCGCTCACCCGACTTGCCGAGCTTCCAGAAATCATCCGCACGGAAATGGAAGACGAGTTGAACGGACTGCTCGACCAGGAGTTCGGAGACATCCTCGCCACCATCGAGGCCATCAAGACGGGTGACTTCTCAGGTCTGTCGGGCTCCGGTGCAGGCGAGATCGAAACCCAGATGGACCGGGTGCTGGCCGATCTCGGCTTCGATGAAGACACGCTCTCGGAAATGGCCACCAGCGGCAATCCCGGGGCCAACCGTGTGGCCACGCAGGCAACAACCGGCGCACTCGTCTCAGCCGCCGCCCAGAACAGCTATGAAGATGCCGGCCAGTCGCTCGAGCGGGTAGACCGCCTTGTCGGGCTCATCGACGACATGGAAGAGCTCAAGCAAAGCATCGATCTCAACACGCGCGTGACCGCGGAGCTCGCCATTGCGCTGGTCGCCATGTGGCAACTCGAAGCCATCCAGACCGTAGGCGATGGCACAGGCGGCGTGATCGATGCCGCCACCATCGCCGAAGAGCAGCGCTTCATGGATTTCACGTTACCGGACCTCCGGGCCGAGTGATCGCGAGGGCATGACGGGTGGCGACTGAACAAGAAATCATCGAGGAAGAACTGGTCTACGGTGCCTTGCGCCGCGAACGGCTCTGGCAACGCCTTGGTCTGGCAGGTCTTGTCTTCGGCATCATCGGCTGTCTGAGCGCAGCAGCAGTCGCGATCCTCGATGTCGATCCGCCCCCCGTCGTTGTCCCCTATGATCCCGCCACCGGCTTTGCACTCCCCGAAGCCTCGGTGGGCGCCTCCTCGGTGACCGCCAACCAGGCGATCATCGAGGCGGAGGTGTTCCGCTATGTGGCCGACCGGGAGGTCTATAACCAGCTCGACAACGATCTGCGCATCCGCAGCGTCCTGCGCCGCTCGGACGGAGCTGCCGAGAGCGGGCTGCGCCAGATCTGGAACAGCGCAAATGAAAACTATCCGCCGACCGTCTATGGCCCCAATGCTCGGCTCGACGTGGAAATCCTCAGCATCAACCGGATCGGAACCAACCGCGCGACGGTCCGCCTGCGCAAGCGCCTGACGTCCATTAACGGCACCCAGACCGGCCTCTTCACTGCGACGCTTCTCTTCGAGTTCCGCCCGGAGACCCGCCGCTCCATCGATGAGGTCTGGACCAATCCATTCGGCTTCACCGTCCTCGAATATTCCATCCGCTCCGACAGATTGGAGAACTGATCTTGTTTCCCGTACGAATTGCATTTGTTGTCCTTATCGTTTTGTTGCCGGGGTTGGTCGCCGCCGAAGCCATCCCGCGTGGCGGTCCCAACGACAGCCGGGTGCGCTTGGCCACCTACCAGGAGGGTCAGGTCTACCGTCTCAGCGTGTCACTCACCCATGTGACCACCATCGAGTTCGGGATCGGCGAAAGCATCCGCTCGATCATCGCGGGCGACACCGAGGGCTTCGAGATCGACGGCGTCCCGGGCGGTCAGGCCTTCGCGATCAAGCCCGTCGCGCGCGGGGTGCATACCAATGTGACAGTCTATACGAACCGCCGGAGCTACTACTTCAACGTCGAGGAGGTCCGCAGCCCAACCTTCTACGTGGTGCAGTTCCGCTATCCTGATGACGCTGCGCGCCCGACCCGGGCCATCGCCGCCCAAGCACCAAACTACAATTACGGCGCCAGCGCGCGGACCGAGTTCACGCCAACGCGCATCTGGGATGACGGGACGTTCACGTATTTCGCGTTTCCGAGAAACGCACCTGTGCCAGCGATCTTCCGCTACGCGGGCGGCCGTGAACGCACGGTCAACACGCAAACCCCTGAAGACGGCGTGATCCGCGTCAGCGGCGTGAACCGCCAATGGATCCTGCGACTTGGCGAAGAGGTGGTCTGCATCGAGGCGATCGCGCCCGCGGAGGCCACCTCATGAGCGATACCGGGAACACCGAGCTGGAAAAACGCCTCGCCGCCCTTGAGAAAGGCAGTGCCCGCGCCCCCACGGCGGCGCAGCGCCGGTCGCCCCTTCTCGCGCTGATCGTGATCCTCGTCATCGGCGTGGGTGGTGCCCTGCTTTATCTCCTCTCACAGCCCGACGAAGAGGAAGCCTTACCGACGGCCACCCCGGACGTCTTCCAAAACGAAGGGGACGGCTTTGGCGCTATCGAGACCTTGCCCCCGCCCGAGCCCGAGGTTGTGTTCGTCGGACCAGACCCCGTCGAGCCCAACGCGGAGCTTCTGGCGCAGATCACCGCCCTGCAGGCCCAGATCGAGGAGTTGCGCAACGCCCCTGAACCAGTTGTCGAGGAAGACACCGCCGCCGCAGAGGCAATTGACGCGCTGACTGCTCAGATCGCGGCGCTACAAGCCGCCTCGGAAGCAGCACAGCAACGATTTCAGGACGAACTGACGGCGCGGGATCGAAGTCTTGAACAACTCCGCATGGATCTGGAATTGGCCCAACTCGAGGCCAGCCGACCGCAACCCGCACCAGCGGGCCCCACGGAAGATGAGCTGCGCGCACGCGAGCAAGAGCGACTGCGCCGCGAGGAAGAAGCCCGGCGCATGGCCGAGCTGGAGCGCCGGGCCGCGGAGGAACGCGCCTTCCAGGAGCGGCGCATCGCCTCGCCCACCATCGCGTTTGGCGGTGCCTCAGGAGCGAATGAAACGGCTCTGACCGAACGCACCTTCGGCGAGGTGACGGATTTCGTGCTGAACGGTGCGCTGCCCTCCACCGTGACGCAGGCCGAGGTGATCGCCAATCCTTCCAACACCATCATCCAGGGCACCATGATCCAGGCCGTCATGGAAACCGCCCTCGACAGCTCACTGCCCGGCCAGACCCGTGCCGTGGTGTCCGAGGATGTCTACAGCGTCGATGGCGCGCGCCTCTTGATCCCCCGCGGATCCCGTCTCGTCGGGCGCTACCGCGCTGGCGTCGATATTGCGCAGCGCCGCGTCACGATCGCTTGGGACCGGATCATCCTGCCCGCGGGCCAAACCGTCCAGATCAGCTCCTTCGGGGGCGATGAACTTGGCCGCTCCGGCGTCACGGGTTTCGTGGACACGCGTTTTGCCGAGCGTTTCGGGTCGGCCGCCCTGATCTCGCTGATTTCGGCCGCGCCAAGTGCCGCCGCCTCCGAGGTCCAGGATGAGACTGCCGCCGACGTTCTCGAAGACGTTGGCGATGATCTGGCAGATGCCACGGACAGCGTCATTGGCGATTACCTCTCCATCGGCCCCGTCATCTATGTCGACCAAGGCGCGCGCGTCACCGTCATGGTCGACCGCGATCTGGAGATCTTCTAGCCCGATGTCGCTCAGCTATCTCGAGACATCCCTTGACCGGATCGACGCCGCCGCCCGCGACGATGTCATCGAGATCTGTATCAACCCCGACGGGACCTGTTGGGGCGAATTCCAGGGCGATCACTTCATGCGCGCGCTGGATCAAAGGCTGACGGGCGTTCAGGTCAGGGACCTCGGCAACCAGATCGCCTCCTCGGCCAATACCACGATGAGCAAGGACCGCCCCATCGTCTCGGTCTCGATCACCTACAAGGGGCGCCCGATCCGCGCACAGGTCATCACCCCGCCCGCCGTGCTCTCGGCCTCGTCGATCAGCCTGCGGTTCTTTTCCAGCCTGCCGCTCAAGGGCATCGAACTCGACTTTCTCTTCGGTAAGGAACGCAAGCTCGAAGAACTGCGCCTCGAGAAAACGCGCGAGCTGCGCGAGGTCGTGGCCTCCGGTTTGATCGATGACGCCCTCGCCTTCTGTGTCGAGAACAAGCTCAACATGATCGTCTCGGGCGGCACCTCGACCGGCAAGACCGTCGCTGCGCGAAAGATCCTCTCCCATGTCCCGTCTGAGGAACGCATCGTCACCATCGAAGAAGCCGCCGAGCTTCTACCGACGCAGCCCAATGCTGTGACCCTGATCGCCAATCGCGATGCGGAATTCCAGACCGCCGATGTGCTTCTCACCGCCACGCTGCGCATGCGACCTGACCGGATCATCCTCGGCGAAGTTCGCGGCAAGGAGGCCATGACCTTCCTTGAGGCGATCAACACCGGCCATGGCGGGTCCATGACCACGCTGCACGCCGAAACACCGCAACTTGCCGTGCAACGCCTCGCGATCGCAGCACTCAAGACCGAGATCCCGATGACCTATGCCGACATGATCCAGTACATCGATAATTCCATCGACGTGATCATCCAGGCCGGTCGCCACGACGGCCGGCGCGGCATCACCGAATTCTACCTCCCCGGCGCAACCGAGATTGGAACTTCCTAATGAAGACCTTTGAATACGATATCCTGTCCTTTCCCATGACCCGCAAAACCAGCCTTGCCGACATGCAGGCCAGCCTGAATGCCAAAGGTGCGGAAGGCTGGGAGGTGGTGTCGATCAGCTCCTCGGAATTCGCCAATGTCGGGCACACGGTCTTCCTGAAGCGTGAGACCACACCCGCTGGAGCCACGGCATGAGGCAGGCGGGCTGTACCCTCGTACTGACTGCGCTGGTCTTGAGCCTAACGTCGGCACCCGGCTTCGCTGAGCGCAATCTCGTGCCGACCCTCGAGCGCAACTTCACCGTCTGTCTGGACCGCCCCGCTGAACCCAGCTGGATGCAGGAGATCCCCCTGCGCCAAGCCTATCAGCGCGTGTTGGTTCAAGACATTTACCGCGCCCAGAACCTCGAGCGGATTGTCGAGACCGGCAGCTGCCATTGCGAGACCCGGTTCCCGTCCTGGGACGCGGCCGAGGCCGTGTTTCGGGAGGTCCACGCGAGTGACGAACGATGGGAGATGCTGCAGGCATCGGACGCCTACAACCGCCGAGCCAACGCCGCCCGCCCTGCCGCGCAGGCCATCTGCGAAGCCGCGGGCAACTGGTAAGGCTGATCCCCGATGAGCGTCGTCACCTACTTCGTTGAAACCTCCCAGGGCTATCTCGACACCGCCGCCGAAACCCAGTTCGGATCGGTCGCGGCAACAGTCGGCACACTCCTAGTGCTGGGAACAACGCTCGTGGTGATCCTCGTCTTCCTGAACATGATCTACCAGTACAAGGCGATGGACGGACGCACGGCCTTCTGGCTCGCGGTCAAGATCGGACTAATCGGAATATTCGCGACCAACTGGGTCCAGTTCAACGCGCTTTCCGCCGCCATCCTGTCCGGGATCGACAGCATTGCAGGGGCGCTCGTGGCTTCGGTCGGTGGCGGCACCCCCGGTCCCTCTGGGACCTTTGCCGAAGAGTTTGACCGGCTGATCGCGGAACTCGGCGACTACCTCAATGCAGCCGGATCAGAGCTGAACTGGATGGCCGGGGCCATGCTCGACATCGTCGGGGTGCTTCTGCTCTCAATCCTCGGCGGGCTGGCCGCCTTCATCCTCGTGGCTTCTCGACTGATGATCGCTCTTCTGATCGGGATTGCCCCGGTCATGATCTTCCTGACCCTCTTCGAAGTGACCAAAGACTACTTCGCACGCTGGCTGTCCGCCCTGGTCTCCTTCGCGCTTTACCCGATCGTCGTGGCCGGCGTGTTCGCGACAATCACCGGCGTTTCCTCCGCACTCATCGGCGAGCTCGGCGACCCGGAAGGCGCCTCAAACATCGGCGCGCTCATCCCCTTCTTCATGATGGTTCTCATGGCAAAGGGCTTCATCATCGCCACCCCCTTCATCGTCCGCGCGATCTCCGGCAACATCATGATGCCCGCCCTCTCCGGCGGTCTAGGCGGCGGCTACAGCTTCGCCCGCGCCGCCATGGGCAGCCAACAAGCCTACAACCGATACTTGATCGGCGGTGCAAGTGGCGCGGAGTACGCAGCCCTCAGGGCGCGGCAGTTCTTCGGTGTGCAGCCGATGCCAGTGCGGCAAGGCATGGGGCAGACGGGTCAGTTGAGCGGCACAGGGTCACCGGGGGCGGGGTCTCAAGTGCTGGCGCAACTGGCTAGGCTTGGAAGGTTGGGGCGGAGGTAAATATGACAGATCCTGCAACATCGTGGATCAAATTCGAACAACGATCGCCAACCAATGAAGAAATCCAGACCGATAGGCTCGTTGGATACTTTCGAATTCGAGATCTTGCTGGAAAGGTCACAACAGATTACTTTGGGAAGCTTTCTTGGGATGATGATGCCGGAACTTGGGCTATTGAAGTTTACAGCAATGCCCTGCGCCTAACGGCTCCAGGTCAATTCATGCAAGAAAGTATTGAGCCAAGTCATTGGTGCATGGTTCCTCCCCTACCAAATCATCCCGAAATTGATGGTCTTCCCGAGAACTAGCGGGATCGATCACCAATTGGGTTCCAAACTAATGACCGCCAACGGCCCTTTGCTGACACTGAGACATGCCGACGATGCTGCATTGCAGCTTCCTGAATGCGGACCTTCCCGGTAAGCTCGATCCAACTACAGCCTGTGAAAGATCTGCGATGCTGAGAGGAAACCCCGAGATCCAGCGTCAATTGGGCCGCACGTTCGATTTGGACCATGAAGTTCGAGGTTCCGCCAAATTCTCTGATTGCGGAAACTATCGTCCGTACCTCAGTCGAAGCTGGCATCCAGGCCCGACAATACTATGGCTTTGCATGAACCCATCATCAGCTACCCATGTCTCAGATGATGCAACCTCACGAAAACTCACGCGTCATTCACGCCGCCTTGGCTTTGGCAAGCTTTTTCTTCTCAACGTTATGGACTACCGAGCAACCGACCCAGCTCAGCTTCCAGAAGGCGAGGAGAGATCTGAGGGGAACCTCGACGAAATAAGACGTTGCGCTCGCCACGCCGATTGTGTGGTCCTCGCCTACGGAGGGCTTCGGCGAAAACTCGAATGGATCGAATTTGCAAACGATGCTCTTCAGGCTTGCCATGGAGCAGCCTTGTGCCGTGTCGCCACCAATCAAGATGGTTCCCCTCGGCATCCACGTAGGTTTCCTGCGGATTTCGAGTTGCAATGCTAATTGCATCTCTATTTCTTGAGTTGGCGGCCCATACCGGCCACTCGGAATGCCCTTAGGTTGCTGCAACTGCAGCCTGCTTTCCAGACATTCGCTGTGTTTGCGAGCTGCTCGGACAGATTAGGGCATGCATACGGAAAGTACTTCGCCGCCCCAAGGTTCACAGGAGACCCGAGAAAATGTAGGTTTCTTGTAAACAGAAAGAGAAAAGGGCGTAGATCAGGATGGCACGACAGCTCCTAGACGAAGGTGACAAGACCTTTCTGGTTTATGCCGGTACTGGCACCGACCTGATATTCAATCATGGACTTGAGCTACCCGGATTTGCCTCGTTTCCATTGCTCGAACAGCCTGACACTAGAGCGATACTTGCCGGTCAGATGCAGGCTCTAGTCGATCTCGCCAGCGAAATGAATGTCGGATGTATTCTTGATGCGCCCACATGGATGGCGAATGCCGACCGGGCGGCACCGTTGGGGTACGATGCAAAACGGCTTGTAGAGGTGAACAAAGATGCAGTCAGTCTAGTGGAAGACGTGCGCCGGGCCGCCGCTCGCGAAGATGTATTGGTATCGGCCTGTATAGGCCCACGCTTTGATCCTTACGCCGACATCCCGCCGATATCCGTCGAAGATGCACGGCAATACCATACCGCTCAAATGCACAGCCTGAAAGGCACAACTGTCGACCTGGTTACCGCTTATACATTCAACCGTCCAAGTGAGGCATCAGGATGCATCCTCGCCGCCCGAGATGCTGGTCTGCCGATCATCATGTCTCTGGTGGTTGAGACAGATGGGTGTCTAGCGGACGGAACCAAACTTGTGGACGCAATTGACCAGATCGATGGGGAATCGGACTCGGCGGCAATGTTTTTTATGGTCAATTGCGCTCATCCGACCCATTTCGCCGGATCTCTTGGCATCAACCCGAGGCTGAAAGGTGTAGTGGCGAACGCTTCAAGTTGCTCTCATGCAGAACTTGACGAAGCAGATGAACTGGACGAAGGCGATCCCGTTGAACTTGGTAAGCAGATTGCCAAGATTGCTCGGAGCAATCCGTCGGTCCAAGTATTCGGAGGGTGCTGCGGAACCGACATGCGCCATCTGAAAATGATTGCCAGCGAGCTTGCGTAGCTAACCTACTTCCACGGCCCTTAGCTGCCGTCCGTCTCGAGCGAGAGATGCTGCAGCCGCAGCCCGCTTTCCGGTCATTCGCCGCGGTCGCAAAACGCAGGACCACTCGCACCGGCGATGTCCAGGGCAAAACCTGCTTTCGCTGTTTCAGTACCAACGGTTGGTCCACAATGGCGCCCAGCCGTTGGCACATTGGGTGTAGTGCCGTGAGCAAGCAGATTGTTGAACTGAGAACAATCCAATCGACTTGGGCACCTATTCCGCGGCGACTGGCCTTGGACTGTTCCAAGCGTTTGCCGTGAACGCATCGTCGAGGCCCGTGTCAGCAACGTGATTGGTGTAGTTTGACAGAACCTTGAGCGCGGTGCCCAAGATCACCTCCAGCACTGTCTGCCGGGTGTAGCCGGCCGCCAGAAAAGCATCTAACTGTGCATCGCTCGGCCAGCCACGGCTTTCGTTCACGGCGATGGCAAACTGGCGGAGGGCCTCAAGCCGGGTGTCGGCAATCGGCGTGTCGTTGCGAAGTGCTTCGATAATGTCACTGTCCACACCCGCCATTTGTGACAGAGTGGTATGAGCCGCCATGCAGTATTTGCACCCGTTGAGGCGGTTGTTGGTCATCAGAATGATCTGTCGCTCGGTCTCGGACAAATCTGATCTTCCGAAGATGGAAGTAAGGCTCATGTAGCCTTCGAGGATTGTCGGAGCCTCCGCCATTGCGGCATAGAGATTTGGCACAAAACCGTAGCTTTTCAGAGCATTTTGCAGGATTGGCTTGGCCGTTGCGGGTGCGGTTTCGATGGTGTGTTTTTCAAAGTCTATCATGTGATGTTCCTAGAATGAGCCGTCACGCGGCGAGCCTTGTCTAGGCCTCAGCCGCCGCGTGCCTGGGGTGGGATCAGAGGTCGCTGACAGGTGTGTTGACGATGCCGGGCCACTTGGCATGGGCCCCTTCGATCACCGCGGTCTTGTCTTTGAGGTACTTCTCGAAAATCGCGGCATTCACGAAGAGATAGAGCTTGCCATCGACAATATCGGCATAGCGCACATCGCCGTCGAGCTTCTTGCCGACAAAGACGCCAAAGGCGCAGAACCCGCCGAATTGCGGCAGATGTGCAGAAGGATCGGCGTCGAATTCTGCCTGGGCGGCGGCGGAGGCAAAGTAGTAGTCCACCCCGTCATGAGCTGAGGTGTATTCGGCGTTGCCCAGGGCGGGTTTGTCGCCGTGGAACATCGACACCGGGTCGATCCCGTGCATGCCCAGCGGCTGGCCCGTCAGGGTCAGGCTGTTGGTGACGTTGTATTCGTCCGCGGCCGTGGCAAGGTTTGCGAGGGACAGGGTCGCGACCGATGACAGGACAAGCGCACTGGTCCAGCGGCGGGCGGATTTCAGAGGTTTCAAGGTCATTTCTTTTCTCCGTAGTTCAGTTGAGAGGTTTTGGCGTCACACGCCGTTCGCGATCCGCTTGACGGCATCGTCCGTCCACCAGACGCCGTTTGCCACCATGCGGAAGTTGATGATTGCGGCGAGGTAACCGTCGCCTTCGGGCACTTTTGCCCCGGCGGTCGCATCGCGTACCACGGCCACCTCGTAACCCAGTTCCAGCAACTCATAGAGATGCGCCTGGGTGCAGAGGTTGGCGGACATGCCTGCGAGGATCACCTTGTCGATCCCGCGCTTGCGCAGTTGCAGGTTCAGATCGTTCTGCGCCGGGCTGTAGACCTTGTGGGGCGAGCAGACGATGGTTTCGCCATCCTCGATGTACTTCTTGTACTGCGGCATCCAGTCGGCCCCGGAGCCTTCGAAGTTGTCGAGGTTCAGCGGCCCCAGCCGGTCAAACATGCCGATCGCGTGCATGGTCGCCTCAAGCGTGCCTTCGAACTGCCACTTGTGGTCATGCGGGTAATAGTAGTGGGGCGAGATGAAGACCGGCATGCCTGCGGCCTTGGCCGCGACGAACAGGCGTTCGATGTTGTCCACGGTGCCCTGTTCGGTGACGCTCTCGCCCACCACGCCCCATGTGACGCCGTCCTCTGACAGAAAGTCGATCTGCGGATCGGTGACGACAAGGGCCGTGCGGCCGGGATCAATCGTCATGTCGATCTGCGGCAGGCCGGGATTGTCCGGGTCCGCGTAGGCCGCCCTGGCCGCATCGGTTGCGGCCTCGGCCGAACTGCCGAGGACAGATGCGGCACCTGCCGCACTGGCAGCAGCCACTCCCGCCAGCACGCGGCGGCGGGCAAGATCGACGCTTTCGGGCGTATGTCCGCAGCCGCAGTTGTCGCCATGTTCATGGTGATGTTTCATCAAAATTCTCCTTGTCTCCGGTTGTGCAGGCCACCGGGCGCTGCGTTGGGGGCGCAGGCAACCGGACAAGGCTTTCCCGTTCGCAGCCGGTATGGCCGCGTTGCGGGAATTGACTGTCCGCTATCCTGCAGGACCGACGCGCAATATGGCGTCGGAGGTGTCAGGTCTTCAGATCGCCTAAAGACCCAGTTCCGTCAGACCCTTGTGGTCCTCCGGTCGTACCTTGTCCGTCCAATGGAACAGACGTTGTTCTTCATCAATGGCCAGGTCATTGATCGAGGCGATGCGCCAGCGCATCAGGCCGTCCTCGTCAAACTCCCAGTTCTCGTTGCCGTAGGACCGAAACCATTGCCCCGCACCATTGTGCCATTCATAGGCAAAGCGCACCGCGATGCGGTTGTCGGAGAAGGTCCAAAGCTCCTTGATCAGGCGGTAGTCCAGTTCGCGTGCCCATTTGTCGGTCAAAAAGGCGATGATCTCGGCTCTTCCGGTGATAAATTTGGAGCGGTTTCGCCAGACGCTGCCCGGCGTATAGGCAAGCGCCACCTTTTCGGGGTCTTTGGAGTTCCAGCCGTCCTCGGCCATCCGGACCTTCTGGGAAGCGGTCTCATGCGTGAACGGCGGCAGCGGCGGGCGGGTCATGTCGGTGTCCTTCGGTGGGCGGGGTGGTTGGATCGGGTTCCTGTTCACACATTCAGCGTGAGAGGCGCGGCCAGCCGGATGATTTCGGCGATTGAGGCGAGGAGGGTCCAAACGGTCAGGGTCAGTACCAATGCGAGTTTTCTCTCGGTCGGCAGGGCATTGCGCGTCCGTCGCATCAGGACGGACGGAGAAGCGGGAATGCGGCCAGACCGGCAGTCCGCACCTTGGCCGGGGAGACAAGCCATATCTGGCAACGGGAGCCAGTGGCTGCGGGTTGTCTGGTCTGGATAAGTCATTCCTGCTTCTCCGTTTGGAGGGTTGCCGCGGTCTGGTCGGGGACCGTTCCGACCTCTATGCCCTGGCGTCCCTCGGGGGGCTGATACCCTCAATTTAGGCGCTGTACCTCGCCGGGTATTGGCCGATCCTGCCAAGGTTTTGGCACTGTCTGCCAATACCTGCGGGAGATATCGTCCTCACCCTGCGAAAGCCTGCGAAACTGCGCGGGTGCCGTGCCTACCCAGCGTTTGAATGCCCTGCTGAAGGTGCTTTGCTCGGAAAATCCGGTCAGAAACGCGACCTCGGCAATGGAGCAGTTGCTGTCGGCCAGCAAATCCTGTGCCAAAGACTGCTGCGCATCCCGCAGCACGTCCCTGAAAGACAGGTTCTCTTCCGCGAGGCGGCGGTAGAACGTCCGTTCGCTCATGCCCATGGAGATGGCCACGTCCGAGGCTTGCGGCACCCCGTCGCTGAGCAGGGATGCCAGATGGTGCCTGACCTCATCCTTCAACGAAGATGGATCAGGCAGGCGCGCGATCTCGGATTCAAGGTGCTGCGTGAGGAAATCAGAGATCCCCCGATCCCCCAGCTTGTTTGGTTGGTTCAGGGTTTCGGGGGCGAGTGCAATTGCGCTTTGGCTAGCCCCGAACCGGACCTTGCAGCCGAAGAAGGCTTCGAATTGCGCCGGGTCGTTGCGGCATTCGTGCGCAAAGGCAACGTGGTCAAGTTCAACCGGATCTCGGGCAAAGGCCTTGATGTTCTCCGCCACAGCCGCAAGCGCGCATTCATCCCGCAGTTTGAGCGCCGGGTGATCCGGGGTGCGGGCCTCCAGAACAAGAAGGGCGGGATCGGCCTCTTCCGTCAAGCGGTAGACTGCCGTATCGGTCAGGAGTCGGAAATAGCGCTCAAGGCGCAGCAGACTATTCCTCAGCGTTGGCGCGGACTTTGCGGCCAGCCCCAGCGCACCCAGGTCGTTGCTGCGGATTTCCCGCGCATAGCTGAACACAAGCGCGGCATCATCCCCTGTCCGGATGCGCAGCCAATCAATCAGGCCAAAGTAAGCGCCATCAGGGATCGGATCATCAGCGGGACTGCTCAGGTGGAAAAGGGTTCTGCCGTCCCCCATCACCCTTCCGTCTGAAGTCAGATGAAGCCCGGCGGCCCGGACCAACGTGGTTGCAAAGATTGATGCGGCAGTTGCCATTGTGTTTCCCCCCTCTCGGGCCGACGGCCCGCTATTCTTCCTCGCCTAGCTGATATTGCGCGACGCACCGCCCACAAGCACAGGCGAACCGGGCTCTTCGGGGATGGTGACCTTCAGTCTGGAAGGCATTCCCATGTCGACACCCTGGGCAATGTCGATGCTGCCCCCATGGGGCCAGCCAAGATCGCGGAGGTATCCGGCAAGTGCTGCGGCTGCGGCACCGGTAGCGGGGTCTTCCAGCACGCCGCCGATCGCAAAGGCGTTCCGCGCGTGAAACTGACGCGGGGTTTCGGCCCAGATCAGCGCGATGGTCGTCAGCCCATGTTGGGCCATCAGCCGCCGACCGGTTTCCAGGTCATAGGCCATTTTTGCCAGCCGCCCGTGCTCCCGCAGGGCCAGGACAAGGTGATCGTTGCCTGCATTCGCGACCGCAGGCGGGATTTGCGGGTCAAGATCGTCGCGGTGCAGGCTAAACATCGCCAGCGCCAGTTCAAGTAGCGCGGCGTCAACAGGACGACTGTGCGTTGATGGAGACAACAATTCGACCTTGGATTGCCCGTCGCTGTCGATCCGCCCCTCAACGCTGATTTCCCCTGGGTTGATCCGCAAATCATACCTGCCAGGCCCGTTCAGTTCCGTCAGGACCGCGCCAAGCGCGATGGTGGCGTGGCCGCAAAAATCAACCTCGCTTTGTGGCGCAAAGTAGCGCACCCGCCAGTGATCCCCTTCGGGAGCGGCGAAGGCAGTTTCGGAATATCCAACCGCCTCGGCAATGGCCTGCATTTCCGTATCACCGGGCAGGCTGTCGGCAACCAGAACGCCCGCGGGATTTCCACCTGCGTCGGCTTCGGAAAAGGCGGCGATCCGGTGGACTTGTGTTGTGTCGGTAAAGGTCATCGGAATGTTCCTTGCATGGATCGTCCCTGCCCGGGCGTCGCCGGGCAGGGAACGGGTTACTTCTGAGTCCGGGGGAGGAAATCTCGGATTTCAGCCGAGATGACCTCGCCATATTCCTCAAGCGCGAAATGGCCGGTATCCAGCAGGTGGAATTCCACATCGTCCAGATCGTTCAGATAAGGATGGGCGCCCTCAGCCGGAAAGATGTGGTCATTCTTGCCCCAGACGATCAGCGTAGGCGGCTGATGTTCGCGAAACAGCGCCTGCCACCTGGCGTATTCATCCACGTTGGTGCCGTAGTCGAGGAACATCTCAAGCTGCACCTCCTGGTTGCCGGGACGATCCAGCAGATACTGAACATGCCAGAAATTGTCCGGGCTGACCTTCGACACATCGCCGACGCCATGGGTGAACTGCCAGACCGTCGCCTCCATGGTCAGGAAACCCCGCAGGGCATCGCCGTGCTTGGCGGAGGGATCGGCCCAATAGGCTTTGATCGGGTCCCAGAATTCGCGCAGCCCCTCTTCATAGGCGTTGCCGTTCTGGATGATGAACCCGCTCACCCGCTCGGGGTGTTCGGCGAACATGCGGTAGCCAACTGGCGCACCGTAATCCATCAGATAGACCGTATAGCCGTCGACCCCCTTGGCGTCTATCAGTTGGGTGACGATCTCGGCCGCGTTGGCAAAGCTGTAGTCATAGCTCGCCGCATCCGGCATGTCGGACGCACCGAAACCGGGATAGTCCGGCGCGATGACGTGGTAGTCCTCCGCCAGTTCGGGGATGAGGTCACGGAACATATGCGACGAGGTCGGGAAGCCATGCAGCAGCAGGACCGTCGGATTGTCGGGATTGCCCGCTTCGCGGTAGGCGATGTTCACACCATCGATTTCCATCTTTTTCATGGCGACGGCAAAAGGGCTTTCCGCGGCCTCTGTTCCTGAAGGCAATGTGCCTGTGAGCAGGGCGGTGCCTGCCAGCAAGCTGGCCAAAGTGGTGCTGACAATGGTGTTTTTCATGGGTTCAGTCCTTTTCAGGGGTTGGGAGGGAGCCGCCATGTGGCGGCGGAGAACAGGCGGCTCAGCCGGAACGCGCCTGAAATTCGTTGATCTGCTTGCGCAACTGCTGGTTCTCGGCACGCAGCAGGGCCATCTCGCCGCCGAATTCCGCTTCGGTCAGACGGCGGGGGATATGTTGGGGACAGTTCCAGTCAAAGGCTTCGACAGTGATGAGGATGCGCCTTTCGGCCCTATCCGGCCAGCCAGTCGCGGGGTTGGAAGGTCTGTCTTCCACCACCACCCGGCCCCAGATCTTCAACCGCTCCGCACGGGCATAGTTCATGATGATCAGGGCGATGCGATTGTCTGCTGTCAGGTTGCCAAGGCTGATGTACTGGCGATTGCCCCGCAGGTCGGCATAGGTGATCGTGTTGTCTCCCTCGGCCCGCAGGAAACCTGGCGCACCACCACGAAACTGGACATAGGGCCAGCCGGTTTCCGAAACCGTCGCCTGATAGAAACCATCGCACTCCTGAATGAACGCGCGTTCGCGATCTGACAGGATGTCGCCGCCAGACCGCGCGTCGGTCAGGAAAGCAGCATAGGCCCCCGAGCCGTTCCTGTCCTGTTGATGCCGGACGGAAGGGGTGAATGCGATTTTGGCAAAGGCATAGGCCATGTTGTTTCTCCACGACTCAAGGTGAACCGATCAGTTAATGTTGCACCTAACGTGAACTGATCGGTTAATGTATTCAAGTCAAATTTAGTGATGAACATCATCACTTCTGGTGCTCACACCAAGTTGATCTACGATAAGTCGCTAAGATATCTGTGTATTCTTGACCGCTCGCCGGCCTGAATGTACTAACAGATCAGTTAATCTAGGGTGCCGAGATGAGCCAAAACAAGCGCGCAGAACTGATTCGAAAAGCGCTTCTTCTGTTCTACCGAAACGGGTTTCACGCCACCGGCATGGATCTGGTTGCCAAGGAAACCGGCGTATCAAAAACGTCGATCTACAAGCATTTCCGCACCAAGGAGGAGTTGATCCTCGCGGTACTCCGTCTGCGGGATGAGAATTTCCGGAACTGGCTGTTCCGGCGGATGGAGGAGATGGCTAGTACCCCCCAAGGCCGACTGCTGGCCATGTTTGACGCACTTGAGGAGTGGTTCCATGAAGATGGCTTCAAGGGCTGCATGTTCATCAAGGCGAGCGCGGAATATCAGAATCCCAATGACGCAATAAACGTACAATCATACGCGCACAAACGCCTGCTGGTGGACCATTTCGAAGCGCTGGCGACGCAAGCGGAGGCGAATGATCCTCATGCACTGGCAAGGCAGCTTCTTTTGTTGAAAGAGGGAGCCATTGTTATCGCGGCGATGTCACATTCGGCAGAAGCCGCACGCGAAGCCAAATCTGTAGCAACCCAGCTATTGACGTCCTGATCGATTTTCGCTCAGGCGTCGGCAAGGCCTTACTGGGCCTTGCGAAGTCGGCCAAATGGCTTGGCCCCCTTAAAAGGCTTAAGTGACGCCGTAGTGTCCGCTTTTACTCGACGGATTGGCACTTCAGATCCGGCCCAGACCTGCCCTACTGCGTTGACCCCGGCTTCTGTCGTTGCAGCAATTCGCTGCGATTACGAAATCCCGAGGTCGGCGAATGGGAAAAGTGTGGAACATTGTCGTCATTGGCATTTCGGATCGAACGAAGACTGTGAACACCTTCTTCTCACTGAAAAGAGCCAGTAGCGTAAGCTTGGGACGACAATCCGTTCCAAGTGGCCAGCCGACGCTTCAGATGCCTTGTGTCACACAATTCCGCCTTAGTTCATACGCACAAATCCGAATAGAAGTAGTGCAGCCGAAACAGCGCAGGCCGTTGTGCGGACCCAGTTCCAGAAAGTCCAGCGCGGGACATATATGTCTAACCAATAGGTCCGCGTTTGCGCATCTGATGTTTCCATAACGGCCAGGGTCTCGTTCATCGGCACGTTGAAAAACACCGTGACGCCGAAACAGCCAACCAGATAGCACAAACCGGCCAGCATGATCAGCGTTCCGGCCGTGTCGGTCAGCGCGAACGCACCGTAGGCTGCAATGACCAATGACACCGCTGCCATGCCAAGAAACAGCGCCATGAAGACCCAGCGAAAGACCTCACGGTTGATAACTTGCATTGCCTCAACGCCGCCATGACCGCTGGTTCTCACCAGTGACCTCATGATGAAGTCGGCGAACGCGAGAAAGACGCCGCCGATGAAAGCATAGGCGAGAATGGAGCATTGAATCAGGAAAAAGATGATCGTGGACATGTCGCTAACTTCCTTTGCAGGGGGGCGGAAGCTGCGTGGCACCCGCCCAATCATCGGATGAGTTCAGGCCGCTTTGGGCCAGGCCCCGGCAGTCATAGCGGTGCGTGCAAAGGCCGCGAAGTCACGTGGCTTGCGGCCCAACGCGCGCTCAACCCCGTCAGTGGTATGGGCGTTGCGCCCGTCAAGTGTTTCTCGTGCGATTGCGGTGAACACGTCCGCCACAAAGGAATCGCCAGAGGCGGCAACATTGGCATGGAAGTCCTCAAAACTGATCGGGATGTGCTGAATTGGGCGGCCCAGCGTGGTGGTCAGGACTTCGGCCATCTCGCCAAAAGTCATCAGGCGCGGGCCGGTGACTTCGTAGCGTTCGCCAAGGTGTCCGTCTTCGGTCAGGGCAGCCACGACAACATCGGCGATATCATCAATGTCGATGATCGGCTCCGCTATGTCCCCGCCGGGCATGGGCAGCACGCCGTCAAGGATCGGGTCGCGCAGATATCCTTCGGAGAAGTTCTGTGCGAACCACGCAGACCGCACGATGGTAAACCCGATGCCGGAGTTGCGGATCACCTCTTCCCCCAAGCTGGCAAAATGCTCGCCCCGGCCCGAGAGCAACACGATGTGCTGCAAACCGGTTTCCAAAGCCAATTTGGTGAAGGCGTCCAGCTTCTCGATTGCGCCGGGGAAGGCCAGATCCGGGAAATAGGTGACGTAGGCTTTGGATACCCCGGTCAGAACCGGAGCCCATGTGGCAGGGTCCTCCCAGTCGAAGGGCGTTTCGGAATGGCGCGCACCGCGTCGGACGGTTATGCCTTTCGCTTCGAGTTTCGCGGCGACGCGCGAACCGGTTTTGCCGGTGGCGCCGATGACAAGGATAGGTTGGTTGGTCATAGCAATCTCCGATGGTGAATGTCAGGCGCTTTCATGGCGCCGGTCAGTGGGGTGCCCGATGCCGGGCAACCCGTTGTCAATGAAACAAGCTTGCAGCCCAGCCCGACGCCATCAGGAAGAACAGCGAGGAGCCGTAGATCAGATAAAGCTGGACACGCTGATCCCGCATGGGGACGTACTTTGAGTGTCAGCCCCGTATGGTGCGGCTTTTGGGCGGCGCATGGCATGGCTACGCGCTCTCGCGGACCTGGCTGACAAGGATCGACCAATCCATGCCAAGCGCGCCATAGACGTCTCCGGCTTGGTTGTTCGCATTGTCGGCAAGGATTTCGATCATCAGGCTGGCACCATCTGCGACAACCACGCCGGCTTGGGTCAGACGGACAAGTGCAGTTTCGCGCTTGGTCATATTGAAGGTCCCGCTGGCATCGACGGCGACATAGGCCTCGAACCCTTCGCGTACGGCCTGCATGGCAGGGAACGCAGCACAGACTTCAAGGGACAGTCCCGCAAAGATCAGCTTGTTCCGCCCGGTGGCGCGAATGGCCTCTTCCACGCGCGGATCATCCCAGGCATTGACGGTTGTGCGGTCGATAAAGGTCTGGCCCGGCAAGGCCTCTTGCAACTCGGGAATTGCGGGACCCCAGAGCGTCTGGGACGAGGTGGTGGTCGTGACAATCGGCAATCCAAGCGCCTTCGCAGCCTTCGCCAGCCCGACGATGTTGTGTTTCAGATCGGCGATCGAATAGTCGCGGATACCAGTCATCAGCCCAACCTGATTGTCGACAAAGACCACAGCGGCATTGTCACGAGTCAGCGGTTCGGGGTTGTACAAATTGGTCACGGTATTCTCCTTTTCTATCGGTATTTGGTGGCGTTGATTTCAGTCAATTGATCCCAGGCGGCCGGAACGATAGGCGGCCTCGACTGCGTCAAGCTCTTCCGCGGTGCCCATGGCGTAAGGGCCTCTTTGGACAAAGGCCTGATGCAGGGGTTGGCCCCGGAACAGGACGACATGGGCACCCAGTTCCGAGAAAAATGAGATGTCGGTGGCATCAGCAAAGGCCATGGCCTTACCGGGCTGCAGATCGACGGCACCTGCGTTCCAAGTGACCTGGCAGGTGCCTTTTATGGGGAGGATCCAATTATGGTGGTCCTTGCTGCCAGTATGCCTGAACCGGCCACCGGCCTGAATGTTGATATCAAGCAACGTCAGGGGATTGTCCGGCGCAATCGCCCCCTGAAGCCCAGTGCCTTCCCCGAGGACAAGCCGCGCCGTGGCCCTGTCGCCTGCGAGCTGTGGAATGTCCGCCGCCGCGACGTGAAAGGCGGCAGGCGCGTCATGTCGGTGCTCTGCCGAGAGGTTGACAAAGACCTGCAACGCGTGGGTTTTGGCACCGGGGCGGGTCGCTTCGTTATGAAGGGCCCCGCGTGCCGCTTTGAACCAATAAAGATCACCGGGTGCCAGATCCAAGTCATTGCCAAGGGAGTCGCGGTTGTGAAACGCACCTTCGCTGTCCTCGAACATGACCGTCACCGCTGACAGCCCTGCATGGGCATGTGTCCCGAATGTGGGTTTCGTCATGGTGAAGTGGTCCACCATGATTAACGGGTCCATTAGCCCTCGGAAATCCGCATGCTGGTAACTTTGCGCTTCAAAACCGTCGCCGATTGAAAGCGGGCGGCCGTCACTTAGCACATGGGTTTCGCAGGCAGCCCCTGCAAGCTTGTCGATATGTTGCGTGTTCATGTCAGTCTCTCGCTTTTGTCGAATTGAAAATATGAGCGGGACAATCGAACAAAAATCGGTCAATATTGGAACTTAATGTTCTATTTTTAGAACGATGAGGAGAGGCAGGATGGATCTTAACGACGCATTCTACTTTGTTCAGGTTGTTGAAAAGGGCGGCTTTTCTGCCGCCGCTCGGGCCTTGAACATCCCGAAATCACGCCTCAGCCGTCGTGTGCGACAACTTGAGGATGACCTCAATGTCCGTCTCCTGCAGCGCACATCGCGCGTCGTCACCACGACGGAGGTTGGCGAGGAATACTATCGTCACGCCACGGACGCATTGGCGCGTTTTGAGATCGCCGAGACCGCCGTCCGGCGCAAAACCAACACCATAGAAGGGACCGTCACGGTATCCTGTTCGGTCGGTATGGCTCAATTCGGCCTCGATCAAATCCTGCCGCGTTTTTTACGGGACAACCCAGGCGTGACGGTGGTTCAGCGGGCGTCAAATCAGATGGAAGACTTGATCAAGGGCGGGATCGACGTGGCCATACGGGGGCATATGGACTCTCTGCCGGATTCGAGCCTCATCCAGATGCGGTTGGCACGGGTCGAATGGCACCTTTTCTGTTCACCTGAGTTCCATGAAACTTTGGATCATGGCGACGATCCGGTCGCGCTGTCCAATCAACCGGCATTGGTTCTTGGCCGACCGGGCGACACACACCAATGGCTATTAACAGACAAAAACGGGCAAAGTGCATCGGTCCCATGCTCAATCAGGCTTGCGAGTGACGACATGTCGACGCTCAAGAATGCAGCGGCCTTGTCTCTTGGGCTGGTCGCGCTACCAGCCTATGTTTGCCGATCAGAGGTGAATACTGGAAAACTCGTGCGAGTCCTGCCGGGCTGGACAGCGGGCCATCCCCAGATCAGCCTCCTGATACCATCTCGCCAAGGCATGTTGCCAGCGTTCGAGGCCTTCCTAAGTTTTATGAAACAGGAATTGCCGACCGCTTTGACTGCCAATACACCCGCGAACGCTCAGGAAACAGTCAATTGAATGCAATTATCGGCAGCCGGCCCAAAGCGGTCACCCGTCACGGTGCTGCCATTCTGCGGTCGCAGCCCGCATTGCCGCCGTTCGCTGCACGTGCAAAGCCGGAGGCAGCTCGAACTCATGGTCTGCGGACCAAGCCGACTGCCATGTTCGCAGCGCCAAGGTCAGCTTCGTGGTCTTAGGCCTGCGCTTGGTTTCGGACCGGACGCTCAAGCTGGGGCCACTATGGGTGGATGACCAGATCGCGTGACCAATGAGCATTTTGCAGCGCACGTCTGTGACTGTTTATGACGCAAAAACATGCTAAAGCATGAGAGTGCACAATTTTGGTAGCGTCGCCGTAAATGCCTATTGCTTCATTTCATCCTCAGCAAGCTGAACGCTTAGCGGCGTTGTACGACTACGAAATTCTCGAAACCGAGCGGGAACGCGAATTCGATGAAATCGTGCAGCTTGCTGCGGCCTCCTGCGGCACAGCAATTTCCGTGATAAATTTCATCGATGCGGAGCGGCAGTGGTTCAAGGCCGAGACCGGCCTCGGCGTGAGGGAAACGCCTTTGGCCACTTCGCTCTGCTCGCACGTCATTTTGGAGGATGAGTTTGTCGAGATACACGACACATTGTTGGACCAGAGAATGTCTGACAACCCGCTGTGTTGCGGCGATCCAGGGCTGCGGTTCTACGCTGGCGCGCTTCTGAAGACCGCGGATGGGCTGCCTCTCGGGACGTTGTGCGTTCTCGACTATGAGCCGAAGGAACTGACGCCACTACAGCGCGACACGATCCGTGTATTGGCCAGTCAAGTTATGGCGCAACTCGACCTCCGAAAGACGCTCAGACACGCCGAGATGTTGCGCAAGGAGGTAGATCACCGGGTGAAGAACTCACTGCAGTCGTTATCTTCGCTAGTGCGCCTCTCAGGTCGAAAAGCACAAGCAGAGGAGACGATAGAAGCACTTGCTACGATAGGTTCAAGGATCGACGCAGTCGCAATGCTCCACGAGGAACTATATCGCACTGACGCCGGTCACGTCATCGAGCTTGGTCGGTACCTCGAAAATCTGATATCTCACTTCCGGCAGATCGCGCCGGACAATGTAACGCTAAATTTTCAGGGAACCGAGACGAAGGTTACTTCGAACGAGGCTGTCGCGGTTGGAACTTTGATCAATGAGTTCGTCGCAAACGCCTTCAAGCATGCCTTCCCTGATAATCGATTTGGGCAGATTGACATTGTTGTGACCCGCAATGGGGATGATGGCCTCATTCGTGTTAACTGCCGGGATGACGGTGTTGGTCTGTCGGAGGATACTGACCTTTCGACCGGCGGGCTTGGAATGCAAATCGCAGCGGTTATCTCAGCGGAACTTGACGCCAAGCTTGATGTGGACACGAAATCCGACGGTCTGAACGTGACCGTCGAATTCGCGAGCAAGATTTCAGAATAAAGTTACGGGTGTCTTGCCAGTTTGCAGCGCTTTGCCAGTAGCAGTGCTCCAAAGCAGACGCTCATGAATCCTGCAGCATTAGGTAAATTGGGCTCAGAACCGCCATCGGGACAACCGCAGCATCATTTTGGCAGGCCTAGATCCCGACGATGCGGACGGCCCGAAGCAGTCATCCTCCGTCCCTTCATTTTCTGCGAGGCGGCCATGGAAAGCGGACCCTCGTGTCGTTTCGAGGCCACGAAAGCAAAAACGTCAATCGCCGCCATGAACCATAAGATCAATTTAAGGCAGCTTAGATAGTTTCCGCGCTGACTTCACGCAGTCACCTATTGTGTTCAGGACGGCTTCTTTATGGTCGCGATTGATCTCCATGGCCAGAAAACCTGGAGAAGCGAGGCTGGTAGTGCTCGACAGGATTAGGGGGAGTTTGATCATGCGGGCGTTTCTCTGCGCCCTCGACACCGCGGCGGATACCGCATCCCCCAACATCTTGATCGCTCCATCTTCCCCCGACCGAGATGAGAGCTTTTGGAGCATGAAGGCGGCATAGGCGACGCAACGCGCTCCATCGTCCGCATCGTCCCAGAGTTCCAGAAGGCTGGATCCGATCAATTGGGCAATGCTCCAAGGGTCGTTCGTCGGCAGAGCGATATGATCGAGGAATTGGTTCAGCCAGATCGACGTATCCTTGCGCTCCCACTCGAACTGCGTCGTGTCTCCGTCGATGCTGACGTATCGGTAATTCCCTTTCAGCATTGCGCCGAGGGCATCAGAATATGCTTCCTGCGAAATCGTACGCTTATTGCGCGCGATCTGCAGTGCGACCTGGCTCCAAGCCGATGAAACACCATCCAGACTCGCAAACAGCCGGAGGGCGGTGTCATCCGCCAGCAAGGTCCAACCTCTCTCCTTGGCGACTACCAGCGTATCTACGAAGCACGGGCCCACATCTTCGAAAACCGCTTCGAAGTCCGGATGAAGGGCGGTGCCTTCTTCCGGCATGGCGATTTTCAGGCCTCGCGCCAGGTCAAGGGTTCGTCCGAGGTTCGATATGAGAAGGTCGGACATCTCTCGGGACATCTCGATGATACGCGTCCCGTGCTCGTCTGCGACGAAGCTACCTCGGCGTCCTTCTCCCCCGATGGCATCCACCCTGTCCTGATAGGCTTCGTGAAGCAGATCGATGCTGCTCTGGGTGATATGCAGGTCCGGGCAGGCCTGAAGGAGGGTGTCGGCGAAGCCGAGGGTCTGGGCGCCGTATAGGGTGATTGGATCGACGATCACGCCCGGCGCAGCCATAACCGATTGCGTCGCCGCCTTCCGTTCTACGGCATTACCGAGGGCCATCTTGATTTTGATGCTGCCGTGGTGCCGCAGGAAATCCCAGAAATCGAAGACCGTGCCTCCACCTGCGGCGGCCAACAGAGCTATGGGGGCTTTACCTGACTCGTAGGCCTCCTCGATGCGCTTGACCTGCCCCGCACGCTCCTTGGCGCTTTCGAGGATGGGACGAAAGCAGCCTTCCAGATCATTTTCATCGATCCGAAGCGCTCCGAATATCTTGCTCTCAGGAAACAGGCGCTCGAAGTCCTTCTGAGACCGATGATACGCGTGGGCATACTTGGACAGGACCTTTGTGACGGTGGCGTTCAGCTTCCCGACAGCGGAATCCATCGGGAAATTGTCACCCACAGCCTTTCCAATCAGGCGAAGAGCCAACGGGTCTTCAGGGGAAATTTCGTCGCGGTCCGCCCGCGGGGCGGGAGCTGTCTCAATGATCTTCGTGAGCGGATCAGCGTGATCTCGCGAGACCACAACGACCGTATCCTCCTCAACGACCTCGCGGTCGAAATCGACCTGTCGCCCAGAACGGCCTGTCAGGATCAACCCGACCATGAAGCCGAGATGTATCTGTGGGTCGTCATAGCCGTCGCGCAACGCGCGGTATCCGATCTCGAGCGCCCTCTGGAAGTCGTCCGTGTAGTGATCGAGCTTGTGCGCAAGGTGCATCCGCATCCGGGGATCGCCGGAAACGTCCACCGGCACGGTGTCGAGATACCGGATGATTGAAGAGATGTCCGGCAGGCGCTCGCAGATGTCGATCCAGCGAGCGCGGTCTTCCAGGGTTTCATCCCCTGTGCCGAAAACGTGCTCGAGTTCCTTTTTGGCGCCCTTCAAGTTGCCAGCGCATTGAAAGATGACAGCGCCGATCCTGCGCATGCTGGCGGTATCTTTGATCCTGGCGTCGAGTTTCCCATAGAGTTCCCTGGCCTCGCGGATCCTGCGGCAGTTCACCAGTGTCTGGAGCGCCATCCTGAGTTGCGGCGTATCCGTGTCAGGACTGCAGAGGTCGAGATAGATGTCCGCGGCTTCGGAGTTCCGGCCGACCATGGCAAGGGCATGAGCTGCACGGTCACGAGCGAAGCTGTTGGGTTCGCGCTCTGACAATTCGGCAAGGCGATCGATGACTGCGGGATCGTCGAGATCGCCAGTATGGTTGAACACGAAACAGGCCAAGAGCAGGGCGGAGTCTGGATGCTCCGTCAGAACGTCATCGGCGACTTCCTTGAAGAGATCGGGGTTGATCTGTGCAGCCGCCAGGATACGGCAGTTGCCAAACGCGACACGCAAGCCGGCGTCTTCGGCTTCTCGATACAAAGCGTCGGCACGTGTGAGGGCTGCTTCTGGATCGCCTTCATTGATGCGCGCCTGGAGAAGCATGAGCTCGTCATTCGGATCCCGATCGCTTTCGGGAATCCTCGACAGCGCATCTGCAACCGCGGCATCCTCTCCCTTGTGCATCTGATGGGCGGCGCGGAACCGGAGCAGTTGCGGCGTATCCCCAAGTCTCCGGAAGGCTATCTCGATGAGCTCTTCAGCCTTCTCTTCGTCCCCAAGCATCAGGGAGGCCGAGAGGGCGTTCATGATGCAGGTTTCAGCCTCTCGCGCCCATCCGCTTGCCTGCAGAAGGCCCCAGGCAACGAGAAAATGTGCTCTCGCATCCTCGACGATCTCGATGTCGCTTTTCCGCATGAGCCTGAGGCTACGGATGTCTTCTCGCTCGGCGACTTCCTGGAACCTGAGGTATCCTGCATATGCGCGCACGCGCCAATTGTCAGGGTCTCGATTGACCGCATCCTTGATCAACCGCCGGCAATCCTTGAGCTGGCCCGCCTTCTGGGCGTGCTCCGCGAGTGCCAAAAGAAACTCCGGGATTCGCTGGAACTGTTCCGGAAGCTGGGCCTGAAGCTCTTGCCATGGCGTTTCCGCCGGAGCCGTCTCCAGGAACACTCCAGCTGCCCGCTGTTGTGGCTCTGGCATCGCCATGGCGCGGGCGGCCAGTTCAGCCGCCTTCTCACGATTGCCCGTGATGGACTCTGCAGCCGCCAGTATGGATAGCGCTTCGGATGTATCAGGATACTCTTCGTGAGCCTGACGATACCAGTCTACGGCGGCATCCTTGTCACCCTTTGCAAAATAGGCGGACCCAAGGTTGGCCTTGATGCGGAAACGGTCTCGAGCGCTGGCAGTGCGGCCCTCATTTTCGAGAAGTCGTTCAAGCCGGGTGATCGCGGTTTGCGCCGGGCTATCGTTCAGGAGATCGGCGGCATCAGTGATGCGCTGACCGAGAGCGTCTCCATCCGGCTCTCGCTCCAAGCCCGCTACGACTGACCTCTGGAAATCAAGAAGCCTGGACGTGACTCCTGTCAGATCCCTTGAGATGTCACCGCGTAGGTCATTCATCGCTTCCGATATCTTCAAGTCGGCGATCGGCGATACGCCTGAGCAATGAATCGCCACGACGCGAGGATGGCGATTGAGAACGGCCTTGATCTCGTCCCAGCCCATGACATCGACTTCGAAGAGAAGCTCCTTGCGGTTCTTCTCATTCAGTTCTCGCGCAACTGCCTGTATTCGCGCATCATTGGGGGCTGTGGTGGCGAGGATGAACTTGTCGAGAGCGGGGCGGAAGGCCTTCGCCTTCTCGACCTCTTCACGAAGATCTTTTTCTTTAAGCGCCTTCCCATAGCCTCCAGAGCGGCCTTTACACTGGACGCCAACCCATTTGTTGTGAACCCGATCCGTACCGAAAACATCGACACCATGCTGCTCTTGGCCAGACCGGCCATTGGCGCGAGCGTCGTCTGTCTGCCATTCGCTTTCGAACAGATCCCTTGTCAGCCGCTCGAATGCCTGCCAGTCGGAGGGCGCAGGAAGATTTACACTTGTGACGTTAACCATGCTGCTCGTGGCTTTGTATTCTCCAAACCCGAACCGTAGCTTGGCCCCTTCGAAATCGGAAGCACAAGGTTGGCGTTTCGACGTCGATAGGTCGCATAGCAAGAGTCCGCACTCCGCCCGACGTGCATGACATGGCCGTGCTCGGGACCAGCCCGGTAGGTATGTCCGCTCTCAAGCTTTCGCCTAAGCATGCTGCAGGTGCGGAGAACGTCAGCTTTCCGCCCGCTCGACCGAAATAACATCTTCGCTACCCTATCGGGCAACCAGCTTTTGACCACCATCTTCTCTCAACATTGCTTCCATGTCGTCCAAGCCATCGACGGCGGAACGCATCTGCGCCTCATCAACGGCGCTCGCTGCCTCGGCATCCGCAACCTGGCTCCCAAAATCCATCTCCATCTGCCGCTGTTCCTCGGCGACGACGGCTTGAACGACAGGCGCGGTCTTCTTTGGCGTACCGTCGTTTTGCCCTGACGGCTGACCACCAGATACTTGGCTTGCGCTCTCCATATCCACATCGGCTTCTGTTCCACTGGGCCCGTCCGGCGGCGGTGTCATCGGCATGGCGCGCATACTCAACGGCAGATTGCCCTGCTCCCCCCCTCCCCCCGGCTCCGGAAATGGCAGTTCTCCCGTCTGAGCCGCGTGGATCGCCTTGAACAGGCGGTCGTCGAAATACTGGATCCGCTTCGCACGGACCGGCATTTGCGCGTCGATGACCATGACGATCTCGTCGAGCGGTAGGCGGCGTGCTTCATCTTCCGGCAACAGCGAGCTTTCTTCGGTCCGTGTGGATTGGCTTCGGCCCTCGAAGGGGTTCTTGCCGATGGATTGGGAGCGCGTGACGACTGTCTTGGTGGTCTTACCAACGGCCTTGCTCAGCTCTTCGACGGTCTTTTCATCGGAGGGCGTGAGGTAGAGCTTTACGCCGGCGTTGCCCTGCAGCGCGCGGCGGGTGTTCTCGCCGTAGATTTCATCGAGGGCGGGGATAGTTTGGGTGACCACGGCCAAATGGCCGCGATAGGTGCGCAGGGTCTCGATGCTCTCGACCACGATGGGCATCTTGCCCAAGCGATTGAACTCATCGAGCATGATCATCACGGGCCAAGGCTCATCTGGCCCGGGGTCCTTTTCCTGCATGGCCGACAGAAGATCGGAGAAGAAGAGGCGGATCAGCGGCGCGAGGGGTTTCACCATCAACGGCTGAACCACGAGATAGACCGAAAAGGGCTTCTTGCGGATCGTCCGGAAATCAAAGTCCGAGACCGCCGTTGCCTCATCAATCGCCGGGTTCTGCCATTGGTCCAGCCCCGAGGTCATCAGAAGCGAGACGTAAGACGTCAGCGTGTCGTTGTTGGTCGAGGCCAATCGCGTGAAGATCAGTTTGGCGGCCCGGTTGTCGACTTCGTGGCCGCGCGCGAAGTATTCCTTCTGCTTGTTCCCACCCGAGGCGGCGATGCGATAGATCTCGCCGAGGGTCGGGCGCTTGCGCTGGAAGGCCAACAGGCCTGCCGCCACGAAGAGATCGATCCCGCCCTTGAGCAGCCCCTGCACCCGGTCATTGTCGCTTTGCAGGAAGAGCGTCGCCAGGAGCTGCAGTTCCATCTGCTGGCGGGCAGGGTCTTTCAGTTCGAAGATGCGCAGAAGCGGGTTGTAGCGATGCGTGCGCTTGCCCTCCCAATCGGTGGGGGCAAAGCGATAGACCTTGTCGCCTTGGGCGGCGCGATGCCGGGCCGTGGCCTCAAAACACTCCCCCTTCACGTCTAGCGTCACGGCGGAGCCCTGCCAGGTTAGCAGGTTTGGAATGACAAAGCCCGTGGTCTTGCCGCGGCCCGTGGGCGCCACGATCAGCGCATGCGGAAAAACCTTGGAGCAAATGTAATTGGCGCGGGAGCCCGGCGTCCCCAGCTTGCCGAGGATGAACCCGGTCCCGGGCGCCCCGAAGAACCCATTGGCCTTCATCTCGCGCGCACTCTGCCAATGGGTCTGGCCAAAGCGTGTGAGGGCGGAGCCCGAGAGGGCGAGGCTCAGCATCAGGCCGGCGGCGGCGAAGCTGCCGATGATCAGATGGATGAGTTGGGCGTCCTCCGGGCGGCGATCGAGGATCGCCATGTAGTTCTGCGCGATGTAGGCAAAGTCGATCTCGGCCCCGAAGCCCAGATCCTGGTAGGTCAGCACCGCCGAGGCGATCGTATAGCCCATGGCCCCGGTCACCAGCGTCACAAGCAGGACGCCCGTGGCGATCCGCGATTTTCCCATGGCGGCGCTCAATGGACCTGACTCCGCTCGGTCTCGCCATCCACGTCTGTAGCGCGGTGTTTTTCGTATTCCGCGTCGGCTAGTTCATCGACCACCTGGCGCAAGGCCTCCGTATTGGCCGTCGCTGCATCGGATTGCAGGTAGACCTTGGCGACATAGAGCCGGTCGAGGCGGTCCTCGAGAACCTTGTCCAGCGCATCGGCATCCCCGGATGTGAGCCGGCCCAATTGACGGTCATCCAGCACCCGCGCGATCTCGGTTCGGAAAGCGTCCCGCTCCGCCTCGGTCTCGAAGGGCGCGGACAACTCCCCCGCCCGCTCATGGTCCAGGACACGCGCAATCTCGCCTGAGAGGCGGTCGGACCGGTCAGTCTGCGGCGCCGTTTCATCTTGGGTTACTAGACGT
This sequence comes from Phaeobacter sp. S60, assembly GCF_000826845.1. Lineage (NCBI taxonomy): Bacteria > Pseudomonadati > Pseudomonadota > Alphaproteobacteria > Rhodobacterales > Roseobacteraceae > Phaeobacter > Phaeobacter sp. S60. Next base: position 83,919 of record NZ_JSWJ01000029.1, read on the forward strand.
TGGTCACGCGTGCCCAACTCGAGCCCGTCGCGCATATCGGTTTCGCGGCGGACCTGATTGATGGCCTCCGTGTCGCGTATCTCGACGACGGCGGCATAGGTCGCGCCGAGCCCACGGGCGAGATGGGACGGCATGTCCGGATAGCGCTCCGAGACGTCATCGGCGACCGCATCTGTAACAGGCGTGCGGAGGTCGCGCCCCTCCATGATCCGGTCGACATCGCGGGCGATTTCGCCGGCGCGGGCCGCATCGGTGATGGTCTCCCTGTAGGGTTCAGACCGGTCGATCACATCGGTTGGGCGTGCAAGCAGCTCCGGGTGCGCCTCGAGATACGCGCGCTGCTCCGTCTCGATCCGGCGCTCCGCCCTTGAGACAACCTCCCAGTCCCGGTCCTCGATCTGCTGCGCTGTCAGGCCGTCTGCGCGCATCTCCTGACGGATTGTCCCTTCCATCGCCCGGACCGCGCCCTCATGATAATGGAGCCGCTCGCTGACCGCTTCCGCTTCCACGACACCGTCCCGACGCAGCACGTTCTCCCGTTCCAAAAGCGTGCCAAGGTTGACATGCACATCGTTGAGAATGTCGCGCGCCTGTTCCAGATCGGCGCGGCGTTCGAGGTTCAGATCGCGCGCCTCGGCCACCTTGGAGAGATCATCGGCGATCCATTGATGTTCGAGCGCTGCATTTGAGGCGCCCGTCTCGATCCGCGCCACCACTTCCGATGTGCTGATCCCGGTACCGCGCAGGGCGGTGTCTATGCGCGACCGCAAGTCCGGCTCGGCCAGACGGTCCAGCTGACTGGTGTCGATGTTCGCCTCGGAATAGATCCCACCCTCCGAGGGGGCGTCTGATAGCGTGGATGAACGCAATCCGAGCGGCTGCATGTGCTGGACCTGAGTCTGGATCTCGATGAGGCGTTTTTCCAGCACGGGACGTTCCGCGTCAGACTTCTCGGCGATCATGCCCTGCACCCGCGCCAGCTTCTCCGCATAGAGGCTTCTCAGATCCTCGAAACTCTGATCCTCGGCCATATAGATATCTCCTGTTCGGTCCACCTGCCCGCCGCGCGCCAGCACCTCGCCCGCGCGGAAGAGGGCTGCGGCAATATCCTCGCGGGCCTCACGCGAAGCCTCCGCGGCAAGCGAGTGGTAGACGGTTCTGGTATTGGCGATCTCCGCCAGCGTCCGGGTCAGGTCCTGCCCCACGCGTTCGCGCTCGCGGGGCGCGCGCCCCTCTTCCTTGGCAGCATAGACCTCGCGGGTCCGGGCGGGGTAATGCACAACCCCGCGATCGACGCGGCGCGTGGCCTCCAGGCGCACGCCGTACTTCTCCGCCTCCTCGACCATGCCGAGGCGGAAGTCGTCATAGTTGAAGCGATGGTTGCGCCCGAGGAAAAAGAACTCGCCTTCCTGCGAACGGCGGTTCAGCACCAGATGCGCATGCGGGTGATCGCGGTCTTCATGCACCGCGATGATGTAGTCGAAATGCCCCGCGTCACTCTGGAAGAACCGCTCGGCCACATCCGTCGCGATGTCACGCACATCCTCGCCCCGCGTGCCGATGGGGAAGGACATGAGCATGTGCGTGGTCTGGCCAAGCTTGGGTTTGAAGCCTGCATCCCACCGCTTGGCAAAGCGCTCGGTCAGATCCTTGATGTCCTTTGCCTCAAGCTTTGCCTTGCCATCCAGGAACCCACTCGAGTCCACGATATGGGTGGACTTTGTGGTCAGATAATCAAGCTGGTTTGCAAGCTGCGATTTGGTATGCGTGCCGCCGCCCCGGATCGCCTTGAAGACCGCTGGCCGGTGCCCTGCAGCCGCGCGCACAAGCTGGCTCTGCTTGGCGACATGCAGCCCCTGCATCGAGCCCCGGATCCGACTCCAGCCGTCCCGGAAGACCTCGCCTGTGACAGCGTCCACCGCATCATTCAGCCGCATGGGCAAACTCCCTTAGCGCGGCACTGGCCTCGAGCTGCATCGCGTCGCGCCGACGCCGCAGGAGCAGATCGATCTCGTCGGCGGAATCGAGGATGAACCGCGCCAACCCGCGCATCTGCGCAAGCCGCAGTTCCGAAAACTCCGGGCCAGCCCCCTGCCCTTGCCGATTGGCCAGCGTCATCTGCTTGGCGATCTGCGCAACCCCATTGCCGACCTCGTGCAGCGAGGCGCGGGTGCGCGCCATCTCGGCCGCCAATTGAGCGTCCGGAACGAACACCCCACCCGCCGCCTGGATCAGCCGCCGCAGGCCCTCGGCCCGGCTCTCGATCCCCGCCTTCGCCAACACCTCGTCGAGCGCCGCAAGCTCCGCAGCCGTGACCTTCACACTGACCGCTGAGACCGGAATTGCGGCATCCGTCTGTCGCTCGGCATCAGCTTTGAGCGTGTACTGAATCGCCCGCACCGACACGCCAAACCGTTCCGCTAGCACTGAAGTGGAAACGCCTTCCGCAGCTTCGCGAACGATCTCCATGCGGTCCGCATCTGTGAGACGTTTTGAGCGCGACATGCGAAGAAAGACCCCCTATTTCCTGCCACCTTCCACCAAGGCTGCTTCCACCTTACGATAATATACCAAGCTGTCAATTATATACTTACGTTGCCTTCAGTCTCAGGCAGCCTTGGTGTCCGCTTCCCCCGCGGGCCGCGGGGGAAGCGGCTCTGCCGCCCTCACCACCGGGCGACCCACCTGCCCTAGGGGTCCCGTCCGCCAGCCCCGCCCGAGGGTCTGGCCGAACACATGCGTGTTCGGACGGAACCGCGGGCGGGCGCAAACCCCACCGACAGGGCGGAAAGGCAGGGTCAAGGAGGGCCAGATTTGGCTCCGCCAAATCTCTGCCGCAAAAACCGGGAGGCCCTGGCCGATAGGTTTTTGTGGATGGCCCCCTTGAGGCTGACTGGCCGGTCTGTCGCGGCATGATCATTCCGGGGGGAGTGCGTCCTTTGAGCGCGAGGATACCGGCACCAAGAGTAGGTCGCTGTAGGCGATCACCCGCGCCGGTGACGGCATCCCTGGAACAGGGATCGGGCCGCCCCAAGATCATCTTGGGGCGGCCCATCCTCGTCAGAGGATTCAGTCCTGGGGATCCTTCGCGCTCGGCGGGAACATCACCAGCTCCGAGACCGCGACGGGGAAGTCGAGCTTGAGGCTGAAGAACTCCGAGCCGTCCCCGTTGCGGGTGTTGCGGAACATCGCACCCACGCGCTGAAAACGGGTGCGCTCCTGGCCATCGGTGTCGGTGAACTTGACTGGGACGGTGGCGACGTAGTGGTTGGTCATTTGGGTTACTCCTTGTTGCGATGGGGATCACCCGGCACGGGGGCAAGAGGCCCGGTCGCAAGTGCAAATGCGGAGGGTCCGCGGCCCTGCCGTGGAAGCCGTATTTGTGCTTGCCGAAGCGTGAGCTGAGGGCACGATTGGGCCGACCCCGTGCGATCCACATCTATGAGCAAAAAGGAGTGATCCGGATGATCCTTGCCATCACGTTGGCGCCATCCTCCGCGTCCTCGTCTCGCCGATCCTGGCCGGGGTGCTGATGGAGCCCGCCCGCGTGGATGCGATGTTCCGAAACACCCCCCGAGGGTTGTGCAGGTCTCAGCCTCATGTGCGACGTTTCCACCCCTCGGTCTTGCGCTGCTGACGACGTGCGTGAGGGGCGCTCCATCCCGAGCCCGTACCGATGCCGATGCGGATGGACCGAACACTGTCGGACCGGGTAGAGGGATAACGGTGCTGGCCGCCGCAGACTGCCGATCACGCATGACCAATCGCACGCGCCATGAGACATGACGAAAGGGCCGCGCCAAGCGCGACCCCCTCTCTTCAATCTTGCGCAGTATTCTTCGCCGGGTCCGCAACCCGCATGACCGTCAGGCCTTTCGTTTCCGCTTTCTGCCCGAGGTTCAGCGCGACCCCGTTGCCACCGAAGAGAACAACCCCCGTCGCCGCGAACTTGTCGTCCAGCATCTCGTCGTTGCACTTGAACGGTGCCGCCCGCCCGTGCGCGGACCAGCGCGGATCGAAGCGCGCTTGCGCGACCCCGCGTGCTCGGGCCCACCGGGCCGCAATCATCTCCGCACCGTGCTTGCCACCCTTGTGGCAGAGGAAGATCTCCTGATTGCGGTTCTGCTTGATCCGGTCGCGAACCTTGTCGAGCGTGTTGAAGATCACATCGACATCGGTCCAGTCGGTGGCGCCCGAGACGATCAGGGGCACCCCCTCGACTTTCGACTTCTCGGCGGTTTCACGATCATGCTGCTCGAGGAGCTGCCGGGCCTCGAAGACCGCCCCGGTCTCTTGCGCCCGGACGCTCGCCCGCGACCCGGCTGCCGGGATGAAGGCGTGGCCCGTTTCGATCTCGTAGCATTCCGCTGCGGCCTCGCTCATCACCTCGATCGCGCCGACGATCTCGCGCAGCTGCAGAAAGCGCGCCTGCGCCTCTTCGAGTGCGGTCTCGGCGATCTCCGACCCGTCGTGGGATTTTGCCAGCGCACCGATCTTGTCGGCGGTGCGGTCGACCTCCTTGCCAAGCGCCACCTTGCGCCGCTGCAGGATCGTCGCGAGCCCATGGGCCAGCGGTTCGATCTCTGCTTCAAGCCCGGTCCCGCGCAGCTGACCGAGCAAAGCCTCGAAGCTCTCGCGGATGATGCGGTCGGTCAGGATGTGATCTTCCGGGATCGGCAGCTGTGCGTCCTTTTCGGTCAGTCCGAAAAGCTCGATGGTCTCGTAAGTGTTTGCAGTGTCGTAAGCCATGTCTGGTCTCCAGTATTCGGTTGTGGAGCCACCACGTGAGTGTGGTGGCATGGCCGAATGCCTGGTTTCCGAATCTGCCCGGGTCAGGGACGGCGCAGCCGCCGGCTTGCCGGGCGCAAAAGTTTTCCGAGCGCAGCAACTGACACAGGCCCGCGCTCACGCACGGGACCGCCCCGCGCCACAGGCCCCGCCCTCGCCGAAAAGTTTTGCGATCCTTGACGCGGGCTGATTTGGGGGCCATCCGGAGGATATGCTTCCACGCTCATGTGTGTGTGTTTTGACGGTAGGTTTGCCCGACCCGAGCAGGCAAACGGCCCGACCAGACGCGGGAGACGGATGAAGCGGCGGGATCGTTTTGGCCTCGGGCCAAAACAGACCAGAGCGCAATCCGGCGGAGCGGCCAGGGAGAGACGTGCTCGCGAGGCGGGCAAACCGGGATGCCGGGTACGACGCCGCGGTGAGGCCGCATGGCCGAATGCGCGACGGACCGAAGGGCCGTTCTCCCCTGCGACACGCGCAGCCGAGCTGGGGAGGCCGCAAGGCTCTGGCCAAGGTTGATGTGCGGGCGACGCCGCTGCCGACTATAGGTATTGCTTGTCCGGGCATTCGACTTAAAGGGCGGGCGGACGTTCGCTGCGGCAGCGAAAAAAGTGAAGCAGGTCAAGAAAACCGGACGTTTGCCGTAAGATTTCGAACTGATTTGATGCGCCCTCAGCCTTTCTCGACCCCGTGGCATGCCAACCCGGCTTTATCCAAATCAAGCGTCAAATTCGGTAGCGCTCGTCGCAATACTCGGCTACGATTTTACGAAAAGCAGGTGGTTGCATGGCACGCGGAGAACTGATGAAAAAGCTGTTGTCGAGCTACGGGCGCGACGATGAATTCCGTGGTGTTGTCGAACAGATCATCTCCGAAGAGGAAAAAAAGAACAACCGAGTGCTAGCACGGTCACTGCGCAAGGCACTGGATGGACTGACGACACGCCCGCAAGCCAAGGGTCTTTCTCCTTTGGTGCCGTTCCCAGACGAGGCCGGAGAGTTCATCCAGCGGATCGAACCCGTTCATACGCCCGATGACATTATCCTGACTCACGACAACATTGAGCTCTTCACTGGGCTACTGGATGAATTCCGAAAGTCCGAAACGATCAAGCGCCATGGGCTTCCCGTGCGTTCCAAACTACTGTTCTGCGGGCCACCTGGAACGGGCAAGACATTGTGTGCTGAGGTTTTTGCCGGCCAGCTGGGATTGCCGTTTTTCTTTGTCAAACTGGACAGCCTCATCTCTTCATTTTTGGGCGAGACTGCCACCAATATTCGCAAGACCTTTGAGTTTGCACGCCGCCAGCCATGCGTACTTTTTTTCGATGAATTTGACGCGATTGCGCGGTCGCGGGAAGAAGGCAACGATCACAGTGAACTGAGACGCGTGGTCAACAGTCTTCTGATCTTCATCGATCAGATACAGCCAGGTGGTTTTCTGATTGCCGCCACTAACCTGGACGCTCACCTTGATCCCGCCATATGGCGACGCTTCGATGAAGTAGTATGGTTTGACCATCCCGACGAAGCAATGGTCCGCAGGTATCTCACCAATGCGCTGAAAAACACCGAAACGGAGTTCGAAGCAGAGGATTTCGTTCAGAGCCTAGCTGATTATTCCTATGCCGAGCTTGAAAAAATTTGCAACCAGGCCAAGAAAATTTCTCTTCTTGATCGCCGAAAAAGCATTTCAAAGAAAGACTTTCGTGATGCCATCCGTTACGCTGAACGCCGCAGGATGCGATTAAGGAAATTATCGAACAACCAGTGAGGCCACTGTTGGCACAATACGATCATCTGCAACTGGTCAGAGCGAAAGAGCCTTTTGCACGCCGAAAAGACGGCAGACCCGGTCCAGCGCCCAAGCCGGGAAAGGGTCACGGAGGGCAAATACGGCGCGAAGCCGATGATGCGGTCGCACGTCAACGCGCCATCCGCCCTCCCCAATTTGTCGATCCATCCCTGATTCTGAAAGTCCACATGCATGGACTGGCCATGGAGGGAGACTGGGAACAGCTTGGACTCACGTTGTTAAATACAGACGATGACAACAATATCGTCTTGTTTTCTTCAACAGATGAACTGAGCGATTTTCGCAATAGGCTGGATGCCTATGAGGGACCAACACCTGCAGGTCAGAAGAATCCGAGCTACTCCGGTTTTATCAACCGTATCGGTAGTATTAGCACACTGGAGCCGCGCGACCGTCTCGGGATCAGGATCAAGGAAGCCGGTTTTACGGAGGTTTCTGATCTTCAAGACGGCCAAGAGTACATACTCGATGTCGAACTTTGGGAGTTCGGGACGCAGGCTGCGCGTCGTCGAAAGGCAGAAGAAATCATCGCGTTCATTGAGGAGCAGGGTGGAGAGCTATACGACCACTATTCTGGGCCATCTATCACGATGATCCGGGTCAAGGCTTCAGGGCAGTCTATCAGACCGATTTTTTCTGTTCCTGAAGTAGCTTTTATTGACCTTCCACCGGAGCCGGACATCGAAGCCAATCAGATCGTCCAGTTCGCGCTAGATGATGTTCCGCCCGTTGCGCCTCTTGACCCTGATCTGCCAATCATTGCTGTGTTGGATACGGGCGTGAACGATCATCCATTCCTCGCGGATGCGATCGTCGCGCGCGAGGCCTTTCCCAGCGAGCTCGGTGAAGCAGATATTGCCGGACACGGGACGGCAGTGGCCGGTGTTGCCGCGCTTGGTGATTTAAGGTCGCAGCTCGACGGAACCTCTTTGCAACGTGTGGCGAGAATTATCTCGGCAAAGGTGGTAACGGACGAGCGGAAGTTTTTTGATCGTCGGACGCTGCCGAGCCAGATGAGACAAACGATCCAGAGCCTAAATGCAAGTCATGGATGCCGGATATTCGTGATCTCTCTCGGCGACACGAAGGCTAACTTTGAGCAAGGACGCGTTGGTCCTTGGGCAACGACGCTGGATGAGTTGGCACGTGAGTTGAACGTCCTGATCTTTGTGTCAGCGGGAAACCGGCCCCCTCGTGGCGGTACATCAGTTGAGCAAGGCGTGACCCAATATCCGGGCTATCTCCTTGAAGTCGCAAACCGTGTATGTGAACCTGCTGGAGGCGCGAACATCGTGACGGTTGGTGCATTGGCTCATGCAAACGGCATTGGCCCTCAGCATGAATTTGATGCGCATATTCAGCCCATCACCGAGCGAGATGAACCTGCACCTTTCACGCGCACTGGCCCAGGCGCCGGAGGCATGACCAAACCTGATTTCGTCGACTATGGCGGGACAATGGTTTTTGATGCCGTGGCGAGGCGTTTGCAGACGGCCCCTCATCTGGCGACGGCAGGCCTGATTACAACAAACCACGATTTCTTGCGTCAATTGCTTACAAGCAAAAGCGGCACGTCTTTCGCCGCACCGATGTTAGCGAACAGGGCTGCGCAGTTGGTCAGACGTTTCCCCGGGGCATCAGCCAATCTGATCAAAGCGCTTCTGGCGAATTCCGCGACTGTTCCAGAGGCTTCCACTCGACGACTGTTGGCTCTTGATGCGCGTGATCATTCAAGAGTCCATGGTATTGGCCTCGTCGACACCTTGCGTGCGGCCTACTCGGATGATCACCGCGTTGTTTACTTCGTGGAAGACAGTCTGGAACTGGACCATTTCGCAGTCTATCGGTTGCCAATACCGATTGAGTTTCAGACAGGAGGAAAACGCACTATTCGGGTTTCTCTGGCGTATGATCCTCCGGTGAAAAGAACCCGCGCAGAGTATATCGGCACGCGTATGAATTTTCGCCTTATTCGGGGCTGCCCGGTCGATCACGTCTTCGAGTATTTTCGCTCTCGGGTGGGAGAGGGAACGGATCCCCCAGAGATGGCGGGAAAATATGATTGTGATCTGGTGCCCAAGAAGAACGCTCGCGACAAAAACACAATCCAAAGCGCCTCGATATCGTTCTCAGCCGACACAACACAATATGGCGGTGAATATCATCTGGTAGTACGTTGCGTGGGTGGCTGGGCTATGGATCAGGAGATCCGTCAAAACTTCGCGCTGGTAGTCGAACTGGAGCACCATGCTCAAGTGCAGCTGTATGCAAGGCTACGGCCGAGATTGCGGACCTGAAGACCCCGACATTTTCTAGCAATTTTTGCGCGTCTATCGGTAATCTTCGGACTAACAAACGTCAGCTTCGAGCAAGCCGCGCTGCGGCGAACTTTGCGCTCATCGAACGGCCGGAATCGGCCGAGTGTACGGCTTCAGTCCAGATCGACGCTGCCGAGGCGCGGCGCATGGACATGCGTCCGGATTAGGAACGCAGCGCCCGCGCCCGCGATAGCGCCGAAGAGATGCGCCTCCCACGACACGCCGGGTTGGCCCGGAAGAACGCCCCAGAGAATAGAGCCATAGAGGACACCGACCACCAGTGCCGCGCCCAGCGTGATCGGGGAGCGATCCACAAGACCGCGCGCGATGAGGAAGCCGAACCAGCCGAAGACCAGCCCTGACGCTCCGATATGGATGGCGGAGCTTCCGAACAGCCAGACAAGAGCGCCGCCGAGGCCGATCACCACGGCATTCACCGACAGCAAGCCTCGCGTGGTTGTTGCCACCAGCAGCCCACCCATCACCAGGAGCGGCGGCGTATTGGCCATCAGGTGCGAGAAGCTCCCATGCAGGAGGGGCATAGCGATGACACCATCTAACCCGCTGCCGTGCCTGGGGATCAGGCCGAAGGCCGGGTTCAGGCCGTAGCCGGTGATCCAATTGACAACCTGAACCGCCCAGAGCAGCGCGACAAAGGCGGCAAGCGCCGCGGTGCGCCGGAAGAAGACGCGCATATGATCCCGGTTCATCATGTTGGCGACAGTAGACGTCACCACAGCGCCTTCAATGGTTTTCGCGCGCTGCACTGGATGCCGCCGCCTGCAACGGAGTTCGGGGCGGCCAACCTCGGTACGGCTCAAGCCAAGAGAATGGCTCGGATCTTACACGGTGTTTCCCGGACGAAAGGGCTGCGGTTCACGCTCGGGACGCTTCAGGGCTTCGGCGTATTTGCGGGCATTGCCGTCAATCGTGCCGTGCCAGAGCTGCGAGACGAAGGCCCGGGCGTTTTGGACCGTCATGTCTTTCAGCGAAGGGGACAGCGCCATGAAAAGCTCATCCTCGCTAATCGCAGCGGCGTTATGCATGGCGTCCGCGTAAAATGACGGGTCGTTGAGAACCTGCTCGTTCAGCGGCATCCGCGCGAAGTTCTCTTCCGGGATCGCCATGAAGATCGTGTCCTGCAGGTCGGTCAGATACGCACGCCGCGATGTGGACACCGGCTTTCCCGCCGCCTTGGCCTCCAGATATGCCTGCCTTGTCCTGTCGAGCTTTGCCCTTTCATGGATCAAGATGACTTCACGCTTTCGGGCGGGTAGCGCGAATCCGGTGCAGCGCTCGATATGGGCGAGGAGATCTTCAACCTCTGCCTCAACATTAAAGCTCTCGAACCATGGAACCGTCCCTGATCTAGCCGCCACGCGCCCGCCCTCAATTTTGCGTTAATATATTATTGTATCGCATTTGCACCAGATCGCAAGCGGGTGGCGTCCTTCACGCAAACAGATATGGAAAAAGGGGAACCGTGATCCCACGGCTCCCCTTTGGGTTCAGATCGTCTCGCCCTCGCGCGCCGATTAGGCGACCAGCGACAGCCCCGCGCCTGCGTCCTGCGGCTGCTCACCGCTGTCGATGAACGGGATGATCGAGAAGGTCTGCCCGCCGCGCTGCTCTTCGTTCTGCACGGCGTTGACGCGCAGGTCGCCATCAGGCGTGTTGATCAGCAGCGACAGGTAGTCATTGCCCGTGCGGCTGCTTTTGGCCATCCACGCCGAGCCGACGCGGATCGGTGTGCCCCGGGGCGAGCTGACCTCGATCCGGTAATCCGGGTGGGTCTCCTCGGATTTGTAGCTGTTCTCAATCAGCATGAACTCCAGATCGAACATCATGTTGGCGATGTAGCCGGTGAAGGCGTTGTCAGCGTCCATGGCGGTGAGCTCGCCCGAGATCGAGCCGGATTTCATCAGGCCGTTCGAGACCAGCGGGATGATCTCGAACTCCCCGCTTTGGGTCGCGCGCGCTTCTTTCGTCTGCACCGCGTTGACCCGGAACGGACCCAAGCCGACATCGATCTGCATCGAGATGTAGGGGTTGCCGCTGGTATTGCCGGTCTCGTTCCAGGCTGTGCCGATGCGCACCTTGCGGCCTGATTTGTTGACTGCCGTCACGTCAAAATCCGGGCTGCGTTCGGACATCTTGGCCCGCGCCTCCAACTGGATGGCGATGTCAAAGCGCGTCGAGTGGATCATGCCGGTGTACTGAGCGGCTGCGGTCTCGACATTGCGAGTGAGGGTTCCTGCGAACATGGGATGGTTCCTTTGGATTGGCCGGTGTCTGACGTCCTTGCCAGCGCATCCGGGATTGCTTTCTCGACCCCTTGAGGGATCACAAATCAGAAAGCCTGCTTTCCTTTCAGCCCCGCCCACTGGTCAGAGCTGCCGTCCGAGTGGGAATGCCCCCGCGCCTCCGGGTGCTACGCCCCTCCCCTGCCCGTCTGGTCTTGATTGGTTGCCCGGATTTTCTGCGGCGTCCTTCGATTGCGCGACGAAGAACTCCGTTTCTTTTCCGTTCAACCGGTGCCCGCCCCGGTCGGTCAGACCGATGCAGCTACCATTCGGCACATAGGTGATGAGGTACTGACCGACCCGGTCCTTGTGGACAACGTAGCCGGTATTGGCCCAATGCACGGTCTGGCCGGCATCGACGGCGGCCTTGATTTCATCGAGTGTCATGTGAACTTCCTCAAGAAGAATGGTGGGGAAACGACGCAAAAGTCCGATCTTCCGACCGGGCTTCCATGCAGCATTTGTTTGGCCAACGGCCGAGAGCAGTCAGGCGCTTTGCGTGGCTTGCGTCGCGCGCGCCGCCATCCAATCCTTCAGGCCAAGAACCGTTCTTCCGGCGGCGACCTCGGAGGCCCAGGCAACCCTTGGGTCACCGCAGGGCTCGGAGCCGGCATGCCGGTCGATGTGGCCATTGGCCATCCATGGCTCGGGCTGTATCCGTCGCAGCCAGTCCGCCATGCTCGGGATGCGGCCTTGGCAGTCTTCGCGGATATGCTGTTCGCCGATCCAGCGCACAGGAATGTCCCGACCTGCGCTATTGGTCAGGGTCAGGCCGAAGACACGCTCCGCTTCGAACAGGCCTTGAGCGTGGTGGCGCATGGCTCGGTGCGTGAAGAGCGCGAGATGCTCTTTCGAGGAATCGAACCAATCGTGCACAGCCTGATAGTCAGACGGCACCCCGCCGAATTTACGGGCAGAGCTTTCAGCATGATGAAGCGGATGGGCCATCTCACAGCCCCTCGTCATAGCTGTGCGAGCATTCGACATAGCGGTCCGCGTGATTGAGGGTGATGCTGTCGTTGCGCAAGTCCCAGGTCAGCGTGCCGTAACCGCCCTCGTTGTTTTCGAACCCCGGGTGATGGTGATAGGCGAGCGACCAGGCGAAGTCGCCAACCTCTGTGGCAAGCGGCTCCGGCAGTTGGACCTCTGCAGGCTGCACCGTCACATCCTCGACATTGCCGGAGTCGCCATAACCTTCGTATTCGGCAGTGACCTCGCTGATGCCAAGCGCGCGCAATTGCGCGATCAGCTCCGCTCGGGATGCCTTCAAGGTGGTTTCACGCTCTGCACGCCACTGAGCCGCCAGTGCGGCATAGTCGATCTGGGGATTGGTCATGGGTCCGTCCTCTTGTCTGCAATTGGGGGGCCGGGCTTGGCATTGGTCAGCGCGCGCCCGGAACGCGCAGACCGGGCAAACCCCGATCCGCGACGCCCGGCCCAAAGCCTTCTTTGACTTTTCAGGCGGCTTGTTCTGCAGCTCTAGCGGCTCCCTGCCCGACGATCCGAGCCAGAATGCGGCCCGTGTCGATCCCGTCTCCATGCGGCAGGAACACCCGCAGCTGGAAGGCGATGATCTCGGTGAAGCAGCCGAGGGCCTTGAGGCCATCAATCATGCCCCTGTCAACGCCGCACAACTCAAGGCGCATCTCGCCTGCGACACGGCGACGGGTCAGGGTGAGACCCCGGCCCAGATCGACCGGCGCAGTGGTGCCGAGGGCGGCGGTCAACATCTCCTGCGGTGTTTGCGGGTTGGACACGAGGAAGCGGGCGCGCAGCGCGGCCGCCCCTTCCTCGCTCAGCGTGCGCCCGATCATGGCGGTCGCCCCATCGGGCGTGACCCGGTAGATGCGCTCATTGGTGGTCGGAATATCCTTCCAGATCGGCAACAAGAGCCCGGTCAGCAGGTAGAGCTTGGTTGTGGTGGTTTTTGGCAGGGACGCTGCCTCGGCATCCCAAAGCCATGCGAACTCAGGCTTGCCGATCTCTTCCCAAGCCGAGGACTCAAACCGTGCCTCTTCGAGATAGCTCGACCCGTTTGGCCGCACCGCCTTGCGCATCAGCGTGACAGTGTCCTCGTCATACATCTGCATTGGCCGCGCCGAGATGAGCGCCGCGCGACCCGACGCGCGGTTGACCATCGGCAGCTTATCGAAATTGCGCGACAGGGCGTCATCCGCCGAAAGCACATGGACCGGGTCGGTGACTTCAAGTCCAATGATCCGCGTCACGGCGCCGGATTTCGGGCAGGTCCAGAGATCCTCTGTGGAGACCTGTTCGATCTTTTCGCCACGCAGAGTTTCCACGCCGAGATCGAGCGTGCCGGCCGCGCGCGCGCGCTCAGACTGATCAGCGATCCGGCGCATGAACTCGGCAAAGAGCGCGTTCTGCATGTGGATGGGAAGGGCCAGAACCCGGTTCAGAAACCGCTGGATCGGGGGAAGCTCCTCAAGGAGCACCCAGTCCTTGTCGATCAGCCGCAGGGCCGTCCAGTCGGTGAAGCTCTCGTAGCTCATCGCCTCAGCGCGTCCGGCGGCAAGATCGGCGAAATACCCACGTAGTGCGGCCCGCGCGATCGGGCTTTCGAGATTGTCCTCCTCCCGGAACATGCCTTGCGAGCCGGTCTCGCGCTGACCCTTCGTCAGGGCCCCCAGCTGGTCGAGGCGTTTGGCTATAGTCGAGGTGAAACGCTTTTCGCCATGCACATCCGAGGTGCAGACCCGGAAGAAGGGCGCGCTGACTTGGGCAGAGCGATGCGTGCGGCCGAGCCCCTGGATGGCCGCATCGGCGCGCCAGCCGGGCTCCAGCAGGTAGTGCCGCCGCCGTTTCTGGTTCTTCGCCGTTTGCGCCGCATGATACGACCGGCCCGTACCGCCCGCATCGGAGAAGATAAGGATATCCTTATCACCGTCCATGAAGGCTTGGGTTTCGGATGAATTGCTGCTGGCGGCGCGCTTTTCGATGAAGAGATGACCATCCTCGGCCTTGAGGGGCCGGATGGACCGCCCCGTGACTTCTGCCACGGCCTCGTCGCCAAAGGCCCAGAGGATCTGATCCAGCGCCGAGGGGATCGGCGCCAGCGTCATCAACTCCATCATGGCCGCGTCACGCAGAGCGAGCGCCTCGCGCGAGACGACCAGCGCGCCAGTTTCATCCCGAAGCGGCTCAGCCACCATGTTGCCGTCGATCTCCACGAGCTTTTGGGCATGGATCGGAAAAGTCTGTTCGAGGTAGGCGAGAACATAGTCGCGTGGCGTCAAGGCACCCTCGACGAGTTCATCCTCCGGGTCCATCGCCTCAAGCCGACGCTTCAGCAGGCTCTCGCCTGTCGAGACAACCTGGATGACGCAAGCATTGCCTGCCGCCAGGTCGTCCTTGATCGCACGGATGATGGTCGGGGCTTTCATGCCCATCAGGAGATGGTTGAAGAAGCGCTGCTTCGTGCTCTCGAAGCGGGACTTGGCCGAGGCGCGAGCGGCCGAGGCATTGGTCTCTCCCGAAGCATCATTGACGCCGGTCGCAGTCAACGCAGCCTCGAGATTTTGATGAATCGTCCGAAACGAAGTCGCGTATGCGTCGTAGATCTCGATCTGGGCCGGGGTGAGCGCGTGTTCGAGCACATCGTATTCCACGCCATCAAAGCTGAGGGCGCGCGCCGTGTAGAGGCCGAGCGTCTTGAGATCGCGCGCGACCACCTCCATGGCGGCGACACCGCCGGCTTCCATCGCCGAGACGAAACTCTCGCGGCTCGGAAAGGGGTATTCGGGGCCCTGCCCCCAGAGCCCCAGCCGCGCGGCATAGGCCAGGTTGTGCACACTCGTGGCACCCGTGGCCGAGATGTAGAAGACGCGAGCGCGGGGTGCTGCCAGTTGCAGCCGCAGGCCCGCAAGGCCCTGCTGGGAGGGTTTGACCCCCCTGCCCTGCTCAGACCCGGCCGCGTTCTGCATGGCATGGGCCTCATCGAAGGCAAGAACGCCGTCAAAGTCTGCGCCCATCCAGTCGAGGATCTGGCTCAGTCGCGTGGTGCCGCATTTGCCCGCAGACCGCAGCGTGGCGTAGGTGACGAAGAGGATGCCACAGGTCACGGTGATCGGCTGGTCCGGTTTCCATTTGGAGAGCGGCTGGATGTCGGCGGGCGAGCCGCCGAGATCGGTCCAGTCGCGGATCGCGTCCTCGATAAGCGTGGCGGATTTGGAGACCCAGATCGCCTTCCTGCGCCCGGAAAGCCAGTTCAAAAGGATCAGCCCCGCGCATTCGCGTCCCTTACCGCAACCGGTGCCGTCGCCGAGGAAATAGCCGAGGCGATAGGCCCATGCGTCCGGGTCATCATCAGCACGCGTCAGCTTGGTTTGGTCGTCATCGATCATAAACCGCCCCGGCAGATCACGCCCATGGGCATCATGTGCCATGATGATGGTTTCCAGCTGCGCCTCGGAGACGTGACCCTCCTCGATCAGCTTCGCGGGCAGGCGCAATTCCGCACTGGCCGCGCCTGAGGGCACCGGCGGCGCGACAGAGGCCATGGCGATGCTCTCGACGAGCGGCGTGGGATGTTCCTGCGCACCCGCGATCTCGATCCGCTGCGGCCGGTAGCGCGCATAGATGTCAGAGATGGGCGTGTTGTCGCGCGGGGTCTGAAGGCTTGTGAAGCTGAGCGGACGGACGGTATTGGGCCGTGGTTTGGAGGCGGCGACAGGCGAAGCGGCGGTCTTGCGCGGGGCAGATGATCGAACGGTCGGTCGCGCTTGAGGGATCGCTTCAGCCCGCTGGGCGGGGCGCATCTCGATCCGGGTTGCGGCCACGGCATCGACATATGCCAAGGCTTCCTCCAGATCCTGAACCGCGGCGCGGATGAGTTCGCCATCGTCCTGCACCTTGTCGAAGACCATCAGCTGGGTTTCGACAGAGGTGCCGAGCTTGCGGTAGACCTGCCCCGGCATCGTCAGCGCCAAGCGCGGCGTCAGAAGACCGCAGGCCCGCGACCAATGCGCGGCATCGCGTTCGGGCGTGAATCCTGGCGGCATGATCGCCACCAGCCGCCCGCCGGGTGCCAGACGCTTCGCAGACGCGATGAGATGCTTGGCGGCGATGTGTTTGTCCCGGGAACGATCGACCGAGGAGGCGAAGGGCGGGTTCATCACCACGACGTCGGGTAGAACCGGCGTTTGCAGCAGATCATCGATATGCTCGCCGTCATGGCCCGTCACCTCGCCGCCGAAAACCGCGCGCAGGAGGCGCTGGCGAAAGGGGTCGATCTCGTTGAGCAAAAGCGTGGCACCGGCCCGGGCGGCAAAAGCGGCCAGTGCACCGGTGCCCGCCGAGGGCTCCAGAACGGTCTCGCCCTTGCGGATCGCCGCGGCCCGCACCGCCGTGGTCGCGAATGCCAGCGGCGTGGAAAACTGCTGCAGACGGATCTGCTGCTCTGACCGGCGGGTTTCCGTAAGGAGACGTGAGGCGAGGAGTTTTGCGTTGGCGATGTCTGCTGTGGCACCGGCCCCACGCAGAAGCACCTGGATGGCCGCTGCCTGCATCATGTCATAGGCCATGCGCCAGTCCCAGGCGCCACCGGCATCGCTGCCATGAAACGTCTCGCGCATGATACGCGCGAGCGCTGAACTGCGCAGGGGCTGGTCATCGACCTCCGTGCCGATTTGCGCGAGGGCAGAGGCGAGATCGGCTTCGGAGATTGCGAGAGCCGGGTTGGCCGTTCTGGGTTTGGACATGGGGATTTTCCTTTGGATCAGGGTCTGAGTTCCAAAGGACAAAAAGCCCGCTTTCGCTTTTCAGGGTGACGTAGTCAGACCGCGCTGACCTCCAAGGCTTGGTCAGGACTTGGGTTCGACCTGCCGCTTCGCATCAATCAATGCCTGTGCGGCCTGCATCACCTGAACCTGAGATGTTCCCGAGCGTGCATCCTCCAGCGTGGCCTGCACCTGCGCGCAAAACCACGTGTCATAAGAATTCGCTTCAGCGGCCACGGAAATGCTCCTCGAGCCCGATATCCAGCAGCTTGCCGAGGTCATCGGGCATGTCTGCAACGCGCACAGCAATTGGGAAACGGTGCCCCGTCAGGTCAGGCGCGCATTGCTCCTCTAGACCGAGGTGCTGCCTATCCTTTTCCGTCTCATTCATTGTGCTTTCTCCGACCGCATTATCAGCCGATGCTACATCTTCGAGCGTGGCGTCGTAAATGATGTTGCCAAAGGGTCATAGCAAGCTGGCCCACTTACCGATCGGGCACCGCTTCAAGGGATTTCTCGAACCGCTTGCCTGCCGCTGCAGCTTCTTTCAAGAGCGCGTCGAAATTGTCAGGTGGGTTGCCATCTTCCAGCATCCCTTTGAACGTCGCATAGGCATCCGTCTTGCTGCCATAGGCGCGCAGGGTCTTGTCGTCGTTCACCCATGCCACCACGATGACCTTCGCATCGCTGTTGAACCGGTAGAACAACCGATACTGCTGGAAGAATTTCGCCCGGAACCAGTGCTTGCGGTGATCGCCTAGTGTGCCGCCTTGCCGGAAAGCGGCGGCACCCGGATCTGCAGGTATGGCCTCGGTGACCAGCTTGAAGATGGCGGCCAGCCGTTTCGTTGGGTTTTTCTTGTGCCAGGTCTTGGGATCGCGAGCCTTACGCGCCTCTACCTCCTCGACCAGCCCTTCGAGCTGGTCCAGAAAGAGTGGGTGCGCATAAATCGACCATCCATTCACGACAAGGGGCGCTTGGGCGGGCACGCTATCGCCGCTCATTCATCCTCGAGCGATAGCGGCGCATCGAGATCGACATCAACGTCTCCGACCAGTGCTGCAAGACGGTCATGCAAAGCCCCATCGAAAGCCCGAATGCGGTCCGGATGCGCCTTGATATCGGCCTCGACAAAATCGAGAAAGGCTCCGAGCACGGGATCTTCCTCGTCGCTGCGCACGGGCTCGATATAGACCCTGCCACTCGGCTCGGTGCAGTAACGAATCTGGTCGCCCTTGCCCAGCTTGAGCTGTTTGCGCACACCCGCCGGCACGGTCGTCTGATACCGATCCGTGAGTTTCGAGACATCTTGTGCGAGGGCTGTCATGGCAGTCTCCTGAAGAAAAGGGGCTTTGCTGCCCGCGATAGGTAATGCATTTGCATTGCCTTGTCAAGACAAGCCGCAGCATCTGCTGTCGCCGGGCAGGTCGATGAACCGTCCGGCGCAGGACCTAATTTCGCCCCGCCAGGAACTCCGCCAGCACCGGGCTAGCCGCACCTTTCGTGGAGCTGAGCAGCTCCGAGCCCGCAAGCGAGGCCTTCGACAGGCGTACGAGCCCACCAGTTTCCTCGATGCGGTAGCAGCGGCGCTTTTGCCGCCCGCGCCTGTAGTGGGTCGCGGTGACAATCTGGCAGGTACTGCCATCGGTGAGCGTCACAGGGGTGGCGAGCTTGATCTTGTCGCCTTCCTCGTAGTCCGGGATCGCAGCCCAGTCCTGGCAGCGCTGGCGCCAGGCATGAGCATAGCTGTCTGGGTCTTTCAGCTCGGACAGCAGGGCCAATAGGCTCAGTGGCGCGCGGGATTCGACCGGTCCCGCGCTTTCCTCCATGTCCTTGTAGCCCCAGCAGCCGTCATCATATCGGGTAAGGAATACGGCGGCGAAAGTGATGGAGCCATCCGCATCGGTGACATAGGTCGTGTCTTCGACAGGGGTGCCGTCGATATTTGTGACCTTTGCCGCCGCGTACCAAGTCGAACCCACCTTGCAGGCTTTGACCAGTTCCGTCTTGCGCCTTTCGCCCTCGAAGGTGCACAGCCGAGCAATCTCCGCTTTCTCATCCGCGTAGGTCTGGACGCGGCCGTCGGTGTAGAAGAGCCAACCCATCACGCCGCCCTCCGGTCATCGATTTCCATCAGCGCATCGAGCGGCACGCGGTAGGGCTGCATGGCGTCAAAATCCTCGCAATTGCCGCAGTTCTGTACGATCGCGAAGGTGTCGCAGGCATCCTTGAGGATGACCCGGAAGGTGCCGCCGAGGCCTGACGGCACCTCGTAGGTCCCGCCGATGAGATAATCCGAGGCCCGGCGCACGAAGACGCGGATGCTGTGGCCATCGGTGGCGAGCCGGATCGCCCCCCGCCCCCGGTCGATGAGCACCTGCACGTCATCCAGGATGTCGGTATAGAACTGGCCGGTCAGATCGCGAAACGCCATGCGGCGCTGCGCCATCCAGTCGGTGTCCCGAAACGGGTTCATGCCGTCGGCGAAAGCGAAGGAGGGATCGGCCTGTTCGGTGGTGACGATACGGGTGGTCGTGCCATCGATGCCGTTTGAGCGCAGATGCACACCATTGCCGACGATGAGGATCAGGGCGGGCCTGTCCACGGGCCCGTTCCAGTTGGGCAAGAAGGTTTTGCAGGCGCGCGCATGGGCGATCTGTTCCGCAACAGCGGACGCAGAGAACTTGAGAATAGCCATGAGGATGTCTTTCGGTTGGGTGTGGGAGGGTCGACCCGCGCGGGGAATGCCTCGCGCGAGTCGCGTGAGGACTCAGGCCGCTTGCGCGACCTCGCTGTCAGGCTCGGGGGTTTCCGCAGCGGGCTCCGCCTCATCACAGGCGACACCGGCGGTCTGCATCATGGGCGGGCACCAGGTGGCCACGGCAGCGCGCTGCGCGTCCGTGAGTGTGGCGAAAGGCTCGGCGAAGAGCTTGTCGCAGAAGGCGACGATCTCTTTCTTGCTCGACGAGGCGAGCGTCACCGCCTCTTGGGCGAGACCCAGATCCTCGCCGAGAATCTTCAGGAGCCAGGCCTTCTTGAAGCGGTTGAAGAGCGCCGCATTCGGCGTCCAATATGCGCGAATGTCGGGCATGATCTCGATCTCGAACGCATGCATCAGGCTGTCGCGCCGAGGATCCCGCGCGAAGCAGGACTGCGTGGTGCTGGCGGTGGCATAGGCCACGAGCTTGGCCTTCTCGCCTGCCTCCAGCGCGCGAAACGCCGCGAACTGATCGGCGGGCGCGCGGGTGTCATCGAGCCAGGAGAGATCAAGCGCATCATGCGCCGCCGCCACCTGCTCGAGCGAGGTCTCGTCGATCTCGTCCATCTTGGCATGGCTGCGGTATTCCTTGCGGGCATCGATCTTGATCGCCTGCGTGACACTCATTCCGCTGGCCAGAACGTCACTGACCAGCTTGAAGAGCGTCAGATCGAGCGTGGCTTCCGGATGCAGCGCCATCGCGGCGCCAAGGGCCATGGCCCGCTCGGTCTTGAGGTCCTCAGCCAGCGAGGCTGGATAGGTGATTTCGCCGGCGTCCGGTGCCTCTTCCCCCGTCGGGTTGACCGACGAGCCGCGCGCGCCTTCCACTTTCACGGTGTCCTCGGGGCGGACGAGGCCAACATGGAGCGTGACCTGCCCACCCTGCCACGACGCGATCACCCCGGACCGCGCGAGGTCCTCGGCGCTGTAGGCCTCCTGCAGATCGCGCACTTCTTCTTCCAAGGCGTCCACGCGCTCGTAAAGGGCATTGTAGGCACCGTCCTCGAGCCCCTCATCCTCCATCTCGAGCTGCAGCTTCTCGAGTTCTGCGGTGATCTCATCGATGCGCTTCTGGGCCGCTTCATCCGGCTCAATCGGGCCGGGATAGACGCGGCCATAGTCCGCCATGGTCGCGTAATCATAGCGGACCATCGCATCGGCCCAGGCAAAGCCCAGCCTCATACGGGCCTCTTCGGCGGCGGCACCGAGCTTCTCGAGCAGGATGGTCTCGACCAGTGCTGCATCCTCAAGCACGGAATGCTCTTCCAGAAGGTCAGCCGCGACAGCACCGCCCCGCGCCTCGTAGTCCGCGCGCACAAAGGCCCCAATATCATCGCTGACCTGCACGCCGCGGGATTTGAGGGCCTGACGGACGGTGTAGGCCTGCAGATAGCCGCCGTCTTTCGTGAGCGCCTCGAAGACCTCGCGCTGCGCCTCCTGGCTCGGGTGCTCGGCGAAGGCCTTCATCGTGTCGAGCGTGATCACCTTGCCCCGGGCTGCGGCGCGGATGTCGGGGTGGATAAGGCCATAACGCAACCGGCCTTTCACGGCCGCCACCGTGGCGCCGAAGGTCTTTGCGATCGTCTCGGGCGTCTGGCTGTCGACCTCCATCATCCGGGCGAAAGCCTCGAACTCGTCGATGGCATTCATCGGTGCCTGGGTGATGTTCTCGGCGAGCGACAGCGCCGTGGTGACGTCGCAGTCGTCTGGGACAAGGCGACAGTCGACCTTGGTTTTCGCCATGAACCCCTTGGTGGCCTTGTCGGCGACCAGCTCCTTCAGCGCAGCATGGCGTCGGCCACCGGCGAGGACAGCATATTTGCCGTCAAGCTTCTGGACCAAGAGCGGCTGGAGCAGGCCCAGCACAGCGATGCTGGCCTTCAGATGCGCGATGTTCTCGGGGTCATAGGTTTCCGGCGCGTTGCTGCGCACATTGGCGGGATGCGGGATCAGATCGCCGATGGCGACGGTAAGGGGAGCAAAGCTTGTGGTCATGGGATATCCTTCCAGGAGGGTGAGGTGTGGCCCGCGCGCTCACGCGCGTGACCAATCCCCGGCTTCAGGGATCACCAAGACAAAAGGCCCACTTTCCCTTTGAGGGGTCAGTGGGCCTTGAGTTTTCAGATCGACACTTTGGGAAGCCCTCCTACCCTACCAGTCACGCGCCAGCATGATGGTCAGCACGCGCATGGTTGTGGCAGGATTGTCCGGGGTCTCGGCCCCGTAGCGGAAATCCGAATCTGCCTCATAGAGATCGATTTTCCAGAACACGGTCTCGCCCCGGATCTCGACCGCGCCAAAATCGTGCCATCCCTCGGGATCATTCTCAGGCTCGAATGTATCGAACGCACCGGTGGCCTTCACCGCCTCGGCCATGAAGCCGTCACCGGCCTCCATAAGCGAGCGGGTGACATGCATTCGGCCCTGGGTGGGCTGCGCGGGCGCCACTCCAAGGCACGCGAGCTTGCGAAACGCGTCGTTTTGCGCCGCGATCACGGTCGGATCCGGACGGTCTGGCTGGGATTGAACGGTCATGGACATGGGATCTCCTTTGAGAAGTTGAAACACCCTTCCCAAAGCCCGCTTTCACTTTTCTGCTTGGCGGAAGGACCGAAGCAGAAGGCGCCTTACCCGAACAGCCCTCTGGCTCTGTAGTTCGGGTTGGGGATGGTTTCGATCCAGCCGCCCTGTTCCTTGATGCTCTCGAGTGCCGCCGAGAGCGGGTAAGCGCCCTCGGACGGGCTCCACCAATAGGCACCGCGTTTGAAGGTGATGATCTTGCGGCGGCCGTCTTCGAAGCAGGCCACCCGCAGCGTCTTGGGTTCCTTGCGTGACATGCGAGTCTCCGTTCTCCGTGTGGTCAGGCGGCCTCGGCACTGCGCCCTGCCCTACCCGCCTCAGATTGTGCGATCAGATAGTCACAGGCGCGCTGCGCATCCGCGGCGTGCTTGAAGATCGCACCCTTGTCCGACCGAAGAACGCGCAACCAGTTGTGGAGGTAGGCGGCATTCATCTCGAGCGTATGCGCCGTGAAGCCGAGCGTCTGACCCAGGAACACCGAGGTCAATTCCGCGACGATCTCCTCGCGCGCATAGGACGTGTTGCCAAACTTCGAGAACCCGAAATCACGGTTCAGCCGATGCGGGGCTTTCGTGGCATGGGCCAGCTCATGGGCCCAGACCCCGTAGAAATTGCGCGGGTCCTGGAACCGCGTGATGGACGGCATGTAGACCTTGTCCACGGGCGGCAAATAGTACGCCTCCGTGCCCGTGAAGACGGTTGTGATGTCGATCGCATCAAAGAAGGTCTGCATGTGCGGGATGGGCTCGGACGGCGCATGCTCGGGCACGGGCTCCGGGTCAGGGTAGAAGCTGTCGGGCAAGCCCTCGATCTGGCAGGCATTGAACACACGGTAGGATTTCTGGAAGCGGAAGATACGGGCTTCCTCGGAGTGATCATCCCCGTCGCTGTGAACATGCTCATCGCCGGCGTCTCTCCGGCTTTGACCGTAGTAAACGACGACAGAGGACTTCTCGCCCTTGCGGACCTTTGCGTCCAACGCATTGGCCTGCGGCAGCGTCATCCAGAAGGGAGAGCTGTGGCCCGCCATCACGGTCCGCATCGTCAGCAGGAAGTTGTTCACTCCCTGGTAGGGTTCTCCGCCCACGCGCAGGGGACGAGAGCTGCCACCTGCGGTCCATGGCTTGCGCCACGGCAGGACGCCGCGCTCGATGATGCGGATGATTTCGTTTGTGATGACCTCGGAGGCATCGAATTTGGGCGTGCGGGATCGGGCCATGGCTGGCCTCCTTTCGAGTTTTGGTGAGAGTAAGTGGTGATCAGGCTGACTGATGGGACCGCGGATCGTTGAGGATCCTCGCGCCGAGCCCTTCGACCATGTCGATGTAGGTGGTCAGCGAGACGGACTTGCCGGAACCCGAAGGTTCAGGGTCAACCGATCCGTCCCGCGCCACGCACGGCAAGTTCGCGAAGGCGATGACGTCACTGATGGGTCGGATATCGATGAACGGGGTTCCTCGTGCGACCGCAAGAGTGGCCAAGGGAAAGCGCTCGATCAGCGCGAAGGTCGAAACGGTGGTCCAGCCGAGATGGATGAATGTCCCGCCCTCTCCGCAGATCACATGCGCGTTTGGTAATGACGCGGCCTGCTTCAGATAGCCGAGATCACGCAGGACGGTCTGGCGTTCGAGCCGCTGTGCCAGCAACGTCTGGCCAGTTCGGCGCAACTCTCTATGCCGCCACCACGAGGCAGCGGTTGCGCGGAGCACGCGCAAGACACCTGTTTGCATGGGAATGCCCTTCATCAGGAAAGACAGACCGGAATCCGGCCCGGACCCATCTGAGGGACCCCAAAGGTCCTCATCCGTCAGTCACAAAACCCGAAGAACACTTTCTCTTTTTTCGGCCCCTTTGGGCACACAACAAAACCGAAAAGCCCGGCACATCTGCCGAAGCCATTGATTTCATGCAGCAATTCTAGATCGGCAACCAAGATCGGCAACGCATATCGGCAAAACCTTGCTTAAAAGTACAAAATGTGTTTATTTTTCAATTACTTTGCAAACATGGAAGATCGGCAAAATGCTGGAAACACCCGCCAGGATCGAACCCTGCTTCTTCGAGGAGCATATTCCGACAGAACTGGCAGACCTTTCGGTCGACATCCAGAGGGAAGCCACCGGGCTGGGACAAGGGTTGCATCCTGACAGCGCAGCCGAACTTGCCGATCTCGTCCGTGTGATGAACTGCTACTACTCCAACCTGATCGAAGGACACAACACGCGCCCCCGCGACATCGAAAGGGCGCTGGCTGGCGCCGAGCTTGAGGAAGAAACCCGTCCCCTCGCCCTTGAGGCCCGGGCGCACGTCATCGTTCAACGGGCCATCGACGAGATGCATCGCAAGGGCACCCTGCCCCGCCCCACATCCGTCGAATTCCTGACTTGGGTCCATAAGAGCTTCTACGACGAGATGCCGGATGAGTTTCGGGTCATCGAACATCCCGACGGCACACAAGAGCCCATCGTTCCGGGACGCATGCGCCAGGATGATGATCGGGAAGTTGCGGTCGGGCGCCACCTACCTCCTTCATCGTCGCGCGTCGCGGCATTCATGGACCATTTCGACAAACGATTTCAGATTGCGGCGCGGTCTTCGAGCGGACGGATCATCGCGATCGCCTCTGCGCATCACCGGCTCAACTACATCCACCCTTTCCCGGATGGTAACGGCCGTGTCAGCAGACTGATGTCTCATGCCATGGCCCTCACAGCGGGGATTGGTGGCCAAGGGCTCTGGTCCGTATCACGTGGGCTGGCCCGCGGGCTAACCGATCGGGGCGAGTACAAACGGATGATGGATCTGGCCGACAGTCCACGCCGCGGAGACCGCGACGGACGGGGGAACCTGTCAGAAGCGGCACTGAAGACGTTTAGTGAATGGTTCCTAAAGGTGACGCTCGACCAGATCACCTTCTCAGCAAGATTGTTCGATCTCGGCGGACTAGACCAACGGTATCGTCGTCTTGTTGCAGATACCATCGATGACAAGCGAGCGCCGGAACTAATCTCGGCGGTTCTTCGGCATGGGGCACTGGAACGAGGCGATGCGCAGATTGTGCTCAAGACGTCCGAGCGTACTGCTCGCAACACGCTGAGTAAACTGACCGCCGCCGGATACCTGAGGTCCGCCTCGCCGAAGACGCCGGTTCGGTTGGCGTTTCCGTTGGATTATCGAGAGCGGCTCTTTCCAAACCTCTTTGGAGACGGTGACCTCCCACAATAACTTTAGGCATTTAGGGTGTAATGCCTGGCCGCCGATTTCTTCCATGGGCGGCCAGATTTTCATCAAGGCTTGCTCATGTGTCACTTGTCCACCGCGGTGGACATCTGCTGGTCTGAGATAAACTGAAGAACCACCACGCGCCGCTATGTGCGTTTGGACAGTTTTGGTTGCCACAAGCGCCGATTCTCGTTCGAAGTCCACCGCGGTGGACATTAGACAGTTCGCTCATTGTTTTCGGACAGTCGCTTGATCAAAGCTAATGGATCAAATTGGTTTTGCCTTTGACCCAGGGTGATACTGTGAAAATACGCTGCAAAATCCCTGATGCGTTTTCCAAGCTGTAGCATGATGAAGATCGCGCATGACGCTTTCTGAGCTCCTACAGCATTCTTGGCTTTCTCGAAAGTCTCTGGGTGAATGCCCATCATGGGTGCAAGTGTTCGAGCATGGTTTTCAATGTCCAACCAGTTTCTAAGTCTCTCTGTGGAGAACGATGTCGCCTGATCGCAGACTGAGGTCAGCAAGTCTGGTTTCAGGGCCTCAAGGCCTATGTTGCTATCTAAATCTTTTTTTTCTTCTTCAGACTTAGATTGATGCCGGACAGTTTGTCCGTCATTGGCGGGCAATTCCATAGTTTCAGGCGGGTCATCCGGGGTAGACAAACTCTGGCATTCTGCATCTGTATTGGCGAGCAGAGCGTGGTATTCGGGGAGGCTCAGCTTCCTGCGTAGAGCTTTCCGTGCGTGGTTGATGAATGCGTTGCTAGGATCGTGCTCTTCCAAATGGGCGAGCTTTGTAAGGATCTGTTTGCGGACAAATATCCGATCTCGCCGGTTATTCTCCATCTCTTGCGCGATGGCTATAAGCTCGCTCGCACGTTGGAGCAGGGGGGTGAGAGACAATCCATAACTGATGCACTCCCCGCCGGATGAGCGAACGCGGTAGCGCTTTCGGTTCGAGCTGTCATTGCGCTTGATGAATCCGAGTTCAACGAAGCGGTTGATGTGCCTCCGGAGTGTCCGTTCGTCGATTCCGCCAACGCGCTGGCAAAGTGAATCGTTAGACGCAAAAACCGTTTCGCCATGGCCAGGTTTCAGAAAACTGAGCATTGCTTGAAGTGTCTGTATGTGGCCAGGACGTAGACCAAACACGCTGCGTGCATCTCTCAGGGCTCTGAAGATGGTCCAGACGTCGGTTTCAGATGGGGGAAATGAGCCGCGGGTTGCATCAGCACCTGCGGCTTCGATCGAGAGTTTTGTAAATGCCATGGCTTGTTCACGACGACCGTTCGGCCCACAACTTCCCCGTCTCTTTCCTCGAATTTTCGCGGAAAAAGGCAAAAAATATCAGTCCACCGAATCGGTGACTCTTGACCGGTATGCTGGAGGTTGCTACATCAAAGATGCTAATCAGATGATGAGGGCTCTCCAGGGGAAACTTTGGGGGGCTCTTTTCTTTCGGGTCTTCGCTTTTCTCCTCTGCTCGTGTTGCTCTGTGTGGCCTGGGTTAGGACCCAGAGCCTCTCTCATTCCGCCACTGTACGAAGAGTTGCAAAAGCGTAGCTTCCGCGTGCTCTTCGAGCCATTGGCCGAATTCTGGATTGTCCTTCTTGGTGACCTTGAGCGCGATCGCCTTCTCATCGATTGTCAGCGTGCCCAATGAACTGCCGTTCTCATCATTGATGACCGAAGTCAGCCCACGATTGGGCGGCTTCTTGTCGCTACGTGCTTTGCTCGAGCAAGCCGAATAGACCGCTTGGAACTTTTCGGAACTAGGAGTGTCGTCGGGCAGGGCGGCGAGCGCCTCTTTGGCGATGTCCACCAAATCTACCTTCACCGACAAGGCAGCTAGATCACCCCACTGCCGTCGTCCGATCCCATGTGCTGGCCCGATGAGTTGAACAAGACCGTCTGGCAGTTGTTCTATGACGACCCTGTGGTTGGATACGCCTTGCCGGGTCAGACCTAGAGCATCTTGAATGACACCGGGTTTGTACCCGGATTCTTGCATCTCTTTGATAAAAAGAGACTTTTCTATAAAAGACGGATCAAGCCTGAGGTTGTTCTCCTGGCCTTGAGCGATCAGAGATGCGTCATCGTCCAAGGTTCGAACAATTGCCTTGACCGTTCCACCGACCTTACGGATCGCCGCAAGCCTGCGGCGGCCGTAGATGATGCGGTATCTGTCCGGTTGGGCTGATGGACGGACCATGATGGGCACTTGTTGGCCATGCTTGCGAATGCTCTCGGCCAACTCATCGATACTGGAATCTTCCAGCACCAACCGATCGCGCAGCCCATCCATGTCAATCTGATCGGGTTCGATATCGCGAATCGAGTTTGCTGTGATCTCGCGCAAAGAGTCGCGCAATCCTCCAACAGATCCCGGCAGCTTTGCCGCTTTTGGCGGGGTAGGGGAGGGGGCTCCGCTCTCCGTCTCATTCCTTGGAGGCTGGTTGAAGATGTTTCGGGCCATCAGCGACGCCCCCATGCCATTTGGATCGTCTGCTCTAGCTCATCGCCAACGCCATTCACGCTGGTCAGGGCGCGATCAATTGTCTTTCTGATGAATTGGCTTGGATCGACTTCGTAGACGGTCTGCTGGGTCATCCCCGCGTCGGAGATCGCCGTAGACTTCAGCATTGGCTCTGTCATGACCTGACCTGCCAGAATTGATCTCAGGTAGCCTGCCATTTGGGTCTGCGGACCGTCCGACGGTTCATATCTGGTAATCAGGAACTTGACAAAATCCCATGTGACACGCCGACCGATGGCTTCCTCCACGGCCTTGACCGTTTCTGAAGCAAGCTTCAGGAATTGGCTCATGGATGCGATGTCAAGCATGCCAGGTACCACGGTAACCAAAAGCCCCGTCGACGCTGCCAGCGCAGTCAGGGTTAGAAACCCAAGCTGAGGCGGGCAGTCGATCAGGACGATGTCGTAGTTTGCCTCAACCTCTTCAAGCGCCAAGGCGAGGCGCTCTGCAAAGATGGGCTGTACGCGACGGGCGAGAGCGTTTGCGGTCTCGGTTTCGTACTCCGAGAGCATCAAACCGGCGGGCACCATGTCGAGCTTATGGAAGTAGGTCTTTTGGATGACGTTCGAGAGAGGAACTTGGTCCTCATATCTCAAAGCATCATAGATTGTGCCGCCATCGGCGAACTCAAGCTCGGGCCGAAAGCCGAAAAACGTGGTCAAACTTGCTTGCGGATCGAGGTCTAGGACCAGCACGCGGTAACCGCGCAAGGCATACCTTTGCGCAAGATGAATCGTTGTAGTAGTCTTTGATGAGCCGCCTTTGAAGTTGACGACGGATATCACCTGGAGACGATCGCCATCACGTCGACCTGGGCGGTAGCTTTCTGCGTTCTTTCCAGTGCGTCCAAGAACATCGCGCAACTCATCAATCTCTTGGGCTGTGTAGAACCGGTGTCCGCGGTTGTCTGTATGCACTTCCGGGAAGCTGCCGTCCTTGTGCCGGTTGCGCAGGTTAGATGTGCTTACGCGCAGGAGGCCGGCGACTTCGGTGGAACTGAAGCGACGTAGGGACTTTCGTTCTTCGGGTTCGAAAGCGATCTTCATCTGGCGATCCAAAGACTCAGCCAGATTGTTGGCAAATGCTCCGATATCGGAAGAGCCTATGCCTTGCGTGTATCCAATGTTACGATCATCCATGTCCTGCCGCCCACTCTCGGCCTCTGTTGAGGCTCTTAGTCATTCTGACGGTGTACAGCGTGTCTGACGCGTTTTGCCGTCAGAATGGGAATGCCACGATCCAGTGAGTCCGGCAAGAAGAATCTAAATGTAGTGTGAAAGTTATCCACAACACCTATAGGTGTTGTCGTGTAAAAAACTCAGCAAGTCATTGATATAGATATATTAAATGCAGATCTAACCAAATCGAGCCGCTACTCTGTTGAGTTGGCATATTAGCAGCTAACCCCAAGCAACTAATGGCACTTTCTGCCTCCTGCGGAGTTTTCTCCCGGTGAAATTTTTTGGATTCGGGTCAGAAGCTACATCTGATTTTGGCTCGATTCGTACGGCATGAGGCCAAGTCGTTCCGCCCGCTCCAACAGCATTTTCACCGAAGACGGCTGCCATCTTGTTCGGCCACGAGGCGTGCGTTCGCGCATCGCTTCCAGCCGGGTGCAGATCGCCTGAAGCGTGATGTCGGGGTCCGCGCCCTTGATGCCGGCGACGATGGCGGGCAGACGGTCGTCGGTTTCGCGGCGCCCGGCGCGGGCTAGCACCTCGGCCGGCAGGAAGCCGTCGCCGACATAGGCCTTCACAGCGCGCAAGAGACGGCTTTGGGTCCAGCGACGCGCCTCGGGCAAGGGGCCGTTGATGATGCGCACCACGTCTTCCCAGGCCAAGTCGGGTCGCAACCGGCGCACATGGGGCACCCAATCTTGTGCCGTCTCGTTCAGACGCTCCATGTAGCCGTCTTGTCGCGCCAGCCGTACTTTGCGAAGAGCAGCAGGGTCTTTGGCCCGCAGTCCAGGGTTCCCGCCGACCCGGCCCTTGGTACGGGCGCTCGCCAGCCCTGCTTTGGTACGTTCCCGGATCAGCGCCCGCTCGAACTCGGCCGCGGCGCCCAGAACCTGCAGCGTGAACTTGCCTTGCGGGGATCCGGTGTCGATCGGGTCCTGAATGGAACGAAAGAACGCCCCCTTGGCCTCCAACCGTTCGATCACCTCGAGAAGGTGCGACAGAGACCGTGCGAGCCGGTCGATCCGTACGACAACCAGCGTGTCGCCCTTGCTAATGCGCTCCAGCAAGCGGGCAAGCACCGGCCGGGCACGATTGCCGCCTGAGGCGTGCTCTTCGAAGATCTCGACGCATCCCGCAGTTTGCAGGGCCTCAGACTGGGGCAGGGGGG
Organism: Phaeobacter sp. S60; assembly: GCF_000826845.1. NCBI lineage: Bacteria > Pseudomonadati > Pseudomonadota > Alphaproteobacteria > Rhodobacterales > Roseobacteraceae > Phaeobacter > Phaeobacter sp. S60. The sequence continues at coordinate 114,325 of NZ_JSWJ01000029.1, forward strand.
TCTGATCCTCTGTGGATACGCGCGCATAGCCTATCAGGGGCATGAAAATCGGCCGTTTGCAATTTCATATACCGTTACTAAACGACCGTTTGTAAACGAATGCAACCGCTCTCTCTGTGGTGCTGCTCATCAAAAACCCCTTGGATTCCATACGCTGAGCGCGATCAGAGAAATCTCGCAGACCACCGAGCGCGCGTGCTATATAAGGTATGCAGGCGCACTCTGACAAAACACTTGGGTAAAATGCAAAAGTGCCGTATTTTGCACATATGAAGCCTCAAGTTTCCACGCAGTATGATATTTTTGACGACCCTCTAGTGGATGCGGAGGGGCTCGAAGAGGCGTCTGAGGACGACCTGTGGTTCCTGCCCGGTCCGATGGAAGTGGAGCCGGAATATCTGCCGCCCGGACCGAGGGCAGAGCTGCGTGAAACCGCAGTCCTCGACGATTGGCGGAAGGCAGAGGCAGGCAATGCCGCCCATCTCGCCCGTGTGGCTGGCCGGATTGGCGCACTGGATGACCGTCTGCACCGTGGTCCGGAGGGCTGGCGGCACAGGCTCGCGCTGATGGAGGCGGCAGACCTCAGCTGGTTTGCAGGCGACCGAATTGGCCCGGATCGGCTGGCGCTCTGGATATCCATGCGCTTGTCCGGCGTGCAGGACGACACCGCAGCGCTCGCGCGTGTCGGATGGGCAGTGCGGCGTCTGACAGGCGGTCCCGGCCCAGGGGTGGACCTGTCCGCTTTCCTCGATCGCCGTGACCCCGAAAACATGGCGGATGAAGCCGAGCCCTTTGCGGATCGCGCGGGCGGTTGGCTTGACCTGATGGCGCAAGCCGCCGACCTGCACCCGATCACACGCGCCTGCATGGGGTTTCACCTCTGGAGCCTTGCGGGCCTCGGGCAACAGGGCGACCGGATGGAAGCGGCGGTTACCGCCGCACGCATTGCCGCCAGCGAAGGCCCGAGTTCGAATGGGGGGGCCATCTTTGCGCCTCTGGCTACACGCGGGGCAGGGGGGCTGCGCGCCAGTGGCCCATCGGCTGAGCGCTTAGAGCGTTGGCTCGAGGGAATGGAAACAGCATGCCTGACAGCAATGCGACACCTCGACGATATCCAGGCATGGTCAGCTCGGGCGGAAACCATGATGGCCCCGCTCTCTGGCAAGACACCACCAGCATTGCGCGCCGTGCTGGCCGAATGGCCCCTCGTCTCCGCCCCAATGGCCGAGACCCTGACCGGTGCCAGCCGCGCCGCCGTCCAGCGCAACCTCGTCTGGATGGAAGCGCGGGGTTTGATCTGCGAAGTGACCGGGCAGGGCCGGTTCCGGATGTGGCGCACCACGACCTAAGAGATGAGCGTCATCGCTCGGTATCCTGACGGGTGCGTGCCAGTCGGCCAAAGTTCCGGTAGGAGGAGGCAAAGCCCGCCGGAACCTTGGCAATCAAGGTGCTCGAATTTGGAGATACTCCTCGCCAGTGCGCAAGGCCGCTGTGGCCGGCGCTTCCGTGCGGTTGTGCCTTCACCATCTATGATGACTGGTGAAGGCGGCGAGCAAGACGCCCGGTATTTTGGACACTGCGCGGCCCTGTTTGTCGTTGCTGCTTTGCCTGCCCCCGTCACCGTGCAAGTCAAAGTTCACCACACTGCCGTTCGCTGCTCAGGCGAAGCGGGCGATATGGCCTTCCTCCATAGCCAGCTTCGACAGGATCTGACTCTGCAGCAACCGTGGTCTCGGGAACAGGCCGGGTCAGGCTGGGCGGCGCGCCGATCTTTTCGTAGTAGCGGATGGTAAATTGCGGATCACAAGGATCGTGTGTTTTCACGAAAATATGTCCTTGAACCTCTAGCCACTAGAAGTCCTATCTAATCAAAGTGAACAGATACCGTTCTTGCCATAGATTCTGGTGGGAACCGAAAGGGTAAGACATGCTGACAAGACGACACTTCATTCAAACAACAACGGCGCTATTCTCCGCGTCTGTTTCCAGCCCCCTGTTGGCCGATACCTGGCCCGCCGAGGCACAGAAGGCTGAATGGGACGCGCAAGTCACGCCGCCCGGATTCGATCCGGCCACGTCAAACCCTTGGGGCCTACACCCGCGCTTTTTGCCCCAGCGCGTGGTCGCGAAACCCGGACTCGTGCCAGGAGACATCCATGTCGATGCGGTCGCGCGGTATCTCTATCATATCGAGGAGAGCGGGACCGCAATGCGCTACGGTGTGGCCATTGCCCGGGGCAACCTATATGAGCCTGGGGTCTACACGATCAAACGCAAGGTGAGGTGGCCGCATTGGACACCGACCCAGAACATGATCGAGCGGGATCCGGAAAACGCACGATGGGCCGACGGGATGGAACCCGGCCCCGAAAACGCTTTGGGATCACGAGCCATCTATCTGTACGTCGGAGACCGCGACACTTATCTTCGAATACACGGCACGCCCTATCCGAGAAGTATCGGCGGTCGAGCCAGTTCGGGTTGCGTGCGGATGGTCATGGCTCACATTAACGAACTTTATCCCAACGTTGAGATCGAATCGACGGCACATTTGTACTCGGCGGAGGACAGTGTCACCGCGCGAAGTTGAGTGTGGTGCGTAGGTCTGAGGCGCGTTGATCCAACGTGTGGCGCGTCCTCAAGCTTCGCGTGCCACGCAGATCGGATTACCGTTCGCCGTGCGCAACGGCAGCAGCGTCGTTTCGACCGGCCCGCTATGTTCGTACCAATAGCAGCCGTCTTCCGGCACGAGGCGCGCGGTTGCAACATCCTGATCCGGAGCAGCCATCGCAACCACAGCTTCGGGAACGTTGCCCGTCTGGTCTGCCGTGTCGTTCGGCCCTGTCGGCTGGATGGCGCATCCTGTCGTGAGCAAAAGCGCCACCGCAACCATCATTTTTTGCTTCAGCATCAAAACCTGCATCGAGTTTCCTTTCCTTTCTGTTTTTCTTAGTATCGGCTCTTTATGCCTCACGCCGTGATTGAGGCTGTCGTCGGACCGTCTAGCAAGAAAACAAACGGAAATACCACCGAACTTTTCTCTTGAAGCTCTAGCTACTGTAGGGGCTATGTCATGACAAAGCACCCGAATCCAGAGGTCCGTTCATGCCGTCCGACACCCACCGCCACGATCACGATCACGCCGAAGATGCCCAGGCAAGCGGCGGCAGTTGCTGTGGTAGCGCCGGAACGTGCGGCGACATCGCACCGACGACGCCCGCCCCAACCGGCGGGCGCAGTTTTCAGGTGTCCGGCCTCGATTGCGCCGAGGAGGTCGCGATCTTGAATAAGGTAATCGGCCCGCAGATCGGCGGGGCCGAGCATCTCGCGTTCGATGTGATCAACGGGAGGATGACCATTCTCGACAGCGCAAAGAGTGTATCGGACGACGAAGTTGCGGA